>DASXXB010000101.1:0-10869 GCA_036503355.1 Kribbella sp. | reverse complement strand
CCCACACAGGTCGGCCTCGTCGTCCTGCCGATCGCCACCTTGGGCGCGATCACCGTCGCGCTCGCGACCCGCCTTGCGCGCCATCACGGTCACCGGTTGCTCCTGGTCATCGGTTCGGCCGGACTGCTGGTCGGGGGTGGTGCGCTCGCCTTCGGGGTCCACTCCGGTACGCCGGTCGTCGTGCTGGTCGGGATCAGTGCGATCCTCGGCGTACCGAACGGATTCAACGGCCTGGGCAACCAGCTGGCGGTCTATCGCGCAGCGCCACCGGAGGTTGCCGGCGCCGCGGCGGGACTGTTCCGGACCTCGCAGTACGTCGGCGCGAACCTCGCCGCGGCGGCGATCGCGCTCGTCTTCGCCGGGCCCGCGACCGACGGCGGGCTGCACCGGCTCGGCCTGCTGGTCGGTGGGATTGCAACGATTCTGCTGCTGGATGTGATCTTCGTGAGAAAATCACAATGATTCTCTATACGTAACCATCGTTCGGTGATAATTTCACCGGCATGCCCACCGCCCCGAACCCTGTTGACCTCCGCGAGCTGGCCGTCCGGCTCGCGCTCGAGGCGGGGGAGGAGCTGCTGTCGCGGCAGCACAGCCTGTCGATCGATGCGGCCGGTGTCGAGACCAAGACCTCCGCGAGCGACCCGGTCAGCGCGGCCGACCGCGCGTCGGAGAAGCTGATCGTCGACGGTCTCATCGGGGCACGCCCGGGTGACGGCCTGCTCGGCGAAGAAGGCGCGTCCCGTCCGTCGGACAGCGGGCTCACGTGGGTCATCGACCCGCTCGACGGCACGGTCAACTACCTGTACGGCCGTCCCGACTGGTGCGTGTCGATCGCCGTCGAGGACGAGTGCGGCGCACTCGCGGGCGTCGTCCACCAACCGCGCACCGGTACGACGTGGTCCGCCGTCCGCGGCGCCGGCGCCTTCCGTGGCAACCTCGCCGACCGCGCCGCCCGCGGGTTCAACACGCCGCCAGACCATACGGTTTGGTATGAGGGCGACCGCCTCGGTCCGTTGCGGGAGCGGGAGCTGGCGACCGCCTTGGTGAGTACGGGTTTCTCGTATCTCCCCGAGCGTCGCGCCGAACAGGCCGCCGTACTGCAAGACTTGCTACCCGCTGTGCGCGACATCCGTCGTGGCGGATCGGCCGCGCTCGACCTGTGTTCGGTCGCGGACGGTACGGCGGACGCGTACTACGAGCACGTCATCCAGCCGTGGGACGTGGCCGCCGGGGCGCTGATCGCCCGCGAGGCCGGCGCAACCGTCGTACGGCCTTTCCCGCAAGGCATTCTGGCCGCCGCCCCTTCGGTGGCCGAACCACTGATCGAGTTACTCACGAGGAGGTCGGTGTGACGGTAACGGACCTACCGGCCCGGGCCCATCCGGACGAACGAACGATTGCTCCCGGCAACGACCAGCAGAAGCGGCGGAGACGTCGCGAGTACGGGCTGTTCGCGTTGCTGGTCGCGCCGAACCTGCTGGTGATCGCGGTGTTCGCGTACTGGCCGATCATCTACAACGCTTTCCTCAGCCTGACCGACTGGAACATGATCGCCGCCCGGCCGAAGTTCATCGGGCTGGTGAACTACGGCCGTACGCTCACGGACCCGGCGTTCCACAAGACGCTGTGGATCACGGTCGTGTTCACCGGGCTGATCGTGGCGGGCAGCCTGGTGATCGGGCTCGCGCTGGCGTTCCTGTTCAACCTGCCGTTGAAGGGCCGTGGCGCCGTCCGGACGATCGCGTTCGCGCCGCATGTGCTGTCCGGCGCGGCTGTCGCCACCATCTGGGCGTTCATCTTCGACCCGGGCTACGGCCTGATGCGGGCGCTGATCGAGCCGTTCGGCGCCGAACCGCCGGACTGGATGAACAACTCCGACTGGGCGCTGCCCGGCCTGGTCATCGTCTACCTGTGGAAGAACGTCGGGTTCGCCGCACTGATCTACCTGGCCGGGCTGCAGGGCCTGCCGAAGGATCTCGACGAGGCGGCCGCCATCGACGGCGCGTCGACCTGGACGCGGTTCCGCGCGATCAAGCTGCCGCTGCTCGCCCCGATCACCTTCTTCCTGCTGATCACCACGGTGATCGGCACGTTCCAGGCGTTCGACGTGATCGCGGTGATGACCGGTGGCGGCCCTGGTGATGCCACCACCACGCTGAGCTGGTCGATCTACAACGAAGGTTTCCAGGCGTTCAACGCGGGCCGCGCGGCGACGCTGTCGATCATCATGTTCGTCATCCTGCTGCTGGTCACCGCCGTGCAGGCACGGGTGATGGAGAGGCGGGTGCACTACCGATGAAGGCACGCGCGATCCAGTACGTCGTACTGGTCGGTGTGGCGGCCGTGTTCCTCGGCCCGCTGTACTGGCTGCTGTCCACGGCGTTCAAGCAGCCGACACAGATCTACCAGTGGCCGCCGGCGTGGTGGCCGCACCTCACCTGGGAGAACTTCAGCCTGGCGTGGAAGGCGGCGCCGTTCGACCGGTTCTTCCTGAACTCCACGATCATCACCGTCGCCGGTACGGCGCTGAAGGTGATCAACGCGGTACTGACGGCGTACGCCTTCGCCTACCTGCGCTTCCCGTTCAAGAAGATCCTGTTCTTCGCGGTGCTCGGCGCGATGATGGTCCCCGGCCACGTGACCCTGCTCCCGAACTACCTGACGGTGGCGTCGCTCGGCTGGATCAACACCTACGCCGGGCTGATCATCCCGGGCATCGGGTCCGCGTTCGCGACGTTCCTGATGCGGCAGCACTTCCTGACCCTGCCGACCGAGGTCACCGACGCGGCCGCGGTCGACGGCGCCGGCCACCTGCGCACCCTGTGGCGCGTCGTACTGCCGATGTCGCAGCCGATGCTGATCACCGTCGTGGTGATCACCGCCGTGGAGGAGTGGAACAACTTCGTCTGGCCGCTGATCGTCACCAACACGGCGTCGATGCGGACGCTGCCGGTCGGGCTGCTGATCCTCAAGGACGAGGAAGGGCTCGCGGCCTGGGGCACGATCATGGCCGGCACGCTGCTGGTGCTCGCGCCGATGCTGCTGATCTTCCTGATCGCCCAGCGCTACATCGTCGGCGGGATCACGGCCGGAGCTCTGAAGGGATGAGCATGAGACGTCGTACTTTCCTCGGAGTGACCGCGGGTCTCACGCTCGCGGGCTGTGGATACCGTTCGGTGGACGCGATCTACTCGCAGCCGGCCGGTGAAGTGCCGTCCAAGTACGCGAAGCGGACCCGGGTGGTCTTCTGGTCGCCGTACGGCGGCGTGAACGGCAAGGCCGTGGACAAGCTCGTTGCCAAGTTCAACGATTCGCAGAGCGACGTGTACGTCGAGGTGCAGTTCCAGGGCAGCTACGACGACGTCGCGCAGAAGGTCGCGGCCGCGCTGGTCGCGAAGCAGGCGCCGGACATCGCCGTACTGTCCGACGTCACCTGGGAACGGTTCTTCCTGAACGAGGCGCTCGAGCCGCTGAACTCGTACTTCACGGATGGTTTCGGGCCTGGTGTGTACCAGGAGAAGCTGTTCGGCGAGTACGTCGTGAAGGGGCAGAGCTGGGCGGTGCCGTTCGCACGCAGTACGCCGATCATGTACTACAACCGCGACGCGTTCGCGAAGGCCGGGCTGCCGGACCGGGTGCCGCGGACCTGGAGCGAGCTGCGGTCGTGGGTGCCTGAGCTGGCGAAGGTGCAGTCGGGCGGACGGTCGCTGCGGACGATCGCGTTCGCGAAGATCGACGGCGACTGGCAGTTCCAGGGCAACGTGTGGCAGTTCGGTGGCGCCTACTCTCACGGTCTGGACGTGACGATCGACGAAGCCGGTGCGGTCGCGGCCGGTGAGTGGCAGCGGTCGATGGTGCACGACCTCGGGGCGGCGTACATGGCGAGCAGCCCGAGTACGGACTTCGCGAACGGGCTGGTCGGCGTGATCCAGGAGTCGACCGGTGCGATGAAGACCATCGGGTCGAAGGCGAAGTTCAAGGTCGGGGCCGGGTTCATCCCGTCCGAGGTCGCGGCCGGGATCGCCACCGGTGGCGGCGGGATCGGCATGCTGCGGAACATCTCGACCGAACGGAAACAGGCCGCGGCGACGTTCCTGCAGTTCCTGGCCCAGCCGGAGAACTCGGCCTGGTGGACGACGCAGACCGGGTACCTTCCCGTGGTGAACAAGGCACGGGAGGACCCCGAGCTGAAGAAGCTGATCGCGGAGCAGCCGAACTACGGGGTCGCGATCGCCCAGCTCGAGAACGCACGGCAGCAGGACGCGATCCGGTTGTACGGGCGCAACGCCAACGTCCAGATCTACACCGGGCTGCAGCAGATCTATGCCGACAACGCCCAACCGCACAAGGTGTTCGCTTCGGTCGCCAAACGTTTGGACGCCATCGGCGAAGAGGTAAAACGCCTCTACGAGGAGAAGGTTCTGTGACCGTCATCGAACGGGAGGACGCGCTGTGATCATCACCGGGCACCGGGGTGCGCTCGGGACGGAGCCGGAGAACACGCTGCGGTCGTTCCGCCGGGCGGTCGCGGACGGATGTGACGAGATCGAGCTCGACCTGCGGGTGAGTGCCGACGGCGAGCTCGTGATCATGCACGACGCGACCGTCGACCGGACGACCTCGGGGTCGGGGGAGGTCGCTTCGCTGACGCTCGCCGAGTTGCGTGCACTCGATGCCGGCTCCGGTGAGCGGATCCCGACCTGGGCGGAGACGGTCGCCGCCGTCGACGTCCGGATCCAGGCGGAGGTGAAGGCCGAGGCCGCCGTACCGCTCCTCGCCCAGTCCCTGAAGTCGGACCCGGCGCTGGCGTCCCGGACCCTGGTCACGTCCTTCCATCCCGAGATCCTGCTCGCGATCCGCGAGCTGTTCCCCGAGGTGGAAACCGGCCACATCTTCGGTCGCACCCCATCGGCGGCGGAGGTCATCACCCGAACCCGCGCCGCCGGCGCCACCTGGTCCCTCTGCGGTCTCGACGGCCTCACCCCCGAAGCCGTCACCGAACTCCACACCGCCGGCCTCAACGTCACCGCCTGGCCGGTCCCCGACGCCGAAACCCTCGCCAAGGCCACCGCCCTCGCCGTAGACGGCATCACCACCGACAACCCCCACCTCCTCCACCCAGCTGGCTAGACCCGGATCCCCAGGCCATCACAATCCACCCCTCAGCCCGACCTCCCGCGGCGAGTACTGTCCCGTCGCCGATTGTGATGGCCTGGGGATCCGCGGGTCTGGTGGCGGCATATGTTCCAACGTGTGAATTTGTTCTTCCATGGAACATAAATGTGTGATTGCCTATCCCGCATGGGAATCAACATCGGTGTGGTTGGCGCGGGGCAGTTCGCCCCTTCGTTCCTGCGGCTGTGGTCGGCGCATCCGGACGTGTCGGAGGTGCGGCTGACCGACGTCGTCCCGGAGCGGACGGCGGAGATGGCCGCCAAACAGGGCATCACGGTGACGCACACGTCGTTCGAGGAGATGCTCGACTCCGACGTGGACGCGGTCGCGATCTTCACGCAGCGCTGGCTGCACGGCGAGATGGCGATCAAGGCGCTCGAGGCCGGCAAGCACGTGTACTCGACGGCGCCGATGGCGATCGAGGCGGACCAGATCGCCCGGATCATCGAGCTGGTGAAGGAGACCGGGCTCACCTACATGATGGGTGAGACGAGCTTCTACTACCCGTCCTCGGTGTACTGCCGCCAGAAGCTCGCCGACGGCGCGTTCGGCCGGGTGTTCTACAGCGAGGGCGACTACGTCCACGACATGGACCTCGGGTTCTACGCGGCGTACCAGTACTCCGGCGGTGACGACTGGAAGAAGACCGCGTCGTTCCCGCCGCTGCTCTACCCGACGCATGCCGTCGGCAACGTTCTCTCGGTGACCGGCCAGCACGCCACCCACGTGTCGGCGATCGGCGTCAAGGACGACCGCGGCGACGGCGTCTTCGACAAGGAAATCAGCCAGTTCGACAACGACTTCTCGAACGCGACCGCGCTGTTCAAGCTCGCCGACGGCAGCATCATGCGGACCAACGAGATGCGCCGTGTCGGGTACCCGTCGCACATTCGCGAGTCGCGGCTGCGCGTGTTCGGCACCGAGGGCAGCTTCGAGCAGCTCGCGACCACGACACTGTGGCAGAACAAGCAGGGCGTCGAAGACGTCAGCCACCTGATGGAGACGAAGCCGACCGGCGACGACGCGGACCTGGCGAACGTCGACCCGGCGCTGCGCGACGCGTTCCGCTCCGGCCTCTCCCCGGTGCACGACCGCTCGCGGCTGCCGAAGGAGTTCGACGGCCTGCACAACGGTCACGAGGGCTCGCACCACTTCCTCGCCGACGACTTCGTCCGCGCGGTCGCCGACAAGACCCTCCCGCCGATCAACGCCTGGGTCTCCGCGCGCTACACCCTGCCCGGCATCTTCGCGCACCAGTCCGCCCTCCAAGGCGGCGTACAGCTGGAGATCCCGGACCACGGCGACGCACCTGAGTGACTGAACGACAGGAGGTAGTCCTCGCGGCCAGGATCCGGCACGCGTGAACACCCCGGCGGATTCCTCTCAGCGGGCGAATACCTCCTGTCCTTCGGGGTCGCTAGAATCCGGTATGGACCTCTTCGCCGGCATCTCCGTCAGCAACTACGACACGGCCGTCGCCTGGTACGAGAAGCTGCTGGGTGCGCCGCCGGCCTTCCTGCCCAATGACATCGAGGCCGTCTGGGAGCTGGGCGAACACCAGTACCTCTACATCGAGGTCGTCCCGGAGCATGCCGGCCACGCGCAGCACACCTTGTTCGTCGAGGACTTCGAGGAGGTGCTGAAGGGCATCGCCGAACGCGGGCTCGAACCGGCAGTGCGCGAGACGTACGACAACGGCGTACGGCATGCGACGTTCCACGACCCGGACGGCAACGAGGTCTCGTACGGCGGTGCGCCGCTCGGCTAATCCGGTACGGCGATGCGCTCCAGCTCGGACCAAGCGAGAACCCGGGCGGCGATCGTCCGGCGTCCTTCGAGCTCCGCCCGGAGCAACCTGTGTACGCCGTCCAGGACCGTGATGCGATCGTCCGGGCGGCGCACCACGTCGATCGGATGGCGCAGGTCGGCCGCGAGCGTGCGTTCGTACTGCGCACGGTAGGTGACCGGATCCGCCGCGACCTGACGGGGCGTGACCTGGAACGGTCCGTCGTACGCCCAGAACGGCAGCTCGAGATGGTCGGCCAGCGAAGCGACCGGCAGGTCGACCGCCGGTAGGTCGAGGGCGTGCAGGAGTTCGAGGTCCCAGTGGAAGTCGAGGATGTACGCCGTCAGTTCCGGCGGGATCGTCAGCGGGAAGGGACGGCGGGTCATTCGTAGATGCGGCGCAGCCGCAGCGTCATCGAGTTCTCGATGTGCTGGGTCATCGCGGACTCGGCGGCGCCGGGGTTGCCGGAGGCGATCGCCTCGACGAGGGCGCGGTGTTCGGTGAGGACCTCGGGGCCGATGTCGCGGTCGTAGTGCAGCCGGAAGATGTGCAGGTGGCAGTGCGTCCGCTCGAAGGCCGAGCGAACCTGCTCGCTCCCGGACAGCGACGCGATCAGCGAGTGGAACCGGTTGTCGTGCACGGTCAGCGACTTGTACCCGGCGTAGTCGATCGACGTCGGCTCGACCGCGTTGGCCAGCTCGGCCTGCAGTTGCGAAACACCTTCGGGCGAGATCAACTCCGCCGCGCGCCGCGCCGCCCACGGCTCCAGCAGCAGCCGGAACCGGTACAGGTCGTCGAACTCCTCGAGCGTCAGCAGCGGCGTCGCGCGATAGCCCTTCAGCGGCTCCTTCACGGCGAGCCCCTCGGACTCCAGCCGCGCCAGCGCCTCCCGCACCGGCGTCGACGACACCTGGAACTCCCGCGCCAGCCCGTCGATCGAGATCCGGGCCCCGGGCCGGATGACGTGGTCCATCAGCATCGTCTTGATGGCCTCGTACACGTCGTCGGCGAGCATCTGCCGCCGCAGCAGCCGCCGGTCCACCGGCGCCACGTGCTCGCTCATCGGGTGTCTCCGCATCTGGTCGCGGCCTTGACCCCACCGGTCAGGTTTCGGCAGGGTAACACTGGTAATCATGCATCATGCACGATTCGGGTACGGCCTAGCTATGGGGAGTCGCGAACAATGGTGAGGTTCGAACAGGTCGGCGTGCTGCCCGAGCCGGGCGACAACGTCGCGATCGCCTCCCGGCAGCTGGACGCCGGCACCGAGATCGAGCTCGGCGGTACGTCGTTCACGCTGCCGCACACCGTGCTCGAAGGACACCGCTTCGTGGTCACGCCCGTGGCACAGGACGCGGCCCTGACTTCGTGGAACACCGCGTTCGCCCGCGCCTCCCGCGACCTCGTCCCGGGCGACTACGTGTGTACGCCGACCAGCCTCGCCGCGGTCACCGCCCGCGGCGTCGAGGGCCTGCCGGCCGAGCCGTCCGCGACGAACGAGCCGCTCGACCCGTTCGAGCTGGACGAGTCCGCGCTGAACTTCGGCGCCCAGGTGACGAGCGTCGAGCAGCCCGGTACGTTCCTCGGCTACCCGCGGGAGCAGGGCCCGGCGGGGACGCGGAATCACGTCGTACTGCTGGCGACCAGTTCACGCAGCAGCGGGTTCGTCACCGAGCTCGCGCGCCGTTTCTCTCATGTGGCCGCGGGCGACGGTGTCGTCCCGGTCGCGCACACCGAGGGCGGCGAGGACGACGTACCGAACAACCTGCACTTCCTGCTCGCCACGCTCGGCGGCTTCACGCTGAACCCGAACGTCGGCGCCGTACTCATCGTCGACACCGAGGGCGACGTCGTCTCCGGCGAGGCGATCAAGAACTTCCTTGCCGAGAACAACTACCCGTCGATCAAGGTGCCGCACGCGTACTTCACCCGCAAGGCCGGCTTCGAACACGACCTGACCGCCGCGGGCGCGCTGATCGAGCCGTGGCTCCCGGTCGTGGACGCCCAGCCGCGCGTCGAGGTACCGCTGGCCGACCTGAAGATCGCCCTCCAGTGCGGTGGAAGCGATGCGTTTTCCGGAATTTCCGCGAACCCACTCGCCGGTCAGGTCAGCGCGGAAATCATCCGGCACGGCGGAACCGCGGTTCTCGCGGAGACCGACGAGCTGATCGGCGCCGAGCCCTACGTGCTGAAGAACGTCCGCGACCTGGCCACCGCGAAACGTTTTCTGGCCACCATCAAGTCGTTCAAGGAACGGGTCGGCTGGCACGGTCACACCGCCGAGGGCAACCCGTCCGGCGGAAACGTGTACCGCGGCCTGTACAACATCGTGCTGAAGTCGATCGGGGCGGCGCGGAAACTTCCGCGCGAGGTCCGGCTCGACCACGTGATCGACTACGGCGAACCACTGCCCGGCGACGGCTACATCTTTATGGACAGCCCCGGCAACGACCTCGAGTCGGTAGCCGGCCAGATCGGCAGCGGTTGCAACCTGATCTTCTTCACCACCGGAAACGGCTCGATCACGAACTTTCCGTTCGTTCCGACGCTCAAGTTCGTCACGACCAGCGCGCGGTACGAGCGGTTGCACGCCGAGATGGACGTCGACGCCGGCAAGTACCTGACCGGTACATCCATGGCGGACCTGACCGCGGAGACGTTCGACCTGGTCGTCAGGGTCGCGTCCGGCGAGAAGACGGCCGGCGAACGGGCCGGGCACAGTCAGGTGTCGATCTGGCGGAACTGGAAGCAGACCGCTCCGCGCGAAGGTATCTCGATCAGCACCGACGGACGGATGGCCCGCAAGCTGACCGACCTACCGGCCGACGACCGTGACGCCCCACTCGACGGCCTGCCACATCCCGGACTGACAACCGACGGCCGCACCCTCACCAACCTCCTGAAGGTCGACGACCGCCTGGTGCCGGAGGCTGTGGGCCTGATCCTGCCGACGAGCCTCTGCTCGGGTCAGATCGCGCTGCGGATCGCGGCCCAGGCGGAGCTGGAGAAGTGGGCCGGCGACGCGGTCACCCGGATGGTTGCGCTCCCGCACACCGAGGGCTGCGGCAGCAGCGGAGGCGCGTCGGAGGAGACGTTCGCGCGGATCATGCTCGGGTACCTCCTGCACCCGAATACCCGGATGGCGCTGCTCCTCGAGCACGGCTGCGAGAAGACGCACAACGACTACTTCCGTTCGCGGCTCGTCGAGGCGGGCGCGGATCCGTCCCGGTTCGGCTGGGCGAGCATCCAGGGCGACGGCGGTCTCGAGGCGGTCGGCGGCAGGGTCAAGGCCTGGTTCAGCGGCTTCGACCTCCTGGCGCCCGTCGAGCAGTCGGGTGATCTAGGCGCGTTGACGATCGGCCTGGAGGCACGTGGTCCGCTCTCGGACCGGACCGCCGAGGCGTTGGCGCTGATCGGCCGGGAGATCGTCGGCTCCGGCGGTTCCGTCGTACTGTCCTCGCGTGGCGCGCTGCTGGCGCACGACGGTTTCCGTACGGCGGCGTTCGGGACCACCGAGGCGGTCGGGCCGACCGTCGCGCACGGGCAGCGGCTTGCGGCTCCGGGCTGGCACGTGATGCGGATGCCGGGAACGGACTGGATGGAGACCGCGACCGGGTTCGGGGCGACCGGTGTCCAGCAGATCCTCGCGCATGTTGCCGGTGGCACCCTGTCGGCGCAGCGCTTCGTACCGGTCGTCGAGTTCAGCAACGACCCGGAGACGGTGGCGACGTACGGCGACGACCTCGACGCGGTGGCCACCGGCGACGCGGCCGAGCAGGCGCGGATCGGGCTCGACACGATCGCCGCGGTCGCGAGCCGCCGGCTCGTCCCGAAGGCGGTTGCCTCCGGCAACATAGGTTTCCAGATCACCCGAGGTTTGCTCGGTACGTCGATGTGAAAGGCCT
>DASXXB010000100.1:0-10730 GCA_036503355.1 Kribbella sp. | reverse complement strand
TCGCCGAAGTCGAACGTGTACGTGAGCGCCTGACCCTGCGGATCGGTCGAGCCACTGGCGTCGGCGGTGACCGGCAGCGGCGCCACCCCGGAGGTCGGCGAGACGGCCAGCGCAGCCGTCGGGGGCGAGGCAGGTACGGCGACCGTGACGAGTTGCGTCGTACTGTCACTCAGCCCGCTCGTGTCGGTGACGGTGACCTTCACGGTGTACGTGCCCGAGGTGTTGTAGAGGTGCGTCGCCGAGCCCGTCGCTTGCGGACCTGCCGTCGTACCGTCACCGAAGTCGAAGGCGTAGCTCAACGGCTGGCCTTGTGGGTCGGTCGATGCCGTCGCGTCGGCGGTGATCTGCATCGGCGGCAGTCCGGAGGCAGGCGTGACGTTGAGGACCGCGGTCGGCGGGGCGGGCGCCGTTGCAGTGACGCCGGAACTGGTGGTGTCTGACAGGCTGCTCGTGTTCGTGACCGTCACGGAGACGGTGTAGCTGCCCGCGGTCGTGTAGGTGTGCGTCGCCGAAGCCGAGGCCTGCGGTCCGGTCGTCGTACCATCGCCGAAGTCGAAGCGATAGCTGAGCGTCTGACCTTGCGGATCGCTCGACGCACTGGCGTCGGCAGTTACCTGCAGCGGGGTCAACCCGGCGGCCGGGGTGACAGTGAGGCGAGCGGTCGGTGCAGTCGGCGCAGGCGCCGAGGCGGTGACCGTCTGGGTGGCCGAGTCGTGGAGACCGTTGGTGTCCGTCACCGTCACGGTCACCGTATAGGTGCCGGCGGCGGTGTAGGTGTGCGTGGCGGTACTCGACGACAGCTGCCCGGTCCGGCTGCCGTCACCGAAGTCGAACGCGTAGCTGAGGGTCTGGCCCTGCGGGTCGGTCGATGCACCAGCGTTCGCGGTGACGTCCATCGGCGTCGTACCGCTGGCCGGGGTGACGCTCAGCCGTGCGGTCGGCGGTGTCGGGGCCGGAGCGACGTCCGGCTGGTACTCGTAGGCGCCGAGATCGTCGTACAGGCGCGGTCCTGAGGCCTTCGAGTTGTCCGCGTTCGGGTCCCGGACCCGGGCGTTGCCGAGGATGTCGAGCGGCTGCGCACCCGAGACGGCGGAGTCGCCACGATCGATCGCGGCCGAGCCGGACTTCAGCTGCAGGTCCCACGTCGGCGCGTCGAAGAACAGCGGGTCACTCTGCACCCCCGCGGCCTCCTGCCCGCTGGCCGCCTGCATCGCGGCGAGCGAGGTGTACGCCGACTTGAACACGTACAGCGTGCCCGACTTCGTCAGCCACACCAGGTTGTGGTCAACGGTCGTGGTGGGCGGGGCAGAGTCCCAGATCCCGATGTTCCCGGCCCTGCGGGCACACGCGATCCCGTTGTACGCCGGGTACACGGCGTTGTCGACGGCAACATTGTTCTCGACCACGTAGCTTCCGGAAGTACCCTCGACGTTGATGCCACTCGTGCAGTTGCGGTAGACGGTGTTCGAGATGACCCGTCCGCCGGTCACGTTGAGGTTGTCGATGCCGTGATCACCGTTGTTGTAGGTCACGTTCAGCGCAGCCAGGCCGTTGTTCGCGCCGGTGTAGAACTGGATGCCGGAGTCTTCGTTGTCGTGGGTGACATTGCGCAACACAGTGTTGCCCGCGCTGGTGATGTTGATCCCGTTGGCGTTGCGCTGCCAGCCCTCGGCGTTGAAGCTCGCCTCGTTGTCGGCCACCAGCGTGTCGGTGCTGGTGTTCGTGACATAGATCCCGGTGCCGTTGTTGTGATCGACGATATTGCTCAGCACCTGCGACGAATTGGTCGCGCGGATGCTGATCCCGGGCGCCGTCTGGCCGGACGCCGGGTGCCCGGATCCGGACACACGGTTGCCGCTGACAACAATATGATCGCTCTTGGTGACGTAGATGCCATCGGTCACCGTGCCGGTGACGACCAGGTTCGACACCGTGATGTAGCTCTTCTGCGACAGGTAGACACCATTGGTGACGCCTGTAATGGTGGGACTTCGCCCAGGCCAGGCGGTGATGGTGATCGGCGCCGCGGCCGTGCCGGACACGGCCGGCTTGACGCTCTCGGCGTACGTACCGTTGCCGATGTACAGCGTGTATCCGGCCTGCAGCCGCGCCACTCCCTTGGTGATCGTGCAGTACGGCGAGTCCGCCGTACCAGGACCCGAGTCCGAGCAGCCGGGCACCGTTTTGTCGACGTAGTACTGCGTCTTCGGTGGCGTCGACGGCGGCGTGCCGATCGTGTACTCGTCCAGCACGCTCCCCTGCGCACACGTGGTGTCGTCCTTGCTGGTCGCGAGGTCGCACACGGACTGGATACGCAGACCGGTGTCGGACACGTCCACCCGCAGGTGCGCCAGGTGCATGGCCCGGAACGCCGTACGCGGGTCGGTGCTCGTCCACGGCAGCTCGACCGAGCTCGGCGTACCGACGGTGATGTGGGTGACGCCCTGGATCGGCTGGAAGCGTTCGTAGTCGTGGGAGTGGCCGTTGATGTTCAGCACGTACTTGCTGTACGAGCTGCCGAACGAATCCAGGATGCTCGCCAGCTGCGCCTCACCCGGGTGGTAGCCCGTCGAGTACGCCGGCCGATGCCCGTCGGTGATGATGTACTTGATCGACGGGTCGTTCTGCGCCTGGTTCATCAGCACGTTGGCCTTGGTCTGCCAGTCCGCCCAGGCACCGGTCCACGGCTCCGGGTATTCGATGAACCGCACCGGGCCCGCGTCGAACCAGCCCCAGTCGTTGCCACAGCACGAGATCGCCGGCGATCCCGGCGAGGCCTGCGCGTTCGGCATCAGCAGCCGGCCCTTGTAGTTGCGCAGGTCGTCCGATCCCGGTACGTCGTACTCGTGGTTGCCCCAGGCCGGCATGTACGCCGCTGTTGTCGCCCACGAATTCATGACGTCGTTGAAGTGCTGATCGACCACGCTGATGCTGGCGCCGGAGGCGTTCGCATAGGTCAGGTCGCCCACCATCAGCACGAACGACGGCTCGTCGTTCGCGATCGCAGCGAAGGTCGCACCGAGCTTCGAGAAGCTCACCGTGTCGCCGACGTCACCGATCGCGTCGAACCGGAAGTTCCCGGTCGGCGGCGTGTGGAACGTGTAGTCCGGACCGCCCCCGATCGAATAGTGGTACGTCGTACCGCGCGCCAGCCCGCCGAGCTCGAGCTGCCAGAACGGACCCGCCGACGACCACGGCGTCCACGCGGGCGCCACGCCCTGCGCCGTATTGCCGTAATCGGATGTCGGACCCCACCGGACGTCGTTCGCGTCACCGCGCCAGTCGATCGCGACCGACGTCTGCGACGTGAACGTGTAGTGCACCTCGTCGACCGCCTGGGCCGCGAAACTCACACCCGCTACCGCGACCAGCCCGGACAGCGCGATGACCCCAGCGACCACCGCTGCCAGGAATCGCCGGCGGCCGCGCGACAACCATCCGGACATGACGTTCCCCCCACCCCTACGGATGAACTCAACGTAGGAGACCGCGCGCCCGCCCGAATCACCCAGACGGCGTAGCCGCCGCACCCCGAATCAATGAGAAATCGCGGTCGGTGTCACCGCGCACGACGAGCGTGACGAAAAGCCCGCAGGTTGACGTCATTGCCCTTCATCGTGCCTTCAGCGGTCCCGGGCGATGGCGTCGAGTGCTGCGTCGTCCGCGAGTACCGGGTCGGGCGCGGAGGGAGCCGGCAGGGTGACCAGGCGGGCCAGGAGCCGCAGCCGGCGCAGGACGTCGAGGTCCCAGCGAACGGATTCGGGATCACGGCGTGGGAACCGGGACAGCTTCACTTCGCCTCCTCGTGCCGCAGTTTCGACCGGTCAGTGGGTCTATCGGCAAAAGCACCCCGAGCGTTTCGTCCCGGTCCTGGCGCTACGGCTTCTCGGGTGAGCGGGGCAGTTTGCGGGTGTCGATCAGGTCCTGGGCGACGTCGCGGAGCTTGCGGTTGCTGTCCTGGGAGTAGCGGCGAAGAACCTGGAATGCCCGGTCTCCGTCGAGATCGAAGCGTTCCATGAGGATGCCCATGGCCTGTCCGACCAGCTTTCGGGCGTCGACCGCGGCCGCGAGGTTCTCTTCGTTCCGGGCGTTCGCGACGGCGACCGAGGCGTGCCTGGCCAGGATGTGCGCGACGGCCACCTCGTCGGGCCCGAAGGCGGACGGGTGCGCCGAGTACAGGCCGAGGACGCCGACCATCGCCTTCCCGGTGGTCAAGGGAACGTCGAGAACACTTCTCACGCCGAGCTCGAGGACCCTGGCGGCCCAGTCGGGCCACCGATCCTCCACGGCGGTGTCGTCGACCCGTACGACGCAGTGGTCCCGCATCGACTCGATCAAGGGTCCGTCCTGGCCGCCCATCTGCACTTGGTAGATCTCGGCCACGACCGGATGGGTGACCGCGGGAATCTCCAGTTGCCGTCCCTGTTTCCAGGCCAGCGCCACGCCGGCGTGAGAGCAGTTCAGTGCCTGCAGCGCGAACTCGACGACCGCCCCAACGGTTTCTTCCGTCCCACCCGAGCTGTGCAGCTCGACTGCAAGCCGTGCGAACTGCTCGGCCGAGGTGAATTTCCGCGAGCGGATCTCACTCGCGGAGGCGCTCTCGATACCGACTCGTCCGGCCCGATCCACGCGGGGTGAAGCATCTGAACTCATAGCGTCAAGGTAGCTTGACTCTCACGAGCCGTCAAGACAACTTGACGACCGGTGGCATTCCGTTGCTCGTCAAGGTATCTTGACGGGATGGCCAGCGACACAGCGCAGCCTCCGGCGGCTAAGGACAACAGGAGCCTTGAGGAGCTACTCGATGTACTGCGAGTCAGCGATCAGCGCGCGCTGTACGAGCGCCGCATCGAGGAGGCCGAGGAAGACGGCCACCCGGTCGCGACGCTCGTGAAAGCGCTGGGCGAGCTGCCCGGTGTCACCGGCCTGGAGGCGCTGCGAGCCAGTCAGCGCGTGGTCGAGCTGCTCACCGGTGCGCGATGGCACATGATCCGCCAAGCCCGCGAGGAAGGCGCCAGCTGGAGCCAGGTCGGCAGCGCCCTGAGCATGAGCAAGCAAGCGGCGTACGACTTCTACCAGCGCAAACTCGACCTGCAAGACACCTCACCCGACCCAGCCGGCAGCACGCCCAGATCCCGAGCCGCCCAGGGCAGGAACGCCAGCACCTGACGACGGCGTGGCAGACCGCGTACGCCGTACTCCGCGCAAGACTCCTCGCGAGGCGTTTGGTGTCAGCTTGGGGGTGTTTCGTTGTCGGCCGTCGCGCGGATCAGGCGGTTGCCGTCGGGGGTGCGGTAGTAGAGCACCGATCGTCCGGCGCGGCGGCGGCGTACGAGCTGCGCGTCGAGCAGGATTCTGAGGTGGTTGCCTACGGCACCAAGGGCGAATCCGGTGACCGAGACCAGTTGGGTGGTGGTCATCGGGGTGTCCAGCAGGCTCAGCAGGGTCGCACGTGCGGGCCCGATGAGGCGACGTAGCGCGCCTGGTGCGGCGCTCCGGCCCTCGGCGAGCAGCCCGGCGCATGGATAGACCACGGAGTAGTGGCGCGGTCGACGCCGGCCGACCCAGCCGCGTGCACTGGTGGTGGGGATGAACAGCAGTTGCCCCTCGGCCAGGTCGAGCGGTGGATAGTCGTAGGCGTTGATCCGGAGCTGCCCGTCGCCGAGCCATCGCATCCCGGTCCGCATGTCGTCGAGAGCGGACGCCCAACCGCTCGTGCTCAGCCGCCGGGTCCGCGCGATGATGTCCGCCTCGAAGGCCCGCTCGCGGCGTTGCCAGTCCGGTTCGACCGTCTCGGCCCAGACCCAGTCGAGGACGGCACAGATCCGGCTCGGCAGGTCCGACGCGTTCAGCGTGGGGTCGTTGCTCGCCAGGTCGGCGCGCAGCGCCGCGGCCGACGCGGCACGGATGCGCTGCATCTCGTCCTCGAAGGTGTGTTCGTCGTCGTGCGGCGGAGGGCAGAGGATGTCGGTCAGCCAGGTCGGCTGAAAGGCGGCCTTCACGAACGCGCGGCCGACGGGATCGTCGGCCATCCGGGCTTGGAACGCTGCCCGCTGCTGCGCCGGGCGGGTGAGCTGGCCGGGTTGCAGCGGCCACGACCCCGCGAGCGCGCCCAGCGTCGCGACTGTCTCAGCCAGCGCCGAGGTCCGGAACCGGCTGCCGGCGAGCACATCGGCGTCGATCAGCCAGATCCCCATGTTTCGCCTCCACGCGAAACTTTACCGGAACGGGACGACGCTGCCGAGACTCCTGACATGCGTACTTACCGAGAACTGTTCCGCACGCCGGAGTTCACCCCGCTGTTCGGCGCCTCGTGCGCGCAGGTCGCCGCGACCACGCTCGCCGGGCTCGCGCTCGCCACGCTGGTTTATGCGCGGACGGAGTCGCCACTGCTCTCGGCGCTGAGCATGTTCGGGGCGTCGTTCGCGGGGCTGATCGGCGCTACCACGATGCTTTCAGTTGCCGACCGGGTTCCGCCGCGGACCGCGCTGACGCTGGTCGCCCTCGTGGCCGCGGTAGCCGGCCTGCTGCTGGCGATGCCTGGCTTGCCGATGCCGGCGATGTTCGCGGTGATCCTCGCGCAAGGTCTGGTCACGTCGATCGGCGCCGGTGTGCTGTACGGCCTGCTCGGCGAGATCCTGCCGCCGGACGGTTACGTGCTCGGCCGGTCGGTGCTCAACATGTCGGTCGGCGCGATGCAGGTGGCCGGGTTCGCGCTCGGCGGCGTACTGATCTCCGTGGTGTCGCCGCGGACCACGCTGCTCACCGGCGCGGCGCTGGCTGCCTGCGCGGCGCTGGTACTGCGCCTGGGCCTTCGTCCCCGTCCGCCGCGCGCGTCCGGGCGGCCCTCCGTAGCAGTCACCTGGCGGGTCAACCGGGAGTTGCTCTCCACGCGGGCGCGCCGGGCCGTCTACCTGTCGATGTGGGTGCCCAACGGCCTGGTGGTGGGGTGCGAGGCCCTGTTCGTCCCTTATGCGCCACAGGCCGCGGCCGCGCTGTTCGTCGCGGCCGCGCTGGGCATGCTGCTCGGCGACATGGCTGCCGGACGGTTCGTACCACATGGGCTGCGGCAGAGGTTCGTCTCGCCGCTGCGATTCCTGCTCGCCGCGCCGTACCTGCTGTTTGTGTTGCCGCTCAGCCTGCCCGTCGCGGTTGGCGCGATCGCCATCGCGTCGACAGGCTTCGCATCGACGTTGCTGTTGCAGGAGCGACTGATCGCGCTGACCGGCGAGGACGTCCGCGGCCAGGCTTTGGGCCTGCAGGCCAACGGCTTGAAGGCGATGCAAGCGATCGGCGCGACCCTCGCCGGGCTCATGGCGCAGCTTCTTCCGGTCGGTACGACGATGACCGTTTTGGCGGTGATGTCCCTCGCCGTCACTACTATTCTCAGTCCCGGCCTGCGGTTGTCCGATGCCCGGATGCCGGCGCGCCGGCTCGCCCACCGTGAAGTCCCGGCTGTCTGATCACCACCGAGGAGAAGAACAATGACGATGGCAGGACGAGCGGTTCCCACGCAGAACGACGTACTGCGGTACTTCGACACGTTGTCGAACTGGGGGCGGTGGGGCGATGACGACGAGCGCGGCACCCTGAACCACATCACCGACGAGGTCCGGCTGGCGGCGGCGCGGGCCGTGCGCCACGGCCGGAGCGTGTCGTGTGCGTGGGAGATCGCCGTACCGGAAGAGATGGAGCGGTCGACGACGACGTGCCCGTGCTTCGCCGACACGCCGGGTGCCGAGAACATGCCGCTGCCCGGATTCCGCAACGACCGGCACTGGGGCTATTCGAACGAGCGGCTCGGCATTCTGTTCCACGGCAACACGATCACCCATGTCGATTCGCCCTGCCACCTCTTCTGGGACGGCACGATGTACAACGGGCGGTCGCACTCGTTGGTCGACGCCGCGACGGGCTCGGCGTGGGGAGCGGTCACCGCGGCGGCCAACGGGATCGTGACGCGTGGTGTCCTGCTCGACATCGCGCGGGTCCGCGACGTGCCGTCGCTGGAACCAGGTGACGGCGTGTTTCCCGAGGACCTCGAAGAGGCCGAACGGCGCCAGGGCGTGCAGGTGCGTCCCGGCGATGCGGTGTTCCTGCGGACCGGTTACGGCCGGGTTCGGCACGAGGCCGGCATAACGGGCGGCGTCACGCAGGCCGGTTGGCACGCGTCGTGTCTGCCGTGGCTGCAGGAGCGGCAGGTGGCGTTGATCGGGGCTGACACTCCGCAGGACGTTCAGCCGTCGGGGTACGACGACCTGGCGATGCCGGTGCACGCCGTGGGCCTGGTCGCGATGGGTCTGTGGCTGCTCGACAACTGCGACCTGGAAGCGTGCGCGACGACGGCAGCCGAACTTGACCAGTGGGACTTCCACCTGTCCCTCGCCCCGATCCGCTTCGCCGGCACCTCCGGCAGCCCAGTCAACCCGATCGCCACCTTCTGACCCCGGGGCCTCGCACCCTAGGCGATCCGCTTCGGCACGTTGAGGCCCTCGGCAACAAAGCGCGCCTGCCCCGGTGGCATGCCGCGGTCGGGCCAGTCGACGTCGATGGTCGCGGACTCGCCCGGCATCAGCCACAGATAGTTGTCGCTGCACCGCACCGGCAGGACGCGCTCGTCGGTCCGCGCATCGCGCACCGAGAGCCGGACCATGGCGGCGACCACGCGGCCCGTGTTGCGCACGGTCACCACAGCCCCGGCCCGTCCGCGCGAACTGCGCACCGACCCTGCGTGCAGCGACAACTCCGTGCTGCCCGCAGCGGTGAGACCTCGCAGATCCTGTGCGGTGCGGTAACGCCAGTAGACGTTCGTGGAGAGTTCAGCCCCGTCGCGGTCGACAAGGCTCAGCCGGAGTACGTGCAGCGCCGGCTGCGCCGAAGTGAACGGCATCGTGAACACCGGTACCGCAGAGGACGCCGGCGCATCGACCGTTGCCGTCCGCGCCCGTTCGAGCGGCGTACCGTCGAGACCCAGCAGCTCGGCTCGCACCTGTGCTCCAGCCAGGTCGTGCGCAGTCTGGTTGACCGCGTGCACCTGCCAGGTGGCCAGATCGGCCTGGACATGCAGCGGCTCGCAGCCTTTGCGCGCCCCGTAGTAGCTTCCGTTGACGTCGAGGTCGTAGTCGTAGGTCTGCCAGACGGTGCTGTGGTGGGCGGGGTGAGACATCCACAGCAGTACGCCGGAGGCGTCGTTCCACATCGCCGCGTTGTACGCCTCGAAGATCGCGCGCATGCTCTCGTAGTTCACCAGCTGTGCCTTGGAGCAGAAGTCGTCGAGGCCGGTCGCCACCCCGAGCCGCTCCTCGATGGCCGCACGGTACGTTTCCGGGTTCTGTCCGCCCTTGGTGCACCAGTCGTGCAGGTACCAGACGTCACCGATCGGCCAGGCCGGGGCGTCCGCGGCCAGCCGGCGCATGCTCTCCGCGACCGGGACGGTCGGGATGCCGACCTCGGTGTGGAAGCCGTAGCTGCCGATGAAGTAGGTGTCCGGGTCGAAGTACTGCGCCGGCTCGATCCACGAGTACGGGCCGTGCCCGGTCACGATGCCACTGGCGGAGTTGCCCTGGTAGAGAATCTCGGGCTGGTGGGCCGCGATGAGCGCCTTGAGGCCGTCGTCCATCGCGGCCGGCGGGTCGCTTTCGTTCGTCGCGCACCACACCGCGACACAAGCGTGGTGGCGGTAGCGCATGATCGTGTCGGCGGCGATGTCGAGGAACACCTGGGTGTCCGGCGGGAAGATCGCGTCGCCGGCCCAGAAGTCGTTCCACACGAGGATGCCGTTGCGGTCACAGGCTGCGAAGAACTCCTCGCGATTGCTGGAGCCGACCCAGTTGCGGATCATCGTGAAGTTCATGTCCCGGTGCATGGCGACCGTGTCGTCCATGCGGTGCGGCAGCACCCGGCGCAGCAGTTCGTCGAAGCCCCAGTTGCCGCCGCGGCATAGCACCCGTACGCCGTTGACACTGATCTGCAGCTGGGTGCCGCCGTTGTCCACCGACGCGACGTCGGTCCAGCTCGTCGCGTCGTCCGACACCTGCACCACGAACGTCCGGGCGTAGGCGGTCTCCCAGGTGATCACCACCCGGTCGAACGTGACAGCGGTTCCGAGATCCACCTGGATCCACTGGTCGTCCTCGTAGCCCGACGACCAGCGCGTGCCGGCGTCGCCGTCGACGGCGTTCGATGGCGGATTGGACGAGTTGTCGGTCGACGAGGCGGTGGCCGTCTTGTGCAGCGCGAGGTCCGTCTCCGGGGCGCTGCTGTCGAGAACCGACAACGTCCACATCGAGACGCCCCAGGCGGTGGCCCGCTTGCCGCTCTGGATGCGTACGTAGCGGGCGTGCTGGGCCGGAAGCTCCACGCTCTGCGGTGTGGAGTGGTCAGTACCAGGTGGGACGATCACGGGCTGCTCGTATGTGTAGCCGTACTGGCGCAGCCCGACCTGCACAGTGCGCTTGTCGCTGCTGGAGCGGCCTATGGTCGCAGTCGTTGTCAGCGGGTGCAGCGTCGGATCGCCGTACCCGTTCGGCCACCACAGCCCGGGGTCGCGCATTCGCAGTACCGGATGGTCGGCCGGAGCGAAGGTGACGTCGGTGCTCGCGCCGGCAGCCACCTCGACCGTGGTGCTTACCGTGGCTCCGGCCAACTCGGCGGTCACTGTCACCGTCCGGCTCCGCGCCGCAGCGTTTCGGACCGGCACGACAACGGTGACCTCGGCGAGCGAGGTGTCC
>DASXXB010000099.1:0-5171 GCA_036503355.1 Kribbella sp. | reverse complement strand
CCCGGCGAGGTTGCGCTGGTCGAGGAGCGCTTCGCTGATGGTGCGCGCGGGATCGGATTCGACGTTCGAGATCGCCGTTGCTCGGTCGAACGACGGTGAGAGCAGATCCGGACCAAGGTGTCCGACCACGCTGGCCTCGTCAGCGGTTGCGACGAGATCCAGGACGGGCAGCCGGTATCCGACCGCGGTCCATGACGCCGCCTCGAGGACAGCACGGATCTCGTGGGCCGGCCCGCCGCGCCATCGCTCACCGGGCCGGTACAGATGCCAGCTGCCGTCCATCCGGAAGTGACTGTGCAGCGTCAGCCCGCCGGACAGTCGCATCAGAATGTGCTTGCCGCGGGCAACGACCTCCAGCATCGTCCGACCACTCAGATCGGTCGTGGCCAAGGTGGGAACGCGGAAATCCGTCCGGATGAGCTCCTGCCCCGCGAGGGCCTGGTTCAGTCGCTTGCACGCCCGCCAGACGGTATCTCCTTCAGGCATCTAGTCACGCCCGGAGCCGCAGGCCGCGAGGTGTTGCATGGAAGCCGGCCTTGGCCAGCGCGTCCCCGAAGGCGGTATGCCGAACTTGTTCACCGTCGGCCGTCTCCACGCTCAGCTTGCCGAGTTGACCGTCGCGGATCGAAAGCGCCAGCGCGTCAACCGCCGGCTGGAGCAGGTCGGAATCCTCGGTGAAGCTGAGCACGGTCCGGCCGCCGCGCTCGACGTACACGATCAGCTGCCCGTCGACCATCACGACGAGCGCGCCGGCTTTGCGGCCCGGGCGGTGTCCGCCGGCGTTGTCCCGCTCGGGCCACGGCAGCGCAGCACCATACGGGTTCGCAGGATCCGAGGCCGCCAGTACGACGGCACGCGCACTCAGTTGCTCGTCCTTGCGGCGTCCGGGCGCCCCGGCGCGTGAGCCATCCGTCCGCTGACCGCCCGGCCCGAACCGGCCAGGCGGACCGAACGGGCCTTCCGGTTCGGTCGTGGGTATGTCGGCGAGGGCGCGCAGCCGGTCCACCGCTCCGGGCAGCGCAAACTGCGCCGCCCCGAGACCGGCGACGAAGTACCCGCGCCGGCACCGCCCGGATTCCTCGAACGCGCTCAGCACCTTGTAAACAGCCGCGAACCCACCGGGCGTCCGCTCGGTCATGACCGACCCGCGCGTGACGATCCCGTAGCGGTCGAGCAGGGTCTCGGCTGCGGCATGCGCCCGCCGGGTCGCGTCCGAACTACGGGCCGGAAGCAACGACCACCGACCGCCCGCGGTCGGCGGCCCGCTACGTGACGGCATCGCCGGCCGACCGGGTCGCGCCGGGCGTCCCGGTCGCGCACGTGGCGTCGTACGTCGCGTGCGATGACTGCCTCGGCCGCCGCCGACGAGTGATCGGACCGGCGTCAGCGTGTCGTTCGTGAGGTATCCGGCCCAGACGAGATCCCAGAGGACGCCGACCAGCGTGTCGTCCTCCACGACGCCGGAGTTCGAGCCAACCACATCGCTCAACTGCCTGAAGAAGAACGCACCGCCACCTGACAGTGCGTCGAGAACCGCCTGGTGGGTGTCGCCCAGCTCGAACGCCGGATCCGGGTCAGGCAGTGTCAGATCGCAGTTGTCCGCCAGGTGCAATGACACCCAACCGTCGGTCCCGGGCAGCGAACCTGACCCGGCCCACACCACTTCGCCCGTCGCGGTCAACTCGTCCAGCATCGACGGCTGGTACCCGGGCACCCGCGACGGCAGCACGATCGACTCCAGCGCGGACGCCGGAACCGCGCATCCGGCGAGCTGTTCGACCGCGGCGAGAAGTACGTCGTACCCACGACCGCGACCGCTGGTGATCCCTTGCCACGCCGGCAGGAACCGTGCCAACGCCGACGGGTCGACCGGCTCGACCTCCTTCCGCAGTGCGGCGAGCGAACGGCGGCGCAGAAGGCGGAGCACCTCGTTGTCGCACCATTCGAGCGCGAGCCCGCCCGGCAGGAACTCGCCCTCGACCACCCGCCCTGCAGCGCCCAGCCTCCGCAGCGCCTCGGAGACCACCGCGACACCGATCCCGAGGTGGGTCGCGAGATCGATCGCCCGGAACGGTCCGTGCGTGCGCGCGTACCGGGACACGAGATCACCCAGGGGATCGGCGACGGGCTCCGCGTGCGCCTCTGCGACGCCAGGCGGCAGCGGCACGCCGAGAGCGTCGCGCAGTCGCGCCACATCCTCGACGACCGCCCATCGATGCTCACCCGCGATCCGGACTCGTACGACGCGCCGTGCAGCCGCCAGCGAGGTCAGCCAGGTCTCCGCATCCGATCCCTCGACGCACCGCTGGATCGCCTCCGGCAAGGACAGCGGCCCGATGATCCGCAGTACGTCGAACAGACCCTCGGCATCACGTGCGCGGCGGTCCTCGGCCAGCCGCTGCAGCTCGGCCTCGGTCCGCAGTACGACCTCGGCATCGAGCAGCTCACGCAGCTCTGTCCGGCCCAGCAGCTCGGCGAGCAGGCTCTGATCCAGCGCCAGCGCCGCCGCGCGCTTCTCGGCGAGTGGGCTGTCGCCCTCGTACATGAAGGCGCCGACATAGCCGAACAGGAGGGACTTCGCGAACGGCGAAGCCTCGGGTGTCTCGACCTCGACGACCGAGATCCGGCGCTCGCTGATCCCGGTGAGCAGGTCCTTCAGCGCGGGCAGGTCGTACACATCCTGGAGGACCTCGCGCAACGTCTCGAGCACGATCGGGAACGAACCGAACTTGCTTGCCACACTCAGCAACTGCGATGCCCGCTGCCGTTGCTGCCACAGCGGTGACCGCCGCCCCGGATTGCGCCGCGGCAGCAACAAGGCGCGCGCCGCGCACTCCCGGAACCGCGCCGCGAACAGCGCCGACCCACCGACCTCGGTGGTCACCACGTCCTCGATGTCCGCCGGATCGAACAGGATCAGGTCCGCGCCCGGCGGCGCCTCGTCCGTCTCGGGCAGCCGCAGCACGATCCCGTCGTCACCCGAGACCGACTGCGCATCCATCCCGTACCGATCGCGAAGCCGCGCGGCGATCGCCAGCGCCCACGGCCCGTGCACCTGCCCGCCGTACGGCGAGTGCACGCAGACCCGCCAGTCGCCGAGCTCGTCGCGGAACCTCTCGACAACGATCGTCACGTCGTCCGGCACCCGGCTGGTCGCATCACGCTGCTCGGCGAGATACGAAACGAGGTTGTTCGCCGCGTACTCGTCCAGGCCGGCGGTCCGCGCACGCTCGACCGCCTTGCCTGCCGGCAACGACGCCATCTTGCGGACGAACGCGCCCGTCGCCGCACCGAGCTCCGCCGGCCGTCCGACCGCATCGCCCTTCCAGAAGGGCAACCGCCCCGGCTGACCCGGAGCCGGGGAGACCAGCACACGATCGTGCGTGATGTCTTCGATCCGCCAGCTCGAGGCGCCGAGGGTGAACACGTCACCGACGCGCGATTCGTAGACCATCTCCTCGTCGAGCTCGCCCACCCGATGGTTCGTCGACTCGCCGACCAGGAACACGCCGAACAGACCGCGGTCCGGAATCGTGCCTCCACTGGTCACCGCGAGCCGTTGCGCCCCCGGACGGCCGGAGATCTCCCCGCTGACCCGGTCGAAGACGATCCGCGGTCGCAGCTCGGCGAACTCGTCCGACGGATAGCGACCGGACAGCATGTCGAGCACGCCGTCGTACGCCGATCTCGGCAGGGTCGCGAACGGCGCGCAGCGTCGTACCAGAGCAAAGAGCTCGTCCACGTCGACCGAGTCAAGAGACACGATCGAGACGATCTGCTGGGCGAGGACGTCGAGCGGATTCGCCGGGATGTGCAGGCTCTCGATCAGGCCGTCGCGCATCCGCTGCACAACGACGGCCGTGTCGATGAGGTCGCCGCGGAACTTGGGGAACAGCACACCGCGCGACACCGCGCCCACCTGGTGCCCAGCACGACCGACGCGCTGCAGGCCACTCGCGACCGACGGCGGCGCCTCGACCTGGATCACCAGGTCCACCGCACCCATGTCGATGCCGAGCTCCAGGCTGCTGGTCGCGACCACGCACGGCAGGCGGCCGGACTTCAGATCGGCCTCGATGAGTGCCCGTTGCTCCTTGCTGACCGAGCCGTGGTGGGCGCGTGCAATCACCGGCGGCGCGGCCAGCGATCCACCGGATTGCGCCATCAGCTGAGCGGGCGAGCCGAGCTCCGGAAGCTCCAGTTCGGCGCGCTCGGCAGCGATCTCGTTCAGCCGGGCCGTCAGGCGCTCGGCGAGACGGCGCGAATTCGCGAAGACGATGGTCGAGTTGTGCTGACTGATCAGATCGAAGACCTGCTCCTCCACATGCGGCCAGATCGAGGCGTGCTGCGGCGGACCGGCCGCCGAACCGGAGGTCTCGACCTCGGTCGCGGCCAGCTCGGCCATGTCCTCGACGGGGACCACGACGCTCAGATCCCATTGCTTCGCGAACTTGGGCTGCACGACAGTGACCGGGCGCTCGCCGCCAAGGAACCGCGCCACCTCCTCCACAGGACGCACCGTCGCCGACAGACCGATCCGCTGCGCGGGCGTCGGCAGCAGCTCGTCGAGACGCTCGAGGGTCAGCGCCAGATGCGCACCGCGCTTGGTGCCCGCGACGGCATGCACCTCGTCGACGATGACCGTCTCGACGCCACGCAACGACTCGCGGCCCTGTGAGGTCAGCAGCAGGAACAAGGACTCCGGCGTGGTGATCAGTACGTCGGAAGGCCGCGAGGCGAACCGTCGTCGCTCGCTGGCCGGCGTGTCACCCGACCGCACCGCGACGTCGACCTCGACCGGCGCCTCACCGAGCCGCCGCGCAGTCTCCCGGATGCCGATCAGCGGCGCGCGCAGGTTGCGCTCGACGTCGACCGCCAGTGCCTTCAGCGGCGACACGTACAACACGCGGCAGCGCAGCTTGGGATCCTCCGGCGGTGGGGTGGTGGCCAATCGATCGAGGGCCCACAAGAAGGCGGCCAGCGTCTTCCCGGAGCCGGTCGGGGCGACCACCAGCGCATCCCGGCCCGCGGTGATCGCGTCCCACGCCTCGAGCTGGGCCGGGGTGGCCGCCTCGAAGACGTCGCCGAACCACGCCCGGGTCGCGGGCGAGAACCGGCTCAACGCGCTGGTCTTCTTCACGCCGACCATCTTGCCGGGTGCCACCGACAGT
>DASXXB010000098.1:0-7697 GCA_036503355.1 Kribbella sp. | reverse complement strand
CGAGCTCGCGGATCAGCAACGCGCCGCCGCCGTACATCGGGGCGTAGAGGAAGATCGTGCCCAGATTGCCGATCGGCTGGTTGCCGAGCAGGTATTCGCCGACGAACGGTGCCAGGAAGAACAGAACGACGGCCCAACGCTTCATCTGCTCGACGCTAGGGCACGTCGGCGGCTGGATCGTCCGTCTTCGGTGCCTGCTGGTCCGACCAAAGAAAACAGCCCGTCGTCCTCGGTGGGGACGACGGGCTGGTTGTTGTTGCGGGACTACTTCTGGCCGTAACGCTTCCGGAACTTCTCCACGCGGCCCTGGGTGTCCATCACGCGCTGCTGGCCCGTGTAGAACGGGTGCGAGGCGGACGAGATCTCGACGTCGACGACGGGATAGGTGTTCCCGTCCTCCCAGACGACGGTCTCGTTGCTCTCGCGGGTGGAACCGGTGAGGAAGCTGAAGTTGCCGGACTTGTCCCGGAAGACGACCCGGCGGTAGTCGGGGTGGATGTCCTTCTTCATGCTGCGGTACTTCCTTCCAAGTAGGGGGCGAACGGATCGGTCAGGGGGTGGACCGCTTCGTCCGCACGCAAGACACAACCGTCGAGGAGCTCCCGTAATTCCCGGACGTCGAGCGCGGGGCCGGTGAGTGAGAGGTACGACGCGCGGTCGCCGTACTCGGGGTGCCATTCGAGCGCGGACCGGGCCTGGTGCTGTTGCCCGACGGCCGGCCAGCGGTCCGCGGGGAGGTCGGCGAGCCACGGGCCGAGGGCGCCGATCGCGATGTTCGTGCCGAAGCTGTCCCAGCTGAGCCGGGTGCGGTGCTGGGTCGCGATCCATAGCGTGCCGCGGCCGCGCGCGGAGCCGGCGACGAGGTCCTCGAGTGCGTCGTACAGCCGCTCGGGATGGAACGGCCGCCCAGACTGCCAGACGAAAGTCAGTCCGTCGGCCGGCGCCGCGATCGAGCCGGGCTCGACGACGGGACGCGGCCGCCGTACGCCGAGCAGACCGGCCGGTGTCGTGTGCACGGACAGTTGCGGGCCGATTGCCTGGACGAGCTCGCGGACGGTGGCGTCGTCGGAGCTCAGGATCGCGGCAGTCGCGCTTTCGAGTTGCCGTACGACGACCTCGGCGATGGCTCGTCCGTCCTCGGCGGCGGTCGGGATGCCGCGTTCCCGGATCAGCTGATCGCCGGTGAGGTCGGCGATCACACTGCCGGTGTCGACGGTGGTGACGATCGTGGCGACGTCGAGACCGGGGTCGTGGTCGAGCTCGGTCGCGATCGCGTGCGTGTCGCCGGCGGCCGGGACGTTCACGATCGCCACGGCGTACCGCTCGACGGCGGCGATGCTCGCGAGCAACTGCACGAGAGAGCCGCGCATCGCGCACGAGACGCACGGGTGGTCCATCGTGATCACCTCGCGGTCGATCACGCCGGTGGCGGTGCGGGCGATCCGGACGACGGAGCCCGCGCTCAGGGCGCTCACGTCGTACTCCACGAGGACGGCTGTGGGGCCGGCTGCGGCCAGCAGATTCCCCGCGACGGCGCCGCGGAACGTGTCGTCGAGCCCCGTCAGCAAGGTCACCGGCAGCATCGGCTCTCCCGTCTTGTTGAAAACGATAACCAGTACAAAGTACCCTGTCCGGCGGAATGTCTGCCAGTCGGCAGGTGTTCTGCCTGACGAGAGAAAGGACAGCATGGCCAAGCGCAACGACCTCCGCCCCATCGTCAAACTCCGCAGTACCGCGGGCACCGGGTTCACCTATGTAACGCGGAAGAACCGCCGGAACAATCCCGATCGGCTGATCATTCGCAAGTACGACCCGAAGCTCCGCGAGCACGTCGACTTCCGCGAAGAGCGGTAGATGGCCACCACGGCCAAGATCGCCCGCAACGAGCATCGCCGCCGCACGGCCGCCCACTACTCCGAGCGCCGAGCCGGGTTGAAGGCGGTCGTCGCCGACCCGCACGCGTCGACCGCCGACCGCGCCGACGCGCAACTGAAGCTCCAGAAGCTCCCGAGAGACGCCAGCCCGGTCCGCATCCGCAACCGCGACACCCTCGACGGCCGCCCCCGCGGCTACATCGGCAAGGCCGGCATCTCCCGAATCCACTTCCGAGAACTCGCCCACCGCGGCGAACTACCAGGCATCACCAAGTCCTCCTGGTAACCGAACCCACTCCGACCCAGCCGGACCGGAGTGGGTTCACTGCTTGGAAGCTCCACGGAGCACCGGCCAACCTCGTTCGGTGAGCTCGGGTTGAACGGGGCTCGCGAGGCGCAGAACGCTGCCGTCCTGCGGCGGTCGTTCCTGAACCATGTTCTCGGTTCGACTCTGTGCACGAGAGCCGTAGGTCAGCCGCCGTGGCGTACGGATCTCGTGCACAACCGTGCCAGTCAAGGGACCAGAGATCGGGGAGGATTTCTTCCCGATCCGGGGGGACTTCTTGCACGAACCTCAGACGTAGGTCACTGCATGACAGCGATTCCGCCCAGAGTGCTACGCGCGGCATGGCAGTCATGCGCGAGCGCCAGCGAGCAACTCGTCGGCGGTAGCCGACAACTCCCGGCGCGAGCCGGAAATGGATGCTCCGGCGCTGAGCCGGGGGGTGGGTGGGAGCGCGCGGAGTGGGTGCGTTGAGGAGCGCAGCGACGAAGTAAGCGCCCGCGTAGCACGCGTGGGTCCGATCTCCATTCCCACAGCTAGTACCTCCGGCACCAGCGGTTCCACCGTGCGGTGCCTCTGCTGTCAGCTGTTCTATCCGTGTAACCGGCGGGTCAGGGCTTTGGCGGCTTGGCGGATTTTGTGGGCCAGTTGGGGGCGGTCGGCGGGTGGGACGGTGGCCGTGGGGAAGGTGACGCTGATGGCGGCCACCGGGTGGCCGGCGTGGTCGACGGCGGCGCTGGCCACGGAGGCCATACCGGGCGTGATGAACGAGTCCTCGACGGCGAAGCCCTGACGTATCTCGTCGGCCAGGATCCGGCGGAGCTGGCTGAGCGACTGTGGTCCGAGGTCGGTCCGACGTACGAAGGACTCCGCCGACGGGAACAACGCCCGTACCTGGGCCGGCGGCAGCTCGGCCAACAGCGCCCGGCCCGATGCAGTGAGCGTCGCGGGCAGCCGTACGCCGACATCGGTCACCAGCGTGACGGGCCGCGGCGGCTGCTCCTTCAGCAGATAGACCAGCTCCCGGCCGTGCAGTACGCCGAGGTGCGCCGTCTGACCGATCTCGTGCACCAACTGGACCAGCAGCGGCCGCGCCAGCCGCTCGAGCGGATCGTGCCGCAGATACGCCGATCCGATCTCAAAGGCCGCGACCCCGAGCCCGTACCGCTTCTCCTCGGGCAGATGGACGACGAATCCCTCGTCGATCATTGCCCGCAGCAAGTGGTACGTCGAGGAGCGCGGCAGCCCGACCGCGGACGCGATGCGCTCCATCGGTACCGGACCGGGCTGGGTGGCCAGGAACGTGAGTACCCGCAGCGTGCGGGTCGAGGCGGGAACGTTGCCGCTCACAACGGCAGCGTAACCTCACACGCCGGCCGAGTCCCGTTTCTTCGCGCGGCTGCGCCGGATCCAGAACCGGAAGCCCTCGCCCAGTACGGCGATCGCGAACAACCCACCGGCGACGCCCCAGTCCATGAACTCGCGTCCGGACACCAGCAGCCCGACGCCGAGCGACAGCACCAGGAAGAACGTCAGCGAAACCGCGAGCCGCTTCACAGCGCCTTCTCCGCGGTCCAGGCGCCCGACGTCTCGCGGTAGCCGAGCCACCGGTTCACCGCGAGCATCGGCTCGTTCGCGGCGTCGTTGCCGGTCGAGGCGACCGTGAACCCGGCGTCGCGGGCCCGCGCGAGCGCCACCGACTTCACCACCTTCGCCAGTCCGCGCCCGCGCGCGGACGGGATCGTCCCGGTCAGGTTCGACCAGATCAGCTTGCGATCCGGGTCCGCGGTCGTGGTCACGAACGACAACACCCGGTCCCCGTCCAGTACGGCGATACTCAGGTCGCGCCGGCAGTCCGGGTTGTCCCACGACGTCTGCACCCATTCGTCGTACTGCGGTCCGCCGGACAGCCCACTCGGGTCGTCGTCGCGAACCTGGACCTCGGCGTCGTACACCTGTCGCGGGTCCAACTCGTCGTACGTCACGAGCCGCAGCCCGTCCGGCGCCGGGAGCGGCTCGCGCGCCGCGGTCAGGTCCGCCGCGGAGTGCGTCATCCGCCGCCCGATGGTGAACCCGCGCTTCGTCGCGAAGTCCTGGGAGTCGTCGCTGACGGCCACCAGCAACCGCCCGGCCCCGAGCGCGACGGCCCGCGACGTGATGGCCTCGGTCAGCGCACTTCCGATCCCGCGTCCGCGGTACTCCGGAGGCACCTGGATCGTGATCCGTACCCGCGGCGCCTCGGCGTCCGGCGGCGGCGGGTAGAGGTTCGCATACCCGACCACGTCCGGCCCGTCGACGGCGATCAGGACTTCCTGGCTCCGGCCGTGCCTCAGCTGCAGCTCGATCGCGCGCGCCGTCTTCACCAGCTGCGGCATCGTGGCCGCCCAGACCCTCGCGACGCCCGCCGCATCCTCCGGCCGCGCCGTCCGGATCTCGAACACCATGGAAGAACTCTACGACTACCGAGGGTCGCCACCTTCGTCTCAGATCCGAGACAGAAAGTGGTACGGCGCTGCTGTCGGGGATCGATCCGGCGCGGTGCAATGTTCGGGTGGAACACACAGTGAATGTCGGCACCGGCCCGCTGACCCCGGCCGAGGTGGTCGCGGTCGCGCGGTACGGCGCCCAGGTACGGATCGACGACCAGGCTCTCGAGGAGATCGCGAAGTCGCGTGCCGCGATCGAGGCGCTGGCCCATGCGGACACCCCGCACTACGGCGTCTCGACCGGCTTCGGCGCGCTCGCCACCCGGCACATCGCGCCGGAGTTGCGCGCGCAACTGCAACGGAGCCTGATCCGATCGCACGCGGCCGGCTCCGGACCCGAGGTGGAGACCGAGGTCGTCCGCGCACTCGCCCTGCTCAGACTGTCCACGCTCGCCACCGGCCGCACCGGCGTGAAGGTCGAGACCGCTCAGGCGTACGCCGGTCTGCTCAACGCAGGGTTGACGCCGGTGGTGCACGAGTACGGCAGCCTCGGCTGCTCTGGCGATCTCGCGCCGCTGTCGCACGTCGCGCTGGCAATCATGGGCGAGGGCCCGGTCCGCGATGCCGACGGCAACCTTCGCGACGCCGGCGAGGCCCTCGCAGCCAACGGTCTCCAGCCCATCGTGCTGGCGGAGAAGGAAGGTCTCGCGCTGATCAACGGGACCGACGGCATGCTCGGCATGCTGGTCCTCGCGCTCGCCGACCTCGAGAGGCTGTTCAAGACCGCCGACCTGGCTGCGGCGATGAGCGTCGAGGCGCAGCTCGGCACCGACCGGGTGTTCGCCGAGGATCTGCAGGCCCTGCGACCCCATCCTGGCCAAGCAAAAGCAGCCGCGAACCTGCGCGCGATCCTGAAGGACAGCGCGATCGTCGCCAGTCACCGCGGCCCGGACTGCAACCGCGTCCAGGACGCGTACTCGCTGCGGTGCTCGCCCCAGGTGCACGGCGCCGCCCGTGACACTGCCGCCCACGCCGCCTCGGTCGCCGACCGCGAGCTTGCCGCCGCGATCGACAACCCTGTAGTACTGCCGGACGGCCGCGTCGAGTCGAACGGGAACTTCCACGGCGCCCCGGTCGGGTACGTGCTCGACTTCCTCGCGATTGCCGTCGCGGACCTTGCGAGCATCAGCGAACGGCGTACCGACCGCTTCCTCGACGTCGCCCGCAGTCATGGCCTGAACGCCTTCCTGGCCGACGATCCCGGCGTGGACAGCGGCCACATGATTGCGCAGTACACGCAGGCCGCGATCGTCTCCGAGCTCAAGCGCCTCGCCGTACCGGCCAGCGTCGACTCGATCCCGAGCAGTGCGATGCAGGAGGACCACGTGTCGATGGGCTGGTCCGCCGCGCGCAAGCTGCGCAAGGCGGTCGACGGCCTGCAGCGGGTGCTGGCGATCGAGATCCTGACCGCCGCGCGGGCGCTCGACCTGCGCGCGCCGCTGGATCCCGCGCCGGCCACCGCGGCTGCAAGGCAAGCACTCCGGCAGTACGTCGAGGGTCCGGCCACCGACCGCTTCCTCGCCCCCGAACTCGAGCACTCCGTCCAGCTCGTTGCTGACGGCACCTATCTGCAAGCAACCGAGGCCGTCACCGGCCCGCTCCTCTAGAAAGGCTGGATCACCCATGTCCGGACCACGTCCTGTCCGCGCGCCCCGCGGCACCACCCTGACCGCCCGCGGCTGGCAGCAGGAGGCCGCGCTGCGGATGCTCCAGAACAACCTCGACCCGGAGGTCGCCGAGCACCCCGACGAGCTCGTCGTGTACGGCGGTTCCGGCAAGGCCGCCCGGGACTGGAACTCGTTCGACGCGATGGTCCGCACGCTGACCACGCTGAAGGACGACGAGACGATGCTCGTCCAGTCCGGCCGTCCGGTCGGCGTCATGCAGACGCACGAGTGGGCGCCGCGGGTGCTGATCGCGAACTCGAACCTGGTCGGCGACTGGGCCACCTGGGAGGAGTTCCGCAAGCTCGAGGCGATGGGGCTGACGATGTACGGCCAGATGACGGCCGGATCGTGGATCTACATCGGCACGCAGGGCATCCTGCAGGGCACGTACGAGACGTTCGGCGCGGTCGCGGAGAAGAAGTTCGGTGGCTCGCTGGCCGGCACGATCACGCTGACCGCAGGCCTCGGCGGCATGGGCGGCGCGCAGCCGTTGGCCGTGACGATGAACGACGGCGTCGCGATCTGCATCGACGTCGACGAGTCGCGGATCCAGCGGCGCATCGAGCACCGGTACCTCGACGTACGGGCGTCTTCTGTTGATGAAGCGCTTCAACTCGCGGAAGAGGCCAAGAAGGCACGGAAGCCGTTGTCGATCGGCGTACTGGGCAATGCCGCGACGATCGTGCCGGACCTACTTCGCCGCGGCGCCCCGATCGATGTCGTCACCGACCAGACGTCGGCGCACGACCCGTTGATGTACCTGCCGGTCGGCGTCGAGTTCGAGGACTGGACGACGGCGCGGGAGAAGGACCCGGCTGGGTTCACTGCTCGGGCGCAGGAGTCGATGGCCCGGCACGTCGAGGCGATGGTCGGCTTCCAGGACGCGGGCGCCGAGGTGTTCGACTACGGCAACTCGATCCGGGACGAGGCCCGCAAGGCCGGGTACGCCCGTGCGTTCGAGTTCCCCGGTTTCGTACCGGCGTACATCCGGCCGTTGTTCTGCGAGGGGAAGGGCCCGTTCCGGTGGGCGGCGCTGTCCGGCAACCCGGCCGACATCGCGCGCACCGATCAGGCCATTCTCGACCTGTTCCCGGACAACGAGCACCTGTCGCGGTGGATCAAGCTGGCCGGCGAGCGGGTCGCGTTCCAGGGCCTGCCGGCGCGGATCTGCTGGCTCGGCCAGGGCGAGCGGGACAAGGCCGGCGTACGGTTCAACGAGATGGTGGCCTCCGGTGAACTCGAGGCGCCGATCGTGATCGGCCGCGACCACCTGGACACCGGCAGCGTCGCGTCGCCGTACCGGGAGACCGAAGGCATGCTCGACGGCTCGGACGCGATCGCGGACTGGCCGTTGCTGAACGCGATGGTGAACGTGGCCAGCGGCGCG
>DASXXB010000097.1:0-3344 GCA_036503355.1 Kribbella sp. | reverse complement strand
CGGTCCCGACATAGGCGCCGCGGCCGACGATGCAGTTCTTGCCGAGGACCGCGTTCTCGCGGATCTGGGCCAGGTGCCAGACCGACGAACCGTCGCCGATCTGGGCGCTGTCGTCGACGTCGGCGGAGGGCGCGATGCGGGCCGTCACAGGGTCTCCTTCTTGATGAGCCAGCTTTGCAGTACTTCGGCCGAGCGGCGTCCGTCGTGCAGCTCCGCCACGAAACCGGGGCCGGCGGTCGCCCGCTCGGCGGCGGCGTCACGGTCGGCGATCAGGCCGGTCAGAACATCACCCAGGGTGCTGGGATCCGCCTCCACGATCGGCACCTCTCGCCCGGCCAGACTACGCACCCGGCGGCGCACGGCGTCACCGACGTACGAAACCACGATGCGCCCGGCGGCGAGCGCCTCCGCGGCCGCCACGCCGTACAGGCCGATCCGGAGCTGGTCGACGACGATGTCGGCTGCACCGATCACGGCCGGCATGCTGCCGTGCGGTACGCCGGTGATCCGCCGGTACTCGACCAGGCCGCGGTCCTGGAGATCGGTGAGGACCTCGTCGATCTCCTGCGTGCCTTTGAGTTTCGCGTTCGACGGGACGTGCGCGACGATCGGCTTCGGGCCCGCGAACAACGGCCGCGCGGCCTGCTGCCAGGGCGCCGGGTCGATCGCGACCGGCAGCCAGCGGGCGTCCGGTACGTCGTCCAGCAGGTCGACCGTGGAGACGAAGACGGGCAGGCCCAGCGACTCGACGAGCTCCGCGTGCCGGCGGGCCTGCGGCTCGAGCCGGTCGGTCAGCTCGTCACCCGGGGTGAACGGTGACCAGCGCTCGCGCTTCGCGTGCCGGCTCGGCAGGCGGATGTCGGAGCCGTGGAACAGCAGGCTCACGTCGATGCCCTTGGCGAGCATCGCCTCGATGTCGGCCGAGGCGTCGGAGTGGCCGCGGGCACCGAAGAGCGGGCGCAGCGACTCGACCATCACATGTGTGTAGTTCTCGACGACGTACTGCTGCTGGGCGCGCTGCCAGCGCGGCTGGCCGAACCACGCCAGCGGCACGCCGTAGTCGTTGGTGAACTCGAACTGTCCCTTGCGTTGCAGGGTGAACGAGACGGCGTCGACGTCCGGCAGGGTGTTCGCCGCCTGTGCCCAGGCGTGGCCCTGCCCGGCGGAGTTGGTCGGGCCGACCAGCATCCGCACGGGCGTCGTCGCTACCGGCGGGAAGGCCGGCAGCTGCGCGTACGAGTACCGCAAGCTGCGCAGGCGCCGCCGGACCGCTCCCGCGGTCCGGGCCAACGGCGCCGGCAGGTGCTCGCGAATCGCACGCGTCACCGTCACTGTGTCACCCATTACGTAGTCGGGACCTTCATCATCTCGAGCTCGCGGCGGGCGGCCGGCAGGCCGAGCACCACGGGGGTGCTCGCCTTGCGCTGACCGAGGTTCCAGCCGGCCCAGATCGCACCGGCGTCCAGCGCGATCACTACGTCGGCGCGGTCGATGGTCGCCAGCACGTCGCGACGGCTGAGGACGCGTTCCCAGTAGGTCTTGCCGAGATCCTTGCTCACCCGGTTGCCCCGCAGGAACTTGACCGGCGCGGACGTCTTAATTGCCTTCGGCAACATCCGCCCGGCAACCTTCCGCGCCCTGCGAGCCCGCCACTCCACAGCCTTCACAACCCGCTTCGCCCCAGTAGGCCGCGGCTTCGCCGCAGCGGGCGGGGTGGTGGAGGAGGACGCAGCTGCCGCGGTGGCGTCGTTTGCGGCGGCGACCTGTGCTGCTGCCGGTGCTACCGCTGCCTCGTCGGCGACGACCGCCTCCGGGGCGGCGACTGCTTCCGGCGCGATGACGGCGTCCGGCGCGGCGTCGGTCGGCTCGGTGGCCTCGGGCTCGGGAGCCGGCTCGGCCGGCATGCGGCCGGGGCCGATCAGGGTGAAGGTGTTGACCTTGTCGGCCACCCACGCGGACGGCGCCACCCAGCCGACGACGTCGATCGTGATGGTCTGGTCACCGAGGTCCTCGCGGACCTGGTCGAAGTACGTCGGCGGCAACCGCCGCGTGGACAGCAGTACGACGTTGCTCATGCCGCGACTCCCTTCACGCTCGCAGCCAGCGCCTCGATCCGCGGATCGAGCTGCAGGTCCCGCCGGTACGACGCACCGAACTCGCGCGCCTTCGCCCGGATCCCCTCGTCCGCGGTCCGCGCCGCGTGCGCCGCCTCGATCAGCGCCGCCGCGATCGCCTCCGGCGTCACGTCCGCGACCGGGAACCACAGCGGATGCCCACGCAGTACGTCGGACGCGGCGTTCTCCGGGTCGTGCACCGACACCACCGGCAACCCGGTCGCGAGGTACTCGAACACCTTGCCGCTGGTCACGTACCGCCCCTTGCCCAGCATCAGCAACTGCGCGTCGAACTCGTCGTACGCCTTGGCGATCTCCGCCTTGCCGACCGGCCCCTCGTAGCTGACCCCGGCGTCGGCGGCGGCGTTGATCGTCGCGAGCATGTCCGCCCGCGGCTGCGCGTAGTACCCGAGATAGCCGTAGATCTTCGCGCGTGCGCCGGCCAGCTCCTCGGACTGCTCCTTCGCGAGCTGCCAGCCCTCGACGAACTCCTTGAGTGGCACCTTCGGCGACACGGTTCCGACGTACCCGAAGACCAGCGGGCGATCGGTGACGGCGCCGCGGTCGTGGGTGTCCGGCACCAGGTCCGGGTCGAAGCCGTTGGCGACCGTGTGCATCTTCGAGGCCTGCGCCGGGTAGAGCTTCTCGTGCCAGTCCTTGATCGGGTCGTTCACGAACCAGACCTCGCGAGCGGACTCGACCAGCTTCTTCTCCCAGCGCGCGGCGCGGCTGTTCGGCTCGTGCAGCCGGTCACCGGTGAACACGTCCAGCAGCCACGCGTCGCGGTAGTCCATGACGTACGGCACCTGGAACTTCTTGTGCAGGTGGTACGCCGCCGTGAACGCGACGTGCGGGTTGGCGGTGGCGACCGTGAGGTCGACCTTGTGCGCCTGGTGGATGCGCTCCGCGGCCTTCTCGATCACCGAACGCCAGGGGCCGTAGCCGCTCTCCGGGAACGGGATCTGGTCCTGCTTGGTGCGCCACTTGCTCCAGAGCTTCGGGTTCTGCGCCCGGCGCTTGGACCACTTGCGCAGGTCGGCCTCCAGGATCGGCCACTCGAAGGGGACCCGGACCACCTCGACGGAGGGATCGACCCGTTCCTCGAGGGTCAGGTCCGCACCGGTGAACCGGAAGAACGTGTCGCGGTCGGCCGTCAGCACGGTCACCTTCCAGCCGAGCGCGGCGAACCGGTTGGCCGTGGCCAGTGCCCGGTAGACACCGCCGCCCCGG
>DASXXB010000096.1:0-111308 GCA_036503355.1 Kribbella sp. | reverse complement strand
GCGCGACGCGTATTCGCGGACGAACCGCGCGTCGAGGTGGTGCACGGTGACGCGTTCGAGGAGCTCGCGCTGCGAGCGCCGTACGACCTCCTGTTCGCGGACGGCGGACGTCAGCCTCCGGAGATCGTGGAGCTGCTGCGGATCGGCGGCCGATTGGTGAACGACGACGTCACCCCGATGGAGCTGCTGCCCCTGGATTCGCCGTACCGGGTGCACGATCCGAAGCGCTCGTTCTTCTTCAGTGATGCGCGGCTCGTGGCGACCGAGATTGTGCTGCCCGACGTGCGCAACTCGCTCCTGGTCGGCACTCGGGTGCACTGAGCAGCCTGGGACGCCTTCCCTCTGGCCGATGGGCGCCGCTTCGTCACGACCGCCCCTTGCGCCGGCAAAGGGCGGTCCAGGTGGATTGCCGGTGGCTAGGCTGTTGCGGCGGGCGTCGGCGGGTTGGATGGGGTTGGCAGGACGCCCAGTTGGGTTAGCCAGGTGTACTGGTCGACGATGTTCCAGTGCTCGATGATTCGGCCGTCGCGTACGCGCATGATGTCGACGTACTCGAAGGTCACCCGCTTTCCCGTTGCCGGGACGCCGGCGAAATCGCCGGTGTTGGTGCCCGACATCGTCTTTCTGGTGACCACCTGGTCGCCTTCGGCGATCATCTCGTGGATGGTGAAGGTTACGTCGGGGTAAGCCTGCGCGAAGGCTTGGAGGAACACCTTGCCACCTTCACGATCCGGCGGGATGCCCGGAGGGCTGCTGAGGTTGACGAAATCGGGGTCGTTGAGTTCGTCGTAGATGTCGAAGTCCTGGCCGTTCTGGACTTCCTCGACGAACCGCCTGATTACCGCCTTGTTCCGCTCGATCTGGCTGCGGTCTTCCATGCCGGTCACCACCTCGGAGTTCTCGGCATCGACCACCGACGCCGACAACTCCCAGCCTGAGCTTGCGCGTTCCCGGCCGGCAGAGAGTCCGTTCCCGGCCATCCGGGAACAGCCCGGGCAATCGTCCGTGCGATCACAGGTCCGGAGTTTATGGGAACATCTGTTCGATCATGATGTAGACTCGGGTTCATGGCGGGGCGAAGTGTGGTGGGGCCGACGGCGCTGCGGATGATGCTGGGGAGTCATCTGCGGGAGTTGCGTGAGCGCGCCGGGGTCAGCCGCACCGATGCCGGGTGGGCCATTCGTGCGTCGGAGTCGAAGATCAGCCGGCTCGAGCTCGGGAAGGTCGGGTTCAAGGAGCGCGACGTCGCCGACCTGCTCAGTCTGTACGGCGTGCAGGACGCGCGGGAGCGGGACCGGCTGCTCGAGCTCGCCCGCGAGGCGAACGATCCGGGCTGGTGGCATCGGTACGGCGACGTCACACCGGAGTGGTTCGACGCGTATCTGGGGCTCGAGGCGACCGCCGAGCTGATCCGGACGTACGAGATCCAGTTCGTCCCCGGCCTGCTGCAGACCGCCGACTACGCGCGCGCCGTCGCCCGGCTGGATCCGAGCGGCACCCGGAGCGAGAGCGACATCGAGCGCGTCGTCGCGCTCCGGACCCGGAGGCAGCGCGCGCTCGACCGGGAGCCTCCGCTGCGGCTCTGGGCGGTCATCGAGGAGTCGGTCCTGCACCGGCCGATCGGCGGCATCGACGTACTGCGTGATCAGCTCGACGCACTCCGCGAGGCGATCACCCGGCCGAACGTGACCGTCCAGATCATCCCGCTCGAAAGCTCCGGGCACGCAGCGACCGGTGCCGCGTTCAGCCTGCTGCGCTTCCCGCAGCGAGACCTGCCCGACATCGTGTACCTCGAACACCTCACCAGCGCGCTGTACCTCGACAAGCGCGACGACGTCGAGGCCTACACCCAAGCCCTGGAGCTCCTCGCCTCCACCAGTCCCCCACCCCAGCACACCGACAAAGCCCTAACCCGCCTGCTACAACGCCTCCCCTGAACCGCCCGCTGGCCGGCCCGCTGCAGCGCCTGCCCTAAACCGTCTGCTCTGAGCTGCCTGCTGGAGTGCGCTCTTCTAGAGGAGTTGTTTGTGGGCGGTTGGTGCTAGCTCCGGGTGGTGCAGGTCGAATGCTGGGGACTCCGAGCGGATGCGCGGCAGGCTCTCGAAGTTGTGTCGCGGCGGCGGGCAGCTGGTCGCCCACTCCAGCGAACGGCCCCAGCCCCACGGGTCGTCCACCCCGACCCGTGGTGTCCTGCGCGACTTGTAGATGTTGTAGAAGAACGGCAGCATCGACGCGCCCAGGATGAAGGCACCGACGCTCGATACCTGGTTCAGCGTGGTGAACCCGTCGCTCGGCCGGTAGTCGGCGTACCGCCGCGGCATCCCGTCAACACCCAGCCAGTGCTGCACCAGGAACGTCGTGTGGAAGCCGATGAACAGCAGCCAGAAATGCAGCTTGCCCAGCCGCTCGTCCAACATCCGCCCGGTCATCTTCGGCCACCAGAAATAGAACCCGGCGAACATCGCGAACACCACCGTCCCGAAGACCACGTAGTGGAAGTGCGCGACCACGAAGTACGAGTCCTGCAGCTGATAGTCGAGCGCCGGCGAGGCCAGGATGATCCCGGTCAGCCCGCCGAACAGGAACGTGACGAGGAAGCCGATGGACCACAGCATCGGCGTCTCCAGCGACACCGACCCGCCCCACATCGTGCCGATCCAGTTGAAGAACTTCACCCCGGTCGGCACCGCGATCAGGAACGTCATGAACGAGAAGAACGGCAGCGCCACGGCCCCGGTCGTGAACATGTGATGCGCCCAGACCGCGATTGACAAGGCCCCGATCGCGAGGGTCGCGGCGACCAGGCCGACGTACCCGAAGACCGGCTTGCGGCTGAAGACCGGCAGGATCTCGGTGACGATGCCGAAGAACGGCAACGCGATGATGTACACCTCGGGATGCCCGAAGAACCAGAACAGGTGCTGCCAGAGGATCGGCCCGCCGTTGGCCGCGTCGAACACGTGCGCGCCGAGGGTCCGGTCCGCCTCCAGCACCAGCAGCGCGGCCGCGAAGATCGGGAACGCGATCAGCACCAGGATCGACGTCACCAGCACGTTCCAACAGAAGATCGGCAGCCGGAACATCGTCATCCCCGGTGCCCGCATCGTCACGATGGTCGTGACGAAGTTGACACCGCCGAGGATGGTCCCGAGGCCGGCCATCCACAGGCCCATCACCCACAGGTCGCCCCCGACGCCGGGCGACCTGATGCCGTTCGACAGCGGTGAGTACGCCGTCCAGCCGAAGTCGGCCGCACCGCCGGGCGTGAGGAAGCCGCTGATCGTGATCAGGCCGCCGAACAGGAACAGCCAGTAGCTGAACATGTTCAGCCGCGGGAACGCGACGTCCGGCGACCCGATCTGGACCGGCATGATGACGTTGGCGAAGCCAATGAACAGCGGTGTCGCGAATAGCAGCAGCATGATCGTGCCGTGCATCGTGAACAGCTGGTTGTACGTCTCCTCGTTCACGAACTGCAGGCCTGGTTCGGCCAGCTCGGCACGGATCAGCAGCGCCATCACGCCGCCGATCAGGAAGAACGCGAACGACGTGACCAGGTACAGCTGCCCGATCACCTTGTGGTCGGTCGAGGACAGCAGCCGTCCGATCACCTGCCCCAGTGGCCGCCGTACTTCGACCGCAGCCGATCCGGTGCGTTCGGTGATCCCGGCCTGCCCGCTGACTGTGGCCATGCGACCTCCCGTGCCGCCCGCTCCTTTCGATTAGACACCTATGGATCCAGGAGCAAAACCCCTGTCAGCCGAGTGCGCCCAGAAGCGTCTTGCTGAACGCCGGCAGATCGTCCGGCTTCCGGCTGGTGATCAGGTTGCCGTCGGTCACCACCGTCTCGTCGACCCACTCGGCCCCGGCGTTGCGCAGATCGGTCTGCAGGCTCGGCCACGAGGTCATCCGCCGCCCGCGCACGACATCGGCCTCGACCAGGGTCCACGGCGCATGGCAGATCGCCGCCACCGGCTTGCCCGAGTCCATGAAGGTCTTCACGAACGCGACTGCCTTCGGATCGGTGCGCAGCGCGTCCGGGTTCGCGACGCCACCCGGCAGCACGAGCGCCTCGAAGTCCTCCACGGAGGCGTCCGCGACCGTCTGGTCGACCGGACAGGTCTCCGCGGCGGTCAGATGGTTGAACGTCTGGACCTTGCCGGCCTTCGGACTCAGCAGCACCGGCTGGTAGCCGGCCTCGCTGACCGCCTTCCAGGGCTCGGTCAGTTCGACCCGCTCGATCCCCTCGGCGGCCACCAGGAACGCGATCTTGCGGTCAGTCATGACTTCCTCCACCGTCGGAAACGCAGAACTGTCCCGCCGGTGCCCGGGGACGGACCGGGCACACCTGCTATTTCGTCAGCTCGTCGACGAACGCCGGCCAGTACGGCTCCGAGAGGCCGTGACCCATCCCGCGCAGAACGACCAGGCGTGCACCCGGCACCGCATCCCGGATCGCCTCACCGTGTGCGAGCGGGAGCAGCGGATCCGCGTCGCCGTGCATCACGAGCACCGGCACAGTCAGGTCCCCGAACCCGCCGTTGCGCGGCCCGTCGAACGTCATGGCGTAGTGGTTGGTCAGCGAGGCCTGGTAGTTCCGCGCCCGGGCCATGTCCTGCCGCACCAGCGCCCGCGCCGAGGCCTCGTCGAAGTACCCGGCCGCCTCGGCCTCGATCGACCGTACGACGTACTCCTCGACCGCTGCCGGATCGCCGAAGTCCGGCGTACTCAGCCGTGGCATGTCGGCCGACGGCGGCGGAAGCCCTTCGCCGCCGGTGCTCGACGACACGAAGGTCAGCGACACGACGCGTGGCCGATGATCGATGCCGAGGGTCAGCGCCGTGCCGCCGGACATCGACTGGGCGACCACCTGTGCCTGCTCGATGCCGAGGGCAACGAGCAGGCCGGCGGCGTCCGCGGCGAGGTCACTCATCGCGTAGCCCGGCGCGCCGACCGGAAAGGTGGTCGACTGCCCGGTGTCGCGCTGGTCGTACCGGATCACGTAGCGGCCGCGGCGGGCGAGCTCCGCGCACAGCCTGGCGTCCCACCAGAGCATGGACGCACCGGCGCCGTGGATCAGCAGGATCGCGGGATCGGCCGGATCGCCGTACGTCTCCGCACAGAGCTCGATGCCGTTGACGTGATAGATGTCCATGTCAGCTGACGGTCAGGACCTTGGACGCCGTCTGCGTGCCCTGGTGGTCGGCGTCGGCCAGCCACACCACGCGGTACGTGAAGGTACCGCGAGCCGTCGGCTTGATCGCGAACGCGTACTTGCCGTTCGTCGCCAGCTTGCCGGTGGTCACGGCCGCCCACGCCGTACCGGAACGCCGCTGCAGGTACGCCGTCGTACCGGCATGCGGCGGGTTCAGGTACCCGTACAGCACCGTCGACCCGCCGAGCCTGATCGCGGCCGGAGTGAGGTACGCCGACATCGCCGGGTGGACCTGCACCAGTGCAGCCGCGCTGCGCGTCCCGAGTACGCCGGCGGTGCCGTTGTAGCCCCACATGTAGTACGTCGACACGGCGGGCTTCTGGGTCGTCTTCACGATCCCGTTCGCGTCGGACGTGAACGACCCGACCGTCGACCACTTGCTCGCGGTCTTCGCCTTCGCGTACAACACCACCGGCACGCCGGCCAGCTTACCGCCGTCCAGCCGCGTGACGGCCGTCGAGAGCGTGACTGCGCCTGTGTACATGATCGACGCGGGGCTCGTCCCGATCGTGGCCTTCGAGCCCACCAGCCGTACGTCGACGCCTGGTCCAACCTTGCCGCGGCTGTCCTTCACCCACACCCGGTACGCGTAGCTGGCCGAATTCGAGAGGCCGGTCTGCGTGTACATGCTCGCCGTACCGTTGTAGACCGCCGTCCCCGACGTGGTCAGCGCCGGCGGAGTCGACCCGACCGCGCTGCGGACCATGATCTGGCCGAGCGTGGTGTTGGCCGGCTTCGTCCAGCGCAGCCCCGCGGCTGCGACTCCTCCGGTGACGCCGAAGCTGCTGACGGGCGGCGGCGGAGCTGTCAGGTTCAGGTAGTTCCGGTCGATCGACATCGTGACGCCGCCGTTGGTCTCGCTGACGTCGAGGGCGTACTGATGGACGCGCTGGTGATTGCTCCAGTAGGTGGCCGGGATCCGTGAGCTCGTGCCGAGCGTCGTCGACGCCGTGTCAGCGAACCAGATGTTGTCCGGACGCGTGTACGCCGTGCTGGTGTAGGCCTTGGCCAGATCGACACCACCCGAGGCCGCTGCGACGTACGCACCACCGACATACCCACGGGCGTTCAGCGTCTGCGTCCACCCGCTCAGGTAGGACAGCACGACCGCGGCGCAGGCCGCGTTCGAGGCGTAGGACTCGATGTCGCTGTAGATCGCGCTCCGCTGGGCGAACCCGAGCGCCTGCGCGGCAGCGACGGCGTTGATCGCGGCGTTCTGGCCCTGGATCCGGGCCGTCGACGCGATCGACGACATCTTGTTCTTGAGCGTCGAGCACGGCGCCTGATAGCCGACGTCGATCAGCAGGAACTGCCAGCCCTTCGCCGCGTTCGCCGACACCCAGCTCGCGGTCAGGTTCGGCTGGGCACAGGCCCGCGTACTACCGCTGATGTAGATGCCGATGCCCTGGTACTTCGGCCGCCAGGCGTCCATCGCGGCCTGACTCGGCGCAGTGCAGGTGTCGAACCCGGCACCGGCGAAGTTGCCGGTAGCAACCACCGACGGAGCGACCGTGGCCTGCTGAGCCACTCGCGCGGACGGCGTCTTGGACACGACGCGGCCGGTGCCGAGCACGTCGTACGCCGCCTGCTCGCCGCCCGGTGCGTAGTACGCCGTCGCGAGTACGCCGGCATCGGCGACCGCACGGCGCAGCAGACCGTCGCTGGACGCCTGCGTCGTGGTCAGCGGTTCCAGGATCAGGCCGGAGCTCCGGCCGACCAGGTGCGCCGGGCAGTCGGCCTGCGCCGTACTGCGGCCGAGGTACACCGCAGGGCGGTCGAGGCGCACACAGGCGGTCGGGTCGGCGGCCAGGTCGACCACCGGCCAGGTGGACGGGACAGTCACTTGGTAGCCGCGATAGGACACGGTCTTCGTGTCTTCGGCGGCCGCCGGGCCGGTGGCGGTAATGCCCGCCACCAGCGCGAGGGCGAGTGCGAGCCCCCCAGGTCTGAACAACCTCACATTGCTCCCCAGATTCGAAGTAGGCGGTGCAGTGCCCCCAAGTGAAGGCGAGCGCCGGGTCCGCTGTCGAAGAGCGTCCGGCACTCGCCCCGATGCGCAGATGCTATCGGCTGCGGATGCCAGGATTGTTTTGGATCGATCAGTGCATAACGTGCTAGGCTCGATGTCATGCCGAGACCGAGGACCTTCGACGAGGATCGCGCCGTCGACGCCGCGATGCACCTGTTCTGGTCCTCCGGCTACGAGGCGACGTCGACACAGGACCTCTGCGAGGCGACCGGCCTCGGCCGGAGCAGCATTTACAACGCGTTCAGCAGCAAGCACGACCTGTTCGACCGGGCGCTGCGGCGGTACGTCGACCGCTTCACCGCCGCTCAGCTCGAGCTCATCCAGGACGAGACGCTGCCGATCCGCGAGCGGATCCGCCGGATCCTGTGGACCGCCGTCGAGCCGGACCCCGACGAGCCGGCCGGCTGCTTCGTGATCAACACGATCGTCGAGCTCGGTCCGAAGGACGCCGACATCACCGGCCTGCTCGACCGCGACCACGAGGTCAAGCTGGCCGCCCTGACCGCGGCGATCCGGGCGGCGCAGACCGCTGGTGAACTCGACGCGGAGCAGGACGCCGCCGGACTCGCGGCGTACGTCTTCACCGTCCTCGGCGGCCTGCGAGTCGCCGCACGCCGCGGTGCGGCGCCCGAGAGCCAGCGCGCCGTCGTCGAAGCAACCCTGCGCAGCTTCTGATCCTGCTCGCGTTCTGAACCGATCGATCCCATCCCCGAGAGGACTTCCATGCCTCGCGCTGTCTATCTGCTCGGCCTGGCGATCTTTGCCCAGGGCACGTCCGAGCTGATGCTCGCCGGCCTGCTGCCCGAGATTGCGACCGACCTCGACGTGTCGATCCCCGCCGCCGGCCTGCTGATCTCCGCGTTCGCGGTCGGCATGCTGGTCGGCGCCCCGATCCTGGCCGTCGGCACGCTGCGCTGGTCGCGACGCGCGGCGATGCTCGCGTTCCTGACGATCTTCGCGCTGACCCATGTGGCCGGCGCGCTCACGTCGTCGTACGGCATCCTGCTCGCGACCCGCGTCGCAGGTGCCTTCGTGTACGCCGGATTCTGGGCGGTCGCGTCCGTGACCGCCATCGAGCTGGCCGGCCCGAAGGCTCGGGCGAAGGCGATGAGCATCCTCGCCGGCGGCCTCACCGTGGCGACGATCGTCGGACTCCCCGCCGGGACGTTGCTCGGCCAGCACCTCGGCTGGCGCTCCGCATTCTGGGCGGTCGCCGCACTGTCGGTGCTCGCGATCGTCGGCGTCGTCACCACGATCCCGCGCGGCCGGTCGGAGAGCGTCCCGCAACTGCGCGAAGAGCTACGCAGCATGGTGAATCCGCAGCTGTGGCTCGCGTACGGCACGACGGCATTGTCGACCGGCGCGATCCTGGTGATCTTCAGCTACCTCGCGCCACTGCTCACCGGTCCCACCGGCCTGTCCGAAGGGTGGGTGCCCGTGATTCTGGCGTTGTACGGCGTCGGCGCGCTGCTCGGCATCACGATCAGCGGACGAACCGCCGACCGGCGCCCGTTCGGCACGCTCGTCGTCAGCCTCGCCGGGGTGGTGGCCGCCGCGGTGATCCTGGCCCTGGCCACCGGCACGCCGTGGCTCGCCGTACCCGCGATCGTTCTGGTCGGCACATTCGGGTTCGGCACCAACCCGGCCGTGAACTCGCGGGTGTTCAGCGTCGCCGGCTCCGCGCCGACGCTGGCCGCCGCGTTCAACATCTCCGCATTCAACGTCGGCATCACGGTCGGCCCGTGGCTCGGCGGTCTGGCCCTCGACGCGGGCGCCGGCTACTCGTCCGTCGGCTGGATCGGCGCCGCCCTCGCAATCCTTGCCGCCGGCACCGTTCCACTTGCTCGCCGAGCGGCCGCCCGCACACAGCTGAACGATCAGCCGCTGTACGAGAGTGCCAGCTCGATCACCGGCCGGTAGCCCGCGCGCCGGGCCTCCGTCCAGGTTGCTGCTCCGCCCGCCAGGTCGTCGGTCGTCATCCGGTAGAGCAGCGCCCGGATCAGCATCTGGCCCCATTCCGGCAGGTGCGCCCAGCGCGCGGCGAGTGCCGGCTCGGCGCCGTACCAGCAGAGTGCATCCGCCACCGCAACAGCCGCCGCCCACGCCGGTGGCCGCCAGTACACGGGCCAGTCGATGATCGCCGGGGGCAACCCGTCGGCGAACATCACGTTCCCGGGCAGATCGCCGTGTACCACCTGTGCCGGCAAGTCCACCGGTCGCCAGGCGTCGACGAGCGGCCCGGCAAGTTCGTCGTACGGCGGTGTCCCGGCGTACGACTGTTCACGCCAGGCGACGCGATCGCCGTCCGCCCACGGATCGTGTCGCGCGTCGAGGAAGTGCGGCCGCGGGAGCTGAGCAACTGCTTCGTGAAACGCGGCCGCGGCAACGAGCACGTCGTCCTGCCGTCGCACGTCGGTCGCCCCAACCAGCAACTCACTCGCCTCCCACCCGAACGCAACCCACTCCCCACCAGCCGCCCGGACCGGCCGTGGCACCCGGAACTCGTTCGACTCCGGCAACTCACTCAACACCTCAGCCCGCCAGGCACTCTCACTATCGGCCCGCTTGAGCACCACCCCACCAGAACGCCACGTCTCCCCCTGTCCACCCACCAACCGCACCGCGGGCTCCGACACCCCGAACGCCGCCAGCACCCGCTCTTCAGGACCATCCACACTCGCACCCTTTCATTGCGGGTCGGAGTGCCACCAACAGGCGCCGGAGTTCTAGGATTTCGCGGTGACTGATCTTGATCTGTTCGGCGACCTGGACACTGGTGCGCTTCCGGAGCGGCAGCAGCGGATTCTGGTGGTGATCCGGGACTGGGTGACGCGGCACGGATACCCGCCGAGCAGCCGGCAGATCGGTGACGCGGTCGGGCTGCGGTCCTCGTCGTCGGTGTCGAAGCACCTCGCCAGCCTGGAGGACAAGGGCTTCCTGCGCCGGAGCCCGTCGGTGTCGCGGCCGATCGACGTCCGGATGTTCCTGCAGGACACCACCAAGCAGTCCACGAGCGACGAGAACGTCCCGGTCCCGGTGGTCGGCGACATCGCGGCCGGTACGCCGATCGCCGCGGTCGAGCACGTGGACGACGTACTGCAGCTCCCCCGCGGCCTGACCGGCCGCGGCACCGTGTTCGGCCTGCGGGTCCGTGGTGAGTCGATGATCGACGCGGCGATCTGCGACGGCGACATCGTCGTGGTGCGGCAGCAGGCCGAGGCGCACTCCGGCCAGATCGTCGCCGCGATGATCGACGAGGAAGCCACCGTCAAGGTGTACCGCCGGCGCAACGGCCACGTGTACCTCGAGCCCCGGAACCCGGCGTACGACGTGATCGACGGCGACAACGCCACGATCCTCGGCGTCGTCGTCTCGGTACTGCGCAGCGTCTAACGCTCGAGGTTGGTCTTCAGGCGGGCCAGGTTGGCGGGCATCTCCTTACGGGACTGCGGTACGACGATCAGCGGCACCAGGAGCTTGCCGATGCCGTGGCCCTCGAAGTCGAGGCCGATGGTCACCGTGCTGGCGTCGCGGCCGCTGATCGGCTCGACGGTCACCTTGACGGTTGCGCGGATCGGGCCGTCCTCGCCGCGCACCGCCCACGACCGCGGCGGGTCGAACACGGTCAGCCGGGACGTCACGTCCCGTTCCCGGCCACCGATCTTGCGCGTCGTCAGGCATTTCGCGCCGACCACCGGCGCGCCGCCCTCGAGATGCCCGCTGGTCACGTTCGACTGCCACTCGGGGAAATGGTCCGGGTCGGTGACGTACGCGAACACCTCGTCGGCGTTCCGTTCGACCTCGACCTTGGTCACGATCGTTGCCATGTCCGGTTCTCCTTCCGGTGCGCGAGGCGCTCGTGCAGCAGGTCCAGCTGCGCGGGGTTCGTGGTGAGTTCGGCGGCGCGTTCGTCGGCGGCGTGGGCCTCGGCGGGGCGGTCGAGGTCGCGGAGGAACTGGGCGCGGGTCGCGTGGAACAGCGGGTAGCCGTCCAGCTCGTCGGACAGCGCGTCGAGCTCGGTCAGGGCGGACGCTGATCCGCGCACATACGACAGTGCGATCGAGCGGTGCAGGCAGGTCACGGGGCTCGGTTGCAGGACCAGCAGCATGTCGTACAGGACGAGGATCTGCGGCCAGTCGGTCTCCGACCAGGTCGCCGCCTCGCTGTGGCAGGCAGCGATCGCGGCCTGGAGCTGGTACGGACCGGGCGCGCGATGGCGGCGGGCCGTGCGGGTCAGGAGTGCGGTCGCCTCGGCGATCGCGGAGTGGTCCCACAAGGTGCGGTCCTGGTCCGCGAGCAGCACCAGGTTCGGCGTGAAGCGGGCCGCCGTACGGGCGCGATGCAGGCGGATCAGCGCGAGCAGGCCCGCGACCTCGGGCTCGTTCGGCAGCAGCCCGTGCAGGAGCGCGGTCAGCCATTCGGCGTCGTCGACGAGGTCACGCGAGTGCGCGCGTTCCGCCGTACTGGACAGGTAGCCCTCGTTGAAGAGCAGGTAGATGACGGTCAGTACTTCGGACAGCCGCTCGGGCAACTCGTCGTCGCGCGGGATCCGGTACGGGATGCCCGCGTCGGTGATCTTGCGCTTGGCTCGCGTGATCCGCTGCCCGACGGCCGCCTCCGACGCCAGGAAGGCAGCCGCGATCTGCCCCGTCGTGAGGCCGCACACCACCCGGAGCGTCAGCGCGACCTGCGCTTCGCGGGCCAGCGCCGGGTGGCAGCAGGTGAAGATCAGCCGCAGCCGGTCGTCCGGCGGCGGCTGGACCGGCGGCTCGAGCTCGGCCAGCTTCGCGCGGTAGTTCTGCTGACGACGCAGTACGTCGAGACCGCGGCGCTTCGCGACCGTGAACAGCCACGCGTCCGGCCGCTCCGGGATGCCCTCCACCGGCCAGCGCTTGAGCGCGATCTCGACGGCGTCCTGCACCAGATCCTCGGCCGCGGCGAAGTCGCCGAGCAACGACACCAGCGCACCCGCGAGCCGGCCCGCGTGGTCGCGGACCACGCGGGCGAGCTCGTCCTGGGTACTCGGCACCGGCGTCACATCTTGACGACCGGCCGGATCTCGACCACCGGGCAGGCCGGCCAGGTCCGCACCATCCGCAGCGCTTCGTCGAGGTCCTCGACCTCGATCTCGGCGAACCCGGACACCACTTCCTTGCCCTCGATGAAGGGCCCGTCGGTGGTCATCACCGTGCCACCGGACAGCCGGACCGTGGTCGCGGTCTCGGCGCCCTGCAGCTTGCTGCCCCGGTTCGTGATCTTGTCCTTGTAGTCGTCGAACCACTGGTAGACCCGCTGGTACGCCGCTTCGCGCTCGGCCGGCCCGAGCGCCGCGAACTCCTGCGCGAACTCCTCGGTCTCGACGAACATCAGCACATACTTCACCTGCACACCTCCTCGCAGACAGTCTGGCTCAGGACGCGGGCAGGGTGGCGTAGAGATCGACACCGTTCCCGGACGGATCCGCGACGGTCGCGTAACGCATCCCCCACGGCACGTCGTACGGCTCCTGCAGCCCGGTCACGCCGGCCGCAACAAGCTCGGCGTACGCCGCATCGACCTCGGCGGGGGTGGCGTACTCGAAGGTGAGGAAGATCCGGCCGAGCTTGGGCGGCGTCCAGCCGGCGGTGATCTTGCCCCGGGCCGCGTCGGTGTCGAGCATCAGGTGCAGACCGTTGGGCAGGTCACAGCCGGCGTGGTCGTCGGGCATGTACTGGTCGCGCTCGAACTCGAGCCCGAGCCGGCGGTAGAACTCGATCGCGGCGCCGAGGTCGGACACCACGATGTCGATGATCTTCACGGCAGAAACGTTGGTAGGCACTGCGGTCTCCTCTGGTGACGAACAACTGTCACCCAGAAGACGATCGGCGGACGGCGCGATCCGACACTCTGGCATCGTGGGTTCATGAAACGTCCGCTCTTCGCCCGCCTGTACGCCCGCGTCCGCCCCGCGCTGGACGAGCAAGGCGCCACCGGTCACCGCCGGCGGCTGCTGGCCGGTACGTCGGGACGGGTCGTCGAGGTGGGTGCGGGCGACGGCGGGAACTTCGCGCACTACCCACCCGAGGTCGTCAGCGTCCTCGCCGTCGAACCCGAGCCCTACCTGCGCGCACACGCCCGAGCCCAGGCCGCGTCGGCGCCCGTCCCGGTCGACGTCGTCGAAGGTACGGCGGACCGCCTGCCGGCCGCGGACGCGTCGGCCGATGTCGTGGTGGTGTCTCTCGTGCTCTGCTCGGTCCCGGACCAAGCCGCCGCGCTGGCCGAAGCGCGGCGCGTACTGCGGCCGGGCGGCGAGCTCAGGTTCTACGAACATGTCGCAGCCGAACCCGGTCGCCGCCTGGCCACCGTTCAGCGGATCGCCGACGCCACCTTGTGGCCGCTGCTCGTCGGCGGCTGCCACACGCACCGCGACACCGCGGGTGCCATTACCGCGGCCGGCTTCGCGATCGAGGAGCTCGACGCCTTCGAGTTCCCGCCCGGCCGCAGCACGCCGGCCGGCCCGCACATCCTCGGAAGCGCCCGGCTCAGGGCGTGAGGTCCATCGCCGCGGTGCCTTCGAGGAAGTTGGTGGGCACCGAGACGTGGTCGTGGACGATCATCCACTCGCCGTCGATCCGCTGCCACGTCGACGTCGCCCGCAGCCAGTAGTCGATCTTCGGGCCCGCGTTCATCGTGGCGTTCATGTGGTTGAGCGAGTAGACGACCGCGAGGTCGCCGTCGACGAGGACGGTCGGGTCGAGGACCTCGTACTCGAGCGGCAGCGCGAAGGCCTCGAAAACCATCTCCCAGCTGGCCTGCTTGGTCGCCGCGCCCGGGTGCCGCAGCGGCGGCTGGATGTCGAACGAGACGATGTCGGGGGCGAAGATGGTCTTCAGTGTCGCCAGGTCTCCGGTCCGGACGGCTTCTACCAGCCGGTCGACGGCGGCGCGGACCTCGGCCTGCGATGTTGCGTTCTGTGTTGTCATGACCGGTACGACGGCACAGCCGGGCGGATTGTCAGACCTCACAGTTCGCGGCAGCGTCTCGTCGTACAGGTATGGATGAGAGGACCGACATGACCGACCCCGGCCTGAGCGCGATCATGAGCGAACGCCGCCAGCTGATCAACCTGGCGTACCGGCTGCTCGGGTCGCTGGCCGATGCCGAGGACGTGGTTCAGGAGACGTACGCACGCTGGTACGCGATGACCCCGGCCGAGCAGCAGGCGATCGACAACCCGGCCGCCTGGCTGACCAAGGTCGCGAGCCGGATCTGCCTGGACCTGCTGCGCTCCGCGCGCGCCCGCCGGGAGCGGTACGTCGGTGAGTGGATCCCGGAGCCGCTGCCGGAGAGCACCGAGTGGCACACCGGCCCGTCCGGTGCCGCAGACCCGGCTGACCGGGTGACGCTGGACGAGTCGGTGAACATGGCGTTCCTGGTCGTGCTCGACGCGATGACGCCCGCCGAGCGGGTGTCGTTCATCCTGCACGACGTGTTCCGCTACCCGTTCCCGGAGGTGGCCGAGATCGTCGGCCGGACGCCCGCAGCCTGCCGGCAGCTGGCGTCGTCGGCCCGCCGGCGGATCCGTGAGGCCGAGCACCCGGCGGCGCCGTCGGCGCGACGGGCGGAGCTGGTCCGGGCGTTCAAGCTGGCGTGGGAAGCGAACGACATCCCGGCGCTGGTCAGCATTCTCGACCCCGACGTCACCGCGGTCGCCGACGGTGGCGGCATCGTGACCGCGGCGCTCGAGCCCGTGCACGGCGGCACCGACGTCGCGCAGTACTTCTCCGGGCTGCCGCTGTTCCTGCTCGGCCGGCAGCTCCTGGAGCGCACGGTCAACGGCCAGCCGGGCCTGGTGATCCAGTTCGAGGGTGTCACCGAGACCGTCATCGCGTTCGACGTCGACGGCGATCACATCACCAACATCTGGGCGATCAGGAACCCGGAGAAGCTGCAGCCCTGGAAGAGCTGACCAGCGTCATCACGGTCTCCTGCGCACAGGCCTTGTTGACCCCGATCCCGCCGCGCGCGCCGCGTTTGATCCAGCCCGCCACGTAGTGCCCCGGGCGGCCGACGACGGCGCCGCGGTCGTTCGGGACGATCCCGCGCGCGGCGTCGAACGGCAGGCCGTCGATCGGCCGGCCCTCGAACCCGATCGCGGTGAACAGGTTGCCCGCCGCAATCGTTTCGCCGGAGTCGAGTACCAGCCCGCCGGCCGTCCATGCGACCGGCCGGGCGTGGTACCGCAGCTCGACGCGGTCACCGGCGACCGCGAGCAGTTCCCGCAGTGCGGGCTCCGTGTACGCCGCCTGGTCCGGCCCGCGGCGTCCGAGCAGCACGACTTCCTTGATACCGCTGCCCGCGAGCACCCGCCGTACCTCGGGCAGGATATCCATGCCGCGGAGCTGTTCCTCGTCGCTCAGCAACAGCCGCGCGAGGTCCAGCGCGACGTTGCCGTTGCCCACGACGACAGCCCGCGGTCCGACCAAGTCGGCCGGAGCCGGAGCGCCGGGCCGTCCGTTGTACCAGGCAACAAAGTCCTCCGCGGTGCAGGCGGCGTCCTCGCCGGTGATCCGCAGCCGCCGGCTCCGCCGGGCACCGACCGCATGGACAACCGCGTCGTACCCGTCGGGCAAACCATCCGGCCCGCTCCGCAGTTCCGCAGCATCGGTGGCCGGCCGCCAGCGCACCCGCGGGTGCCGGACCAGTCGTTCGAAGGTCTCGATGATCTGCTTGGTCTGCGGATGATCCGGCGCTACGCCGAACCGGACGAGTCCGCCGAGCTGCTCACTCCGGTCGACGACGGTGATCTCGGCCGAAGTCCGCAGCAGCAGCTCGCGCGTCGCGTACATCCCGGCCGGGCCGGCGCCGACCACCAGCACGCGCCGCGGTCCGCCACCCCAGACCTGGTACGACGGCGGCTCCCAGCTGTCGAGATCCATCGCCTGCAGTGGCTCGCGCTCCGCGAAGTACGCCGCATTGCGCTGCACGTCGCCGGGCGCGGACTCGTCAGCGGGTTTGGCCGCGTCGACCGGGCAGACGTCCGCGCAGGCGCCGCAGTCGATGCAGGTCCGCGGATCGATGAACAGACTCGCACCGGTGCCGAATCCGGGCTCGCCCGGCGACGGATGGATGCTGTTCATCGGGCAGACCGCCACGCAGCTCGCATCCGAGCAGCAGTCGCCCGAGATCGCAAACGTCATCGTGGGCTCACAGCAGGCCGGTGCGCCGGTACACCCGGGCCGCGGCGGGTGTCAGCAGTCCGACCGATCCGAGGAAGTCCATCAGGTTCGCGCAACTGGTCCGCAGCAGCGAGCGGTGGTGCTCGTTGTTCCGCGCCTCCCGCACGGCACGATCGGCGTCCAGGCCGACGTTCACGTACACGTCGCGGCCGACCATGCTCGACACGATCATGTCCGCGGCGATCGCGATCACCAGCGCACTCACCCAGCGCCGCCCGCGCCCGGCGCCGGCCAGCCGCTCGCGGGTCTCCTCGCGGGCGAACACCATGTGCCGCGACTCCTCCACCACGTGGATGTGGTTCACCGTCCGCACCAGCGGCTCCACCCGGCGGTCGCGCATCCAGTCGCGCTGCATCACGTCGAGCACTTCCTCGGCCACCAGAATCGCGGCGTACGCCGATTCGCCGGTCGCGACGGTCTTGAACATCCGGCCGAGCTCCCGCGCCAGCAACCGCGGCCGGTACACCGGCTCGACCATCCGCTGCGTCGCACGAGCGAACATGATCGAGTGCCGGCACTCGTCGGCGATCTCGGTGAGCGCCCACTGGAACTCCGGGCTGCGTGCGGGCTTGTCGTAGATGTCCCGCAGGATCAACTGCTGGAGGATCATCTCGAACCAGATCCCGGTGGTCGCGACCGAGGCCGACTCGTGCCTGGTCAGCTCCCGCTGCTGCGCCTCGGTCAGCTCGTCCCAGTACGGCGTCCCGTAGAGCGTGCTCCACTCCGGGGACAGGCCGTACCCGTCGCCGACCGGCGCCTCCCAGTCGATCTCGGTCTCCGGATCCCGGGACAGCCGGCCGGCCGACCCCAGCAACCGCTCAGCAGTCTGGTCCATCGCACACACCTCCGAGGCGATATGACATCGTCTATGTAACATAACTGATGTCCTGAGCCTGTGTCGAGATAGGGCGCGGCTGTAACGCGCGCTACAGTTACCTGTGTGACAGACCGATGGCTGGTTCTGGTGGTGCGGATCCCGGCCGAACCCTCCCGGCACCGGGTGGCCGTCTGGCGTGAGCTCCGGAAGGCGGGCGCGCTCTCGCTCGGCCAGGGCGTCTGGGCGATACCGGACCTGCCCGTGTTCGAGGCGGCGCGGCAGCGGACGGCCCAGCTCGTGGCCCGCGCCGAGGGCGAGGTGACCACGCTCGAGGCAGCCGGCAAGGACGCGACCGACGGCGAACGGCTCCGCGGGCTGTACGACGAGGCCCGCCGCGCGGAGTGGACCGAGTTCCTGCGGGACTGCGACAAGTTCGAGGCGGAGATCGCCAAAGAGATCCGGATCCGGAAGTTCACCCTGGCCGAGCTCGAAGAGGAAGAACAGAGCCTCGAACGCCTGCGCCGCTGGCACCGCGACATTACCAGCCGCGACGTCTTCGGTACGCCGGAAGCCGCCGGGGCGACCGCCCGGCTGAAGGACTGCGCCGCCCGGTGCGAGGAGTACGCCGAGCTCGTGTTCCGCGAGTTGCACCAACTACCCGGAGTCGACCAGTGAGAATGTGGCCGCTCTACGCCGCCGGCTTCACCACCGCGTTCGGCGCCCACGCCGTCGCGGCCAGCCTCGGAGGCATGTCGTCCGACGCCGTCACCTCGCTGATGACGCTCGGCGCTCTGCTCGCGCTGTACGACGGCGCGGAGGTCCTCCTGAAGCCGGTCTTCGGGACGATCTCGGACCGGATCGGCGCGCGGCCCGTCCTGCTCCTCGGCCTGCTCGGCTTTGCTGTTGCCTCAGGCACCTATGTGGTCGCGGACCGGCCCGGGTGGTTGTGGGTCGCCCGGCTCGGTCAGGGAGCGGCAGCCTCGGCCTTCTCCCCCGCCGCCTCGACGCTCGTCGCGCGGCTCAATCCGTCGGCGAAGCACGGGCGAGCGTTCGGAAGCTACGGCTTCTACAAGAGCATCGGCTACACCGCCGGTCCGTTGCTCGGCGGCGGGATCGTCTGGCTCGGCGGGTTCCGGCTGCTCTTCGCCGTCATGACGGTGCTCGCCGCGGCCGTGGCGGTGTGGGCGCTGGTCGCCGTACCCGTCGTACCGCCGTTGCCGCGCACCCGGCAAACCGTTCTGGACCTTGCCCGGCGGATCACCGACCCGGCATTCCTCCGTCCGACCTTGGCACTCGCCGCCGCGACCGCCGCGCTGTCGGTCGGCGTCGGCTTTCTACCGGTGACCGGCGCGTCGGACGGCCTCGGCACCATCGCAACCGGAGCAGCGGTCTCTCTGCTGGCGGCAACGGCCGCGGTGATCCAACCGCGCGCGGGCCGCGCTCTCGATGCCGGCAAGCTGACGACGCGCGCCGGCATCGCGGCCGGCCTCGGTCTGGCGGCCGCCGGCTTCGTGTGTGCAGCGTTGCCCGGCGTTGCGTTCCTGCTGATCGCGGCCGCGTTGATCGGCGCCGGGACCGGCGTGATCACACCGCTCGGCTTCGCGGCACTGGCCGCGAGCACGCCGCAGGAGCGGCTCGGTCAGACGATGGGCACAGCCGAACTCGGCCGCGAACTCGGCGACGCGGGCGGTCCGCTCCTCGTCGCGGCCGTCGCGTCGATCGCGGTCCTGGACGCCGGGTACGTCGTACTCGCCGCCCTGCTGGCACTCTGTCTCCTCATGCTCCGCCCGGGACGAAGCTGAACAGTGTCTGACCCTTCACCAGAGGTTGAGGTACGCCGGTGAAGCGGTGCACGCCGACGCCGAAGCCGGCGTCCTTGTCCGACAGCCATACGCGCTCGAAGTCCTGCTCCTCGAACCAGTCGCAGATCAGCGGCACCAGATCCGGGTCGCCGCGATGGCGCGTCCAGATGACCGTGGCGCCGGTCCGGCACAGCTGTGGCGCGGCCGCGATCGTCCGCCGGATGTCGTCGTCGGTGATGTTGCCGAAGATTCCGCAGAGCAGCACGAGTTCGGCCGGCACCATCCCGTCGTACCGATCCGTCAGCGACGCGTCGCCCACGACGACCTCGACCTGCTCCGGAGCGCGCGCCCGCGCCGCCGCGGCCAGCTCCGGATCCAGTTCGACAAGTCGGGCCCGCACGTCCGCGCGACGCGGATGATCCGCCAGTACGCCGAGGAGGTCGCGGCCCTGTCCAGCACAGAGTTTGATCACTGGCACTGGTCCGGCCGGCGCCCGGTCGAGAGCCACCCGCACCTGTGCCTGGACCGCCTCCAACCGGCGCGACAGCACGGATCCGGGATCGTCGTACTGTTGGTGCCACTGCTTCCAGTCCATGGCAGGAAACCCTACGGTCCGGCCGATCTGTAACCTCACAGTGACACAGCGGCAGGAACTTCCGGGTCCGATGGATAGTTGTTCCTCGGGAGCCCGTGCGCGAGCAGAGGAGAGTCATGGCAAGGCGTGTCGAACAGAAGGCTGCGGCCCGCGAGCGGATCGCGGCGCAGCAGGCCGCGCAACGACGGGCCGAGCAGCGCCGGCGGCTCCTGCTCGCGGTCGGCGCGGTCGTTCTGGTCGTGGTGATCGTCGGCGGGCTGGTGACGATCCGGCTGGTGGGCGGCGGCAAGAAGACCGCCACCGGGTCCAGCGGCTCGGCCGACGCCGCGCTGATCACCGCGCTGAGCTCGATCCCGGCCTCCACCTTCGCCACCGTCGGCAGCGCCGACGTCAAGGCCGCGCCGTCGGCGATCAACGACCAGCCGGCCCTCACCGACAACGGCAAGCCGAAGGTGCTGTACATCGGCGCCGAGTACTGCCCGTTCTGCGCCGCCGAGCGCTGGCCGGTCGTCGTCGCGCTGTCCCGCTTCGGCACCTTCAAGGACCTCGGTACGACGCACTCGGCCGCCGCCGACGTCCACCCGAACACGCCGTCGCTGTCGTTCCACGGCTCGACGTACACCAGTCAGTACCTGGCGTTCACCGGCGTCGAGACGACGACGAACGAGGTGCAGGGCAACAGCTACAAGCCGCTCGACACCCCGTCGGCCGCCGACCAGGCGACGCTGCAGAAGTACGACAACGTCCCGTATGTCGACAAGGACAGCGCCGGAGCGATCCCGTTCATCGACCTCGGCAACAAGTTCATCGGGTCCGGGGCGACGTACGACCCGGACGTGCTGGCCGGGAAGACCCAGGCGCAGATCGCCGACGCGATCAAGGACCCGTCGAGCGCGATCTCCAAGGCCGTCATCGGGTCGGCCAACGTCTACACCGCGGCGATCTGCAAGCTGACGAACAACCAGCCCGCGAACGTCTGCACCACCGAGCCCGTCATCGCGGCGGTGGGCAAGCTCGGCGCACCGAAGGGCTGAGACCGTGCCCGACACAGCGCAACGCACGGCCCGGATGTCGCTGGGCGTGATCCCGTGGGCGACCCTGGTCGTCTCGGTGGCCGGCCTCGCGGTGGCGGCGTACCTCACCTACGAGCACTTCACCGCCGGTACGACGCTCGCCTGCCCGGACACCGGCGTGGTGAACTGCGCGAAGGTCACCAGCAGTCAGTACTCGAAGGTCTTCGGGATCCCGGTCGCGCTCCTCGGGCTCGCGTTCTTCGCCGGCATGACCGCTCTCTCGGTGCCCCCGATGTGGCGGACGTCGTCCCCGTGGCCGGCGCGGCTGCGGCTGGCCGGCGTACTGACCGGCGTCGTGTTCGTCTGCTATCTGATCTGGGCCGAGCTGTTCCAGATCAACGCGATCTGCCTGTGGTGCACCGTCGTCCACGCGCTGACCCTGGTGCTGTTCGGCCTCGTCATCATCAGGCTGGCGTTGGTTCCGCCCGCGTCATGATTCGGTAGCCGAGCGGGTACCGGAGCCGTATGCGATCGCTCGGAGCTGAGCAGTGGGTGCCGCACGACGGCGGGATGCGGAAGGTGCGCGCGGCGCTCCCGGACTGCCGCGGCTGCGACCTGTGGGAGGACGCGTCGCAGGTCGTCGGCGGCGAAGGCCCGGTGCGCGCGCGGATGATGCTGGTCGGCGAGACGCCCGGTGACCACGAGGACAAGGAAGGACACGTCTTCGTCGGGCCGGCGGGCCACCTGCTCGACAAGGCACTGGACGCGGCGGGCATCGACCGGTCGGAGGTGTACCTCACAAACGCCGTGAAGCATTTCCGGTTCGAGCGCCAGGGCAAACGGCGGATCCACAAGACGCCGTCGGCCAGTCAGATCACCGCCTGCCATCCATGGCTGACCCGCGAGCTCGAGATCGTGAAGCCGTCGCTGGTCGTCGTCATGGGTTCGGTCGCGGCGAAGGCGCTCCTGGGCTCGTCGTTCCGCGTGACCCAGGAGCGCGGCAAGCGGGTGGAACTCAAGGACGGACGGCCGGCGGTCGCGACCGTGCATCCTTCGGCCGTGGTGCGGTCGGAGGAGTATCGGCGGGACTTCGCGCGGTTCGTCGACGATCTCCGGGTGGCTGTCGAGCTACTCGGCTGACCACCGCCAGTCGCGGACCTCGGGCAGGTCCTCTCCGTACGTCGTGACGTACGCGTGGTGGCGCGTCCGCTGATCGGCGAAGTACTGGCGGGCGGTGGCCGCACGCGTGCCGAGGGACGGGACACGGTCGATCACGTCCATCGCCAGGTGGTACCGGTCGAGGTTGTTGCGTACCACCATGTCGAACGGCGTGGTCGTCGTACCTTCCTCGATGTAGCCGCGGACGTGCAGGTTGGCGTGGCCGCGCCGGCGGTAGGTCAGGCGGTGGATCAGCCACGGGTAGCCGTGGTACGCGAAGATCACCGGCTTGCCGGTCGTGAACAACGCGTCGTACTCCGCATCCGGCAGTCCGTGCGGATGCTCGGCGGCGTCCTGCAGCCGCATCAGGTCGACGACGTTCACCACCCGGATCCGCAACTGCGGCAGATGCTCGCGGAGCAGCGAGACCGCGGCCAGCGTCTCCATCGTCGGTACGTCGCCCGCGCAGGCCATCACGACATCGGGATCGCCCTCGTCGTTGCTGGCGAAGTCCCAGATCCCGGCGCCTCGTGCGCAGTGCAGCGCGGCCGCCTCCCAGTCCAGCCAGCTCGGCTGCGGCTGCTTGCCGGCGACAACGACGTTGATGTAGTTCCGCGTCCGCAGGCAGTGATCCATCGTGGACAGCAGGGTGTTGGTGTCCGGCGGCAGGTAGACCCGGACGACCTCCGCCTTCTTGTTCACCACATGGTCGATGAACCCCGGATCCTGGTGCGAGAAGCCGTTGTGGTCCTGCCGCCAGACATGCGAGGTGAGCAGGTAGTTCAGCGACGGGATCCGGCGCCGCCACTCGAGCCGGTTGATCGTCTTCAGCCACTTCGCGTGCTGGTTGACCATCGAGTCGACGATGTGTACGAACGCCTCGTACGACGAGAACAGCCCGTGCCTGCCGGTGAGCAGGTACCCCTCCAACCAGCCCTGGCACGTGTGTTCACTGAGGATCTCGAGCACCCGGCCGTCCGGCGACAGGTGGTTGTCGGTGTCCCGGCGCTCGGCCAGCCACGACTTGTCCGTCACCTCGTAGACGGCGTTCAGCCGGTTGGACTCGGTCTCGTCCGGGCCGAACAGCCGCAGGTTGTCCGGGTTCAGCCGGAACGCGTCGCGGAGGTACTGCCCGAACACCTTCGTCGGCTCCCCGTCCTCGGCACCCGGCGTCTTCACGGGTACGGCGTACTCCCCCACCGTCGGGAGCTCGAGGTCGCGGCTCAGGACACCGCCGTTCGCGTGCGGGTTCGACCCCATCCGCAGATCCGGACCCGGCGCGAGCTCGACCAGCTCGGGCACCGGACGGCCGGTGTCGTCGAACAGCTCCTCCGGCCGGTAGCTGCGCAGCCAGTACTCCAGTTGCCGCAGGTGGTCCTCGTTCGTGCGTACGCCGGACAGCGGGACCTGGTGCGCCCGCCAGGTGTCCTCGACCTGGACGCCGTCGACCGTCTGCGGGCCGGTCCAGCCCTTCGGCGTCCGCAGTACGATCATCGGCCACGCGGGCCGCGCCGACTCGCCCTTGATCTCGTCGATCCGGTCCAGGCAGGCGTCGAGAGTCGCGGCGAGTGCCTGGTGCACGGCGGCCGGCTCGGAGCCTTCGACCAGGTACGGCTCGTACCCGTAGCCGCGCAGCAGCGCCGTCAGCTCCTCGTCACCGATCCGCGCGAGCACCGCCGGGTTCGCGATCTTGTACCCGTTCAGGTGCAGGATCGGCAGCACGGCGCCGTCGCGGGCCGGGTTCAGGAACTTGTTCGAGTGCCAGGACGCCGCGAGCGGTCCCGTCTCCGCTTCGCCGTCGCCCACGACACAGGCCACGAGCAGGCCGGGATTGTCCGCCGCGGCGCCGTACGCGTGACTGAGCGAGTAGCCCAGCTCGCCACCCTCGTTGATCGATCCCGGTACGTCGGCGGCCACGTGGCTCGGTACGCCGCCGGGAAACGAGAACTGCTTGAACAGCCTCCCCATCCCGGCCTCGTCCCGCGTGGTGTTCGGGTACGCCGCTGTCCAGCTTCCTTCCAGCCAGGTGTTCGCCACCAGCGCCGGTCCGCCGTGCCCCGGCCCGGTGACGAACAGCACCTCCTGGCCCCGCTGCCTGATCACGCGATTGAGGTGCGCGTACACCAGGTTCAGGCCCGGCGTCGTACCCCAGTGACCGAGCAGCCGGGGCTTGATGTGCTCGGCGCGGAGCGGCTCGCGCAGCAGCGGGTTGGCGAGCAGGTAGATCTGCCCGACGGACAGGTAGTTCGCCGCCCGCCAGTACGCGTCGATCCCGCGCAGCTCCTCGTCGGTCAGCGGTACTCCGTCGATCCGCTGCACGTCAGCGCCCGACGGCCTTCTCGAGCTGAGCCTTCGTCATCTTCGAGCGGCCCTTGACGTTCTTCTCCTTCGCCTCGTTGTAGAGCTGGTCCTTGGTGCGGCCCTGGGAGCCGCTGTGCGACCGGAGCCCGCCGCGCCGTCCGGACGAGATGTCGTGCGTCGACGTCCGGCTCTTCTGCTTGGACTCCCCGGACCGGGCGCGTTCCTTGTTCACGGTGCGCGCCGCGATCTCCTCGGCGACGTCCTCGCTGCGGCCGCGTTCCTTCAGGCCGGACTTGATGTGCTCGTACTGCCGTTCACGCTTCGGGCTCGATCCTGCGGGCATCGCAAGGACCTCCTTCTGGTGGCGTCGGAGTGGCATTCTGATCGGGTTCACCTGGTACCCGGTGCCGGTCTGCAGCATTCGGGCGGATGCGGGTAGCATGGGTTTCCGATCGCGCATACAGGAGCGGTGAATTCTGAGCCGTGTTCCTGGGGACCCTCTGGACGGCCTTCTGCACGACACCGGGTGGCGTCTCGTCGGCGGGGCGGTCCGCGCGCGGTCCGGCGTTCCGCCACGGCTCCGTCGTGGCACGACACAGGAGGAAATGTTGGCCCGACGAGGTCAGCGCCAGCCCGGCGCTACCCGTTCCGCTCCCCGTCGCCGCAGGCGTGTCCGCGACGGCGAGTCCGACGGTCTGATCCAGGTTCTCGCGCAGGCCGTGCGCGAGGTCGAGAACGCGGTCACCCGCGGCGCCATCAAGCCGTCGACGCGGACGAAGTTCCAGGTCGTCGCGCTGCTGGTCCGTGAGGAGCGGGCCAGGGTGAACGGCGACCAGGCCGCGACCGAGGCGTACCGCACCGAGCAGCTCCGGCGGCTCGACGGGATCGCCACGATCCTGGCGAAGACGGCCGCGATGGAGCCGTCGCTGCTCGGGCTGCTGGCCGAGGACGCGGTGATCTCCGAGGCCGCGGCCGCGCTCCGGCGGCAGATGCTGGAGGAGGCCGGGATGGAGGCGCCCGAAGAGCCCGAGCCCGCTGAGCCGGTCGCTCCGCAGGAGACCCAGACCCGGCGGGTGGTCCCGCAGGCCGTCGTGTCCCGCCAGCTCGCCAACCCGTTCCTCGCCCCGGACTTCTCGGCCGCTCCGTCCCGCCCGGCCGGTCCGAGCCGGCTCGGCGGCTGGGAGCTGATCGGACCGCTGCTGCGCTCCTTCGAGCACGCGTCCGCCTCCGCCACGATGACGCTCCCGGACCCGCACTCGCTGCGGCTGGCCGGCGGCATCGACGCGCTCCGCCTCCGCGGCCTCGAACTGATGCCCCACCAGGCCCGCCTGATCGCCGCCGCGGCCGAGGGTCACCGGACGTTCCTGCTCGCCGACGAGCCCGGCCTCGGCAAGACCGCCCAGGCACTGCTCGCCGCGCAGGCCGCCGAGGCCTACCCGCTGCTGGCCGTCGTCCCGAACGTCGTGAAGACCAACTGGGCCCGGGAGGCCGGCCTCTGGACCCCCCGCCGTACGCCGACGGTGATCCACGGCGACGGCGACTCGATCGACGGCTTCGCCGACATCGTGGTGGTCAACTACGAGGTCCTCGACCGGCACGTCGGCTGGCTCGGCGACCTCGGCTTCCGCGGCATGGTCGTGGACGAGGCGCACTTCATCAAGAACAAGAAGTCCCAGCGGTCCCGCAACGTGCTCGAGCTGGCCGGCCGGATCCGCGCCCGGACCGCCCGGCCGCTGATGATGGCACTCACCGGGACACCGCTGATCAACTCGATCGAGGACTTCACCGCGATCTGGGAGTTTCTCGGCTGGATCGACGAGAAGGCGCCGCGCGCCGAGCTGATGAGCAAGCTCGACGAGACCGACCTGACGCCCGCCGATCCGGGGTTCGCCGCGGCGGCGCGGGCGAGCGTGATCGACATGGGCATCGTCCGCCGCCGCAAGGTGGACGTGGCCGCCGACATCCCGGCCCGCCGGATCGCCGACCTGCCGGTCGAGCTGGACGGCGCGGTCGGCCGCTCGATCCGGGCCGCCGAGCGGGAGCTCGCGGACCGGCTCGTCGAGCGCTACCGGACCGCGCTCGAGACCCGCCGGCTGGGGATCGTCGTCGACGGGATCGACCACGACCTGGTCCGCCAGGTGGCCGGCTGGGAGCGGGCCGAGATGGCCAACAAGAAGAGTGGCGACAACGTCTTCAGCCTGTTCCGCCGGATCGGCCAGGCGAAGGCCGGACTGGCCGCGGACTACGCGGCCCAGCTGGCGCAGAACGTCGGCAAGGTGGTGTTCTTCGCCCGGCACATCGAGGTGATGGACACCGCCGAGGAGCTGTTCGCCGAGCGCGGCATCCGGTACTCCTCGATCCGCGGCGACCAGACGACGCGCACCCGGCAGAAGAACATCGATGCCTTCGTCAACGATCCCGACGTGTCGATCGCGGTCTGCTCGCTGCTCACCGCCGGTGTCGGCATCAACCTGCAGGTCGCGTCGAACGTCGTGCTCGCCGAGCTGTCCTGGACAAACGCCGAGCAGACGCAGGCGATCGACCGGGTGCACCGGATCGGCCAGGACGAGCCGGTCACCGCGTGGCGGATCATCGCGGCGCAGACCATCGACACCCGGGTCGCGGACCTCATCGACGCCAAGGCCGGCCTGGCCGCCAAGGCACTCGACGGGTCCGACGAGGAGGTCGGCTCCTCGGCCGACTTCCAGCTGGAGGCACTGGCCGCACTCCTGACCCGCGCCCTGGAAGCAGCAGCGGCCTAGCTGGACCTAGCTGGACCTAGCTGGATGTGGTCCCGTCGGCGGTGATTTCCACGCAGCAGTCACCGCCGTCGGGGTCCAGCACCGCCTCGACCGTTGTCGCCTCCAGGCCGGACAACATCCCGGCCACGAACGCATGGTTGATGCCGCACACCGCTTCCGGCTGCGCCGTCGCCAGCGGATGGAACGGGCAGCTGTGCAACCGCAGGCAGCCCGGCCGCGGGCGCACCGGCTCGAAGCCGGCGCCCGACAACGTCGCCTCTGACAACGTCAGCGCACGCTCCGCGCTCAGCCGCCCCGGACGCGCCTGGGTCCGGACCTCCTCCCCCACCCTCTCACCACGCCGGAACGCTGCCCGGCGCGCGGAGTCCAGCGGGCTCCCCGGCCCGGCGCTGAGCACACCGTCGAGCAGGATCGCGGCCAGCAGGTCGGGCTGCCGGGGCGGGATCGACACCTTGAGATCGGCATTCACCGGCTCATAAAGCTTCGGGGCCCGGCCCACCTTCCGCAGCCGGCCGCCATGCTCGAAGTGCGACCGCAGCAGCCCGGCCTCGACCAGCCGCTCGAGGTGGAACGCGGCCAGCTTCCGGGAGATCCCCACTTCGGTCGCGGCGTCGTCCCGGCTGATCGGCCGTCCGGCCCGCCGGGCGAACGCGAACATCCGCCGCCGCGACTCGTCCCCGAGCGCCGCGAGCGCATCGATCGCCGCGTCGTCCACCTGCTCACCATAACTGACATCGCGATGCGCAAACTTCGATGGGCAAAAAGCCAGGCCTGCCGACCTCTTGACCGCGGTTGCCGAATAAGACCAAACTCAGTTGGTGAAACAAGGAGGCCCGATGTCTGATCGGCAGACGGCAGCGAAGCGTCCTGTGAGCGCACTACTCACCGGTCCGTACGGCCACCCGTTCCATCCGGTTCTGGTCACGGTCCCGATCGGCGCCTGGGTGGCGAGTTTCGTGTTCGACATCGGGTCCCGCGCGGCGCCGGACGCGTCGTACCTGGTCCGGTCCTCGACCTGGCTGATCGTGATCGGCATCGCCGGCGCGCTGGCGGCCGCGAGCGTCGGGCTGCTCGACTTCTTCACGCTCCCGGCCGGGACTCCGGCGTTCCGCACCGGGCTCGTCCACCTCACCCTGAACGTCGCCATCACCGTCGCGTACGCCGTGAACGCCTGGTGGCGGCGGGGTGCGGACGACCAGGTGGGGATCGGGCCGATCGTACTGTCGGGCGTCAGCTTGGTAGCCCTCAGCATCTCGGGCTACCTCGGGGGCAAGCTGGCGTTCCGGTACGGGGTCCGGGTGGCCGAGGAGCAGGACCAGGCCGAGGGTTTCCAACCGAGGAGCTGACATGGGTATCGCTGCACTGATCACCTGGCTGATCACCGCGCTCGGGGGCTTCTATCTGCTGTACACCTGGATCAGCAAGGGCGGTCCACGCAAGCCGAGCGCGAGTCACTTCCCGCCGGCACTGATCTTCGGCCACTTCGCGCTGGCCGCGATCGGGCTGGTCGTGTGGATCATCTACGTGATCGTCGACAGCGACGTCCTGGCCTGGATCGCGTTCATCCTGCTCGTGCCGGTGGCGTTGCTCGGGTTCACCATGTTCGCCCGGTGGCTGCCGACGTACCGCAGCCGGACCGCGGCGACCGCGGAGGTCCCGGCGGAGCGGCACTTCCCGGTGGCCGTCGTCGGCGGTCACGGCCTCTTCGCCGTCGTCACCGTCGTACTGGTCCTGCTGACCGCGCTAGGCGTCGGCGAGAGCTGAGGTGAGCTCGCCGACCGGCAGGTCGACGGCCAGGCTGTTGGTTACCGGGGCGAGTGGGCAGGTCCACTCCGGGCTGTAGGCGCAGGACGGGTTGTAGGCGAAGTTCAGGTCGACGACAAAGCGGCCGGTGGACAGGTCGCTGCCCAGGTCGGCGCCCTTGACGGTGTCGATCAGGTAGCGGCCGCCGCCGTACGTCTGCCTGTTCGTGTCCTTGACCGGGATGAAGAGCCCGCCGCCGTACGACTCGAGCCACCAGACGTCCAGGTCGCCGATGGGCAGGTGGAGCGTGCCTACTCTCGAGAACGGGATGATGCCGTCGGTGGCCGACTCGAACTCCCAGTTGCTGGGTTTCACGTCAGTGTCGATGGTCGTTTCGAAGCGGTACTGCGGGTTGTACTCGGCGACGGGTGCGCCAGGGTAGGCGTCGCGGTGTTCGACCGGGACCGGAGAGGCTGGGTGGTAGGTCAGGAGGTTGTCGCGGGTGACTTGCCAGAGCGTGTGCGCCCTGGCTGGGTCTGGTTCGGTGCGGATCTGGTCGTAGAGCCCGAAGACCTGGCGGCGCCAGTCGGCTACGGCCAAGGCGGGGGTTGCGAAGTCCACGGTGTCTCCCGGTCAGCTCTTCAGTGCTTCGGCGGATTTCGCCCAGTACTTGTGGATGCGGTCGAGGTACGACTGCGCCTGCGGGCCGGCCTTGCGGCCGCGCGCGAAGATCCGCATGTTGCCGCCGCCGGCGTTGTAGCCGAGGGCAAGTAATTCGTCCTTGGTGTAGCGGTCGGCGCGACTGGCCGGCAGCCGCTGCGCGAGGTCGTGGAGGTGCCAGGCGGCGGCCTCGATCGCCAGCGCCGGGTTGTCCGGCAGCTCTTCCCACTTGCGCTTCGCGAAGTCCCGGCCGCGTTTGGTCTCGTCGAACGCGGGCTTGTGCATGTTCGCGATCCCGAACGCCGGGTCGGCGTCGACCTCGGCCCACTGCCGCTCGAACTTCGGGTCGTGCGGCTTGTACGACTCGGCGTACAAGATTGCCATCAGCAACTGTGGGTCGATCCCGGCGGGCTTGGCGTAACGCCGTACGTCGGCCGCGAAATGCGCCGGGTCGTAGTCGTCGTACCACGCCTTCGCAGGCGCGGTGGTCACCGTCGGCTTGGGCTTCGTGACTGACGGCTTCGCAGTCGGCCGTGGCCCGCCGGCCGTCCCCACCTCTTTGTTGTCGGAGCAGGCAGCCCAGGCGCCCACGACGAGGACGCCGACCGCGATCCAGCCCCACCGCTTCGCCACCTGCACCTCTCCAACCTAGCCGGACAACGAACAGCTCCTGTCCACGGAACGCAATTTGTCGCGCCGCAGGTTGGAAACAGGCTCAGGTGGCGCATGATGTGAGTGACAGGCAGCTCGTGTTCCGGTGGGGGGCACTCGTGCCCAGTTCACGAGGAGCCCGCAATGACCCTGATCGACCCTGGGCAGGAAGACGCTGCATCGACGTTCGCGAGCCTCGCCGTCGAGTTGCACGACGCGGGTGGCATCGAAGAGACCGTGGACGCGGTGGTCCAGTTCGCTCTGCAGGCTCTGGACTGCACGTACGCCGGTGTGGCCCTGTCCGCGCGTGGCTCGCGGGCGGAGATCGCGGCCGTGACGGATCCGCTCATCGGCGACATCTTCGAGCTGCAGATCAACAACCAGGACGGACCGTTGGTGACCGCGATGCGCGATCGCCGGCCGGTCCTGATCCGGGACACGGCCTCGGACGACCGGTGGCCGCAATGGGCGGAGAAGGTGGCCGCGCTCGGTGTCCGCAGTGTCCTCGACGTACCGCTGGCGACCGGCCCGCAGACCGGCCGGACGGTCGGCGTGCTCGGGCTCTACAGTCCCGAGCCGGACGCGTTCGGGCCCGACGACGAGGCGGTCGCGCACATCCTCGCCCGGCACGCGTCGGTGGCGCTCGCGTCCGCACGGCACGAGGCCGCGCTGGCGCAGGCCGTCGACGCCCGCAAGCTCGTCGGCCAGGCGATGGGCATCCTGATGGAGCGCTACGACATCGACAGCGACCGGGCGTTCGCCGTCCTGCGTCGGTACTCGCAGGACACGAACACGAAGCTGCGGGACGTCGCGCAGCAACTCATCCAGACCCGCCAACTGCCTTAACGCGCGAGCGTCGCGCTCGGCAGCTCGTCGTACAGCTCGCGGTACGCCGCGGTCATCCGGCCGTGATGATGAAAGCCCCAGCGCGCCGCGACCCCCGCGACGGTGCACTCGGAAGGGTCGGCTGCCAGCAGCTCGGCGCGCACCTCCGCCAGCCGGAGCCTGCGCAGATGCCCGAGCGGCGTGGTGCCGAGGTGGCGCTGGAAGGCGGTCTGCAGTGCGCGCACGGTGACGCCCGCCGCCGCCGCGATGTCGGCGACCCCGATCGCCTGGTCGACGTTCGGCTCCATGAAAGCCAGCGCGCGCCGGATCGTCGTCGGGCGCGCGGCGAGGTCCTCACCCTCCATCGTGGTGTTCGGGAAGGCCGCGAGCACACTCGAGGCGAGCAGTTGCTCGAGCGACGCGACGACCAGTGGTGAGGCCTGGACGACCGGGTCCAGGAGCGCGTAATCGCCGAGGTAGGCGATCGTCCGCGACAGATGCCGGGCGGCCTGGACCGAATGCGGTCGGTGACCGAGCAACCGCACCGGCGCATTGCTCTGCCGGCTGACCCCCGCGACCCTGGTCAGCAGCGCCGGATCGAACATCGTGATGCTGTACGACGAACTCCGGACCGTGCCGGTCAACGGCCGGTCCGGTGGCGCGAACGACACCAGGTCCCCCGGCCGGAAACTGTCCTCCCAGCCGGCGGTGGCGTGGTCCTCGATGCTGCCGGAGTACACCTCGCACAGGCAGATCTTGCCGAGCGGATCGGCGTCGTAACTCATCTCGAACCCGATCCCGAGCCGGTCGACGCTGATCGACGCCGCGGCCGCCCGCGAGATGCGCGCCCGGCCGCCCGGGGCGCCGGAACCGATCTGCATCTTCGTGTACGCCCGGTTCAGGAACTCCTCGGTCCTGGACAGGTCCCGGCTCTCGAACATCAACGACTGCATCGGCACATCCTGCATGCTGCAGGGTACGGGTGAGAAGGAGATGCCCGAACTACCCGATGTCGAGGGATTCCGCCGGGTGCTGGCCGACCACGCGGCCGGACGCCCGATCCGTAGCGTCGACGTGCTCGATGCCGGCGTCCTGCGGGATGTCGCGGCCGGTGACCTGGAGCGTGCTCTGGTCGGCCATCGGTTCCGGCAGCCGTGGCGACACGGCAAGAACCTCGTCGTACCGCTCACAGGGTCTCGCCGGGAACCCGCCGTACTGCTGCATTTCGGCATGACGGGAGCGCTGTACTGGGCCACTGACGAGGAGCGGCATCGCTTCGATCGCGTGGTGTTCGGGTTCCGCGACGGAGAGTTGCGGTACGAGGACCTGCGGAAGCTCCACGGACTCCGGCTCGCACCGAGCCGGGAGACGGTGGATCGGCTGCTGGCACACCTCGGGCCTGACGCCGCCGAGCTGTCCGTCACACAGCTCGAGGATCAGCTCTCCGGCCGGCGTGGTCAGCTCAAGCCTGCTCTGATGGATCAGTCCACGATCGCGGGACTGGGCAACCTGCTGGCGGACGAGATCCTGTGGCGGGCCCGGATCGACCCGCGCCGTTCGTGCGTCCAACTGCGGTCCGGCGATATCCGGCGGATCCACGCCCGGATGCGGACAGTCCTTCGCCAGGCGGTCCCCTCCGGCCGGGTCCCGCCGCGCAAGAGCTGGCTGACGGGACGTCGCGACGATCCGTCGGGCGCCTGCCCGCGGTGCGGCACCACGCTCGCGCATGCCCGGGTCGGCGGGCGAGGTACGGCGTGGTGCCCGCACTGCCAGCCCTCTTGAGAACGCAGCGCGGTCGGAAAGCGCTTGCTAGGATCGGGGCATGATCTACGAGCTGAACCACGTCGGCGGGCGGGTGCGTGACCTCGACGCGAGCCTGGAGTTCTACGGCGGGCTCGGCGCGGAGGTCGTCGACCGGCTGTTCATGGCGGGCGCCCGCGTCAACCGCGTGCACATCCAGCTCGCGACCGGTCTGGTCGAACTTCTGCACCACGAGGAGCTCGACGAGCAGGCGACGTACGGACTGAATCATGTCGGGTTCATGACCGACGACCTGGACGGCGACTACGCGCGGCTGATGGCGCTCGGGTACGACGACCTGTCCTCGCCGCGGGTGGCCGGCAGCGGGCAGGGACGGCTCGCGTTCCTGTCCGACCCGAACGGCGTCCGCGTCGAACTGCTGCAGCGCTCCGAGGACTTCCGCGTCCCGCCGATCACGACCGGACCGGTCCAGGAATTCTCGTACGTCGGCCTCGCGGCGCCGGATCTCGACGCCGCCGCCGAGTTCTACGGCACCCACCTCGGGATGGAGCGGGTCGCCGGCGACACCTTCCGGCTGGGTGCCGACGCAGTGAAACTCTTGCCCTCGGCAACTTCCACGATCGACCATCTGGGCCTCACCGGGGTGGCCGCTCAGGAGCCGCTGGTGGACCCGGACGGGAACCGGGTCGCCCTCGCCTGACCCGCTATGGCCCGCCGCTGCCCGCCACGACCCGCCTTCCGCACTAGCCTGAGGTCGTGTTCGACTACGACGCGGAGATGCAGTTCTACCGGGACCATTTCCGGCGTGCTTGTGCCGTCCGTCCCGGTGATCGGGTGCTCGATGTCGGCTGCGGTGGCGGGCAGACGACGCGGGACGCGGGGATCGACGCGGCGCCGGGCACGGTGGTCGGCGTGGACACGTCGGAGCGGATGCTCGAGCACGCACGACGGCGTACGGCGGACACCAACGTCAGCTACCTGCTCGCGGACGCGGCGACGTACGACTTCGGTACGGCGTACGACGTGTGCATCAGCCGCTTCGGTGTGATGTTCTTCGCGGACCCGGTCAGCGCCTTCAGGAACCTGCGCCGCGCGAGCCGACGGCTTGTGGTGATGGTCTGGCAGCCGCGGGCGGAGAACGAGTGGGCGCGGGCGATCCCGGAAGCGCTCGGTGGAACCTTCCGCGACAACTCGCCGTTCGCGCTCGGCGACCCCGGCCTCACCCGGGACATCCTCACCACCGCCGGATTCCAGGAACCGACCTTCACCGCGATCCGCGAACCGATCTACTACGGCGCCGACGTACAGGCGGCGTACGAGAACGTCCTCCAGCTCCGCGAACCCCAGACGCTGCTCGCAGACCTCGACCCGGCGGCCGCCGACAGCGCCCGCGACGCCTTGCGGGACACGCTCGCCGCTCACGACACTGGCGACGGCGTGCTGTTCGAGTCCGCGGTCTTGCTCGTCACCGCGGAGTGACCGGCGTCACATTCAGCTGGATGTCGATTCGGCCGGATCGTGCCCGACGCACAGGCACAAGCACCTCACCGATCAAGGAGCAGCACACGATGCGTACCCTCATCACCACCGCGTTCATCTCGCTCGACGGCGTCGTGGAGGCCCCGGGCGGCGAGCCGGGTTACCGCAACTCGGGCTGGACCTTCAAGGACATCCCGTTCGACGCGTCGGCGTACGCGCTGAAGGGCGAGGAACAGCAGCAGGCCACCGCGCTGCTGCTCGGCCGGGTCAGCTACCAGGCGTTCGCGCCGGTGTGGCCGAAGATGACCGACGACTTCCCGGGCTACAACGCGATGCCGAAGTACGTCGTCTCGACCACCCTGCAGGACAGCGACCTGGTGACGAACTGGGGCGAGACGACGATCCTGCGCTCGCTCGACGACGTCGCCGCGCTGAAGCAGACCGAGGGCGGCCCGATCATCGTCAACGGGAGCGCGACCCTGAACCGGAACCTGTCCGACGCGGGCCTGATCGACCAGTACAACCTGCTCGTGTTCCCCGTCCTGCTCGGCGCCGGCAAGCGGCTGTTCAGCGACGCCGACCGCGACAAGGTCAAGCTCGAGCTGACCTCCAGCGAGTCCTACTCGAACGGCATCCAGAAATTGACGTACGCCGTACAGCACTGACGCCGCTGTATTACCGTTCCCGCATGAGGGTTCGACGTGTCGGTTGACGTCGCGGCGCTGGCGCGGGAGCGGCTGGGGTTCACGGCGTTGCGGCCGGGGCAGGCCGAGGCGGTGCGCGCGGTGGTCGATGGGCGGGACACGCTTGCCGTGCTCGCCACCGGGACCGGGAAGACGGCGATCTACCAGTTGGCCGGGCTGGCGCTCGGCGGCGTCACGGTGGTGGTCAGTCCGCTGGTGGCGTTGCAGCGGGATCAACTGCGGGCCCTGTCGGCACAGCTCGGCGATGTCGAGGTCGAGGAGCTGAACGCCACCGACCACGCCGGCGGGCGGGCGGCGCGCGAGATGCTGACGAACAACCGGCCGGGGTTCGTGCTGCTGTCGCCCGAGCAGCTGACGCATCCCGACGTACTCGAACTGCTCGCGGCGTCGCGGCCGCGGCTGATGGCTGTGGACGAGGCGCATCTGGTCAGTGAATGGGGTGAGGACTTCCGCCCCGACTACCTGCGTCTCGGCGCGGCGATCCGGGCGATGGGCCGGCCGCCGGTGCTGGCGCTCACCGCCACCGCCGCTCCCCCGGTGCGCGAGCAGATCGTGCATCGCCTGGAGCTGACCGATCCCGAGGTGGTCGTCGGGGGCTTCGACCGGCCGAACCTCAACCTCGCAGTGTTCGCGTTCGCCGACGACGACACGAAGTACCGCCGCCTGCTCAGCCACGTGCGCTCGTCGCGCGGGCCCGGCATCGTGTACGTCGGTACGCACCGGCATGCCGAGGACCTCGCGTCGGACCTGCACACCGCCGGCGTGTCCGCGTCGGCGTACCACGCCGGGCTCCCGGCGAAGGAGCGCCGTACCGTCCAGGACTCGTTCCTGGCCGGCAACTGCCGGGTCGTGGTCGCGACGATCGCGTTCGGGATGGGGATCGACAAGCCGGACATCCGCTGGGTCAGCCATGCCGAGGCACCCTCGTCGGTCGACGCCTACTACCAGGAGATCGGCCGCGCCGGACGTGACGGCGAACCGGCCGACGTCGAGCTGTTCTTCCGGCACGCGGACCTCGGCCTGAACCGCTTCTTCGCCTCCGGGGGTGTCACCGACGACGACCTCCGCGCGGTTTCCGCTGCCGTCGAGCAGGGCCGTCCGGGGAGCATCGCCGAGCTTGCCGAGGCGGCCGGCCTGAGCGTCGCCCGGGTCGAGCGCGCGCTCGGCCGGCTGACCGACGCGCGAGCGGTTGCTGCCGGCCATCGATTCCAGCTCACCACCAGCGTCGACGAGGCCGTCGCCGCCGCCTCGTCCGTCGAGCACGACCGCCGCGAGGTCGCGCGGTCCCGGGTCGAGATGATGGCGGCGTACGCGGAGTACGGCGGCTGCCGGCGCGAGTGGCTGCTGAGCTACTTCGGCGAGCGGTACGACGGTCCGTGCGGCAATTGCGACAACGACCTGGCGGGCCGCACCGCAGCACCGCCCGAGGACCAGCCGTTCCCGGTCGGCAGCCGTGTCACGCACCGCGCGTTCGGGCCCGGCCTGGTCGAGCACTACGACGGCACCGCGATGACGGTTCTGTTCGACCGCGTCGGCTACAAGGAACTCCGGACGGCGTTCATGATCCACAACCACCTCCTGCAACCGGAGAGCAAGCCATGATCGATGTGCGGCCGGCGGACGTGTTCGAGGATGTCCGGCAGGTGATCGGGCCGAAGTCGCCGACTTCCACGGTCTGTTTCTGTCTGAGCTATCGCATCCCGTCGAAGGTCAACAACGCGCTCCGCGGGCAGGCGCGTGCTGAGTACGTCGCGGAGTTGTGCCGGGCGACGCCGGCACCGGGCGTGCTCGCGTACGACGGGGACACTCCTGTCGGATGGGCCGCGATCGCTCCGCGCGCGGACACGACGTTCGCGCGGAACCGGAAGATCCCGCACGTCGACGACCTGCCGGTGTGGTCGCTGTGGTGCATCCGTGTCCGGCCAGGGCATCGCGGTCAGGGCATCTCGCATGCGCTGATCGCGGGCGCGGTGGACTTCGCGCGGGCGAACGGCGCACCGGCAGTCGAGGCTTACCCACTCGACAACGGTGACAGCAAGGTCGACCTGACGATGGCGTACGCCGGCATCCGGAAGAACTTCGAGCACGCGGGCTTCACGAAGGCCGCCGACACCACGTCCACGCTCTCGGGCCATCCCCGGGTGCTGATGCGACTCGACCTCCGCTGAGTTCGGCGTACCTCAGTCGCTGGTGAGCCAGCGAGCGGCGGCGTTGTAGGTGTCGCCGGGGGTGTTGTTGAAGGCGATCGCGGCGTCCGGGGCGTGCCGGCGGATCAGGTTGACGATCGTCTCGAAGAGCTCGAACTGCTCCTCGGACTTGCGGATGCCACCTCCCACCACGACGCACTCCCACGCCCGCGACGCCAGGGCAGCGGTGACGACGGCCTCGATGTCGTCGCTGCCGTCGAGGCCGACCAGACACGTCTGCACCCCGACGCCGTGCGCGGCGAAGTCGTCCATCCCCGCCTGTATCCCCCTCACCACCGGCTCCGGATCCCACGGCCCGGGCACGCGGTACGGATCCAGCCCGATCACCAGCACCCGCGGAACACTCGCCATCCTCAGGACACTAGCGCGCGAAGGAGAGCACGGTAATGCTGTGCGGCGGGAACTCGTACGTCGCATCCGCCAGCTCTTGCGTTCCGAGGTCGCGCAGGACGACGGCATCAGGAGCACTCAGAGTGTTCACGGCGAGTACGTCGTCGGCGCTCAACTGCTTCGCCACGCACCGAGCAGGCAATGCCTCGGGGCGGCCGTCGAGCGTCAGCACGGCGCGGATCGGGGTGTCGCGATGGCGGTTGATGACAGCCATCCGGACCTCGCGCCCGTCAGCGGTCTGCGTCGCGGACACATCCAGGTCCGGAACCGTCGCCGGCTGGGTACGGAACTCGCCGCGCGCATCACGCTCGTCACCCTGCCGTACGGCGACCAGCCGGCCGGACGACCGTACGTCGGCGTCAAGCGCGACAGGGCCGAGGTGGTTCTGGTACAGATCCCAGACGTGGTACGTCGCCGCGCGCACCGAACCGTTGGGCCGGGCAACGATCACGCCGTTCGCGTTCAGCAGGTTGACGGTGTTCGCCATCGTCACCGGGACCTCGCGGCCGGCGGCGCGGTGCAGGGCGTGGAACACGCCGGCGTAGAACAGTGCGTCGGCGAGCGTGCGCGGACTCCAGCGGTTCACGCGGTGCGCGGGATGCGTCGGCAGCCCGTCCACGTCGCGGGCGACCGTGCCGCCGTCGTCGGAGGGTTGCGGATCCGGCCAGCTCGCGGGCTCCACGTGCCGGATGTTCCACTCGTCCAGTGCGAGACCGAGCGGCCGTTCGACGCCGGCCCGGGCCGCGACGGCGCCGACCAGGTCGGAGTACTCGACGATCTGCTGCTCGAAGTACAGGGACTGGGCAACGATCGCGTCGTACTCCGCGGCGCCGTCGATCAGCTGGGTGGTCGCGCCGTACAGGTGGAAGGACAGGTAGTCGATCTGGTTGCCCACGGCCCGCAGTACGGCGTCGGTCCAGCCGTCGCGGTCGTCGGTCTTGCCAACGGCGATGAACTTCAGCGACGGGTCGACCGCATGCATGAAGCGGGCATGCTCGGCCGCGTCCGCGGCGTACCGGGCGGCGGGGCGATGGCCCATCTGCCAGTCGCCGTACACCTCGTTGCCGAGGCCCCAGTACTTCACGCCGTACGGCGCGCGTCCCCGGCGGCGGGTGTATTCGGTGTCGCCGGCGTAGTTCGTGTACTCGACCCAGCGGACCGCCTCGTCGACGTCGCGGCAGCTGTGCGCGAGGTACGGCTCGGTCCCGACCTCCACACACCAGGCGAGGAACTCGTCGGTCCCGAAGTGGTTGTCCTCCTCGGAGCCCCACGCCAACTCCAGCCGGCGCGGGCGGTCGGCGCGCGGCCCGATGCCGTCCTCCCAGTGGTACGCCGACGTGAAGTTGCCGCCCGGCCAGCGGACGACGGGAAGCCCGAGCTCCTGGCAGAGCTTGATCACGTCCGTGCGCAGACCGTTGCGTGCATCGGGACCGTCGTACGCCAGCGGTGATCCCTCGTCGAAGACACCGCCGTCGATGTTGCCGAAGAACGCGGACTCCAGGAAGTGCCCGTAGATCATCGGGTCGATGGCGTGCCGGCGGCCGGTGCGGATGTCGATCGTGGCGGCAAAAGTCACAGCACCCGACTCTAACGGTCAGGCCGTGCTGAAGCGTTGTTCGATGGTGTCGAGGAAGCCCTGGACCCGGCGGTAGGTGTCGGAGTTGTAGGCCCCGATGCTGCGTTCGGTGCTCAACGCTTCCCGCATCGCGTCCAGGTAGCGGCGCTGGACGACTGCCATCTGCTCGCGGGTGTCCGGCTTGGTCTCGCGGAGCTGCTGGCTGCCGGAAACGAGCCGCGGCACGATCCGGTCCTTCAGGACGTGGACGACGTCCGGGTCCAGCGGCTCGCCGTCGACGGTCTGCTCCTCCAGCGGGCCGACGGCGTCGATCGCCGCCTCGCCGATCTGCCGCATCAGCTCCTGGACGGAGTCCCGCTTGTCCTGCGCACTCTCCGGCCGGAACCGCATCTTCGCGATCACCGCGGGCAGCGAGATGCCGAACATCACCAGCGTGATCAGCGCGACGATGAACGCGGCGAGTACGACGGTCGCGCGATGCGGCGTACCGGCCGGGATCGTCTGCGCCGCAGCGACCGTGACGACGCCGCGCATCCCCGCCCAGGCGAGCACCAGCAGGCCGCGGGCCGTGATCGGTTCGCGCTCCTCGAAGTCGGCGTCGGCGCGGCCGCGCGCGAGCCGTTTGCGGGCCCACGCGACGCGGTTCTCCTCCCGCCGGCTCGACGGCTCCACGGACTCCAGGCGCTCCTCGAACTGGTCCAGCTGGGCGTGCACCTGCTCGTGGCGATCGCTCGGGCCGAAATGGCTCTGCAACGCCGGCCAGGCCAGACCGAGGAACCGCAACGCGATCAGCAGCCCGACCACCAGCAGGACGAGCACCGTGATCTCGCCGAGGGTGGTCTCCGCGCGGGCATCGTTCACGAGCTCGGGCAACTCGTAGCCCATCGCCAGGAAGACGCCGCTCTCCAGGATGAAGCTGATCGTCGTCCAGGTCGTCGACTGGGTCTGCCGGTCGCGGGCACTGAACCGGCGGTTGCCGAGCGCGCCGGTCAGCAAGCCGGCGATCACCACCGCGAGGACACCCGACGCGTTGACTTCCTCGGCCGGGAAGTAGGCGAGGAACGGGACGGCGAACGAGATCGTGGTGTTCAGCACCGGGTCGTCCAGGCGCTGACGCAGGACGACGGTCAGGAACCCGACGACCAGGCCGATCAGGACTGCGCCGACGACCGCCCACGCGAAGTCGAGGATGGTGCGACCGGGGTTGAAATGAGTGGTGACCGCGAGCGCGGCCACCGCGGTCCGCAGGACGACCAGCGCCGACGCGTCGTTGACCAGACTCTCACCCTCGAGCACAGTCATCAGCCGCGGTGGCAGCCCGACCCGGTGCCCGATCGCGGTCGCCGCCACCGCGTCCGTCGGGCTGACGACCGCTCCGAGCGCGACGGCCAGCGCGAACGAGATGCTCGGGAACACCGCGTGCACCAGCGCCCCGATCACCAGCGCCGAGACGATCACCATCACGACCGACAACCACGAGATCAGCCCGGCGTTGCGCCGTACGTCGATCACCGGCAGCTTCACCGCCGACGTGTAGAGCAGCGGCGGCAGGATGCCCGCGAGGATGATCTCCGGCTCGATGTGGATCGCCGGCGTGCTCGGGAGATAACTGGCGCCGATGCCGAGCGCCACCAGCAGCAACGGTGCGGCGACGCCAGTCCGCCGCGCGAACACCGAGGCGGTGATCATGATCGCGAGCCCGGCACCGGCAATCAGAACGATCTGATGGTCCACAGTGACAGACCCTACGGCCGGACGGCGGTGCGCCAGGGTAATGACCAGGTATTCCCACTGGTGTCACGGGGGCGGCGGAGCGGCAGATTGGGGTCAGCGAAACCATTGATCCCAGGAGGACGTCATGAGCACCGACCTGAAGTTCGAAGCCGTTGTCATTCCGGTGGCCGACGCCGACCGGTCCAAGGAGTTCTACACCGGCCTCGGCTGGCGGCTGGACGCGGACTTCGCGTTCGACAACGGCTTCCGGGTCGTGCAGTTCACCCCGCCGGGCTCCCCCGCCTCGGTCCAGTTCGGCACCGGCATCACCGCGGCCGAGCCGGGTACGGCACAAGGGCTCTACCTGGTCGTCGACGACATCGAGGCCGCGCGGTCCGAGCTGCTCGCGGCCGGCGCCAAGATCAGCGACGTGTTCCACCCGAGCGCGCCCGGTGCGCAGTTCGAGCCCGGCGCCGGCAACGGCCGGGTCCCTGGCCCCGCGGACGACCGCTCCAGCTACGGCTCGTTCGCGACCTTCGGCGACCCCGACGGCAACACCTGGCTGCTGCAGGAGGTCACCAAGCGTCTCCCGGGTCGTGTCAGCGAGGCGACGTACACCTCGGTCGACGACCTCGAGGCCGCCCTGCGCCGCGCCGCGACCGCCCACGGCGAGCACGAGGCCCGCACCGGCCAGGCCGACGAGAACTGGCCGGTCTGGTACGCCACCTACATGCTCGCCGAGCGCACCGGGGCCGAACTCCCTCAATAAGAACTGTCCATGGCGGCGCCTAGGGTGCGTTGCATGAACCGGATCGATCGGCTGTACGCCCTCGCGGAGGAGTTGCGCGCCGCAGGTCCCCGCGGGCGTACGGCGCGACAGCTGGCGGCTCGTTTCGAGGTCAGTGTGCGGACCATCGAGCGGGACCTGAGCGCCCTCGGGCAGGCCGGCGTGCCGCTGGCGACCAAGCCAGGACGGACCGGCGGGTACTCCGTGGATCGCGCGATGAGCCTCCCGCCGCTGAACTTCACGCCCCGGGAGGCGATGGCGGTCGCCGTCGCGCTGAGCCGCAGTGATCACGTGCTGTTCGCCCGGGACTCGCGCACCGCGCTGCAGAAGATCGTCGCCGCGATGCCGCAACGGGACCTCGACGAGGCGCGGACCGCGGCCGCGAAGGTTCGGCTGGTGGTGCGCCCGGTGCCGGATCCGGACATCGAGGTGGCCGAGCAGATCTGGCGGGCGGTGCGGGACAACCAGGTGCTGCGGATCGCCTACACCGACGGCGCCGGCATCGAGACGCTCCGCGAGGTCGAGCCGCAGCATGTGGTCGTCGGCCCGAACGGGTCGTACCTGACGGCCTGGTGTCATCTGCGGCAGCAGGACCGGGTGTTCCGGATGGACCGGATCACCAAGGCCGAGCGGACGGCGATCCGGCCGGTGCGGCCGCCCGCGACGGGCGACCTGCACGTGGACGGGCTCGAGACCAAGCTGCCGGAGGCGGCGCTGCGTCCGGAGGATCTTTTTCCAACACCGACATAGGGCTGTCGCGAACCGCTGCGACCGTGGATCTCGTTGGTACCCACCACGTTCGAAGGAGACAGATCCATGAGTACTCCAGCCCCTGGCACGCTGGCCTGGTTCGAGGTCGCGAGCGACGACCCGGAGACCTCCGAGAAGTTCTACGGCAGCCTGTTCGACTGGTCGTTCGAGTCGTCCGGCAGCCTGACGTCCGGCGGACTCGACTACCGCAACATCACCGCGCCCGGCGCGCAGCAGCCGATGGGCGGCCTGTTCGCGACCAACGGCGAGCTGCCCAACCACGCCGTCTTCTACATCCTGGTCGCCGACGTCGAGGCGACCTGTGCCGAAGCGGCCCAGCTCGGCGGCACGGTGGTGAACAAGCGCATCGGCAACGGCGGTGGCACCCCGGACTTCGCCTACCTGCGCGACCCCGCCGGCAACCAGTTCGCCGTCTTCACACCCCGCCCTGAATGAGGCCGGCCGCCTGCCCTCGGCCCGGTCTAACTGGACAAGAGCCAGTTGAGCCGGTCGTCGGGGCGGGGGCGGTAGGTGCATTCGGTGCCGGTGCGGATCGCGTCGCGCAAGTGAGCGGCCAGAGCCGGGTCGACGGCCTCGATGCGGGTGATGGCCGCGCCGATCGCCTTGGTGGCGGCGACCCGTGCTCGCTCGGCGGTCGAACCGGTGGCACGCCGGCGGCCTGACAGACCGGCCGCCGAGCTCAGTTCGGCCAGCAGGGCCTCGCGTTCGGCGGTCAGAGTCTCGACGCGGGCCAGGTCGGACCAGGCGGTCGCCTCGTCCAGTTCGGTGCCGAGGTCCGCCAGCCGGCTCCGGTACGCCGAGGCAGCCTGCCGATCGAGCTGTGGTCCGGCGTCGTCCTGGATGACGGTGGCGCCGTCGGTGACCAGGTCGATGGCGGACACGGCCTGACCAGGGTGCGCGAGGATGCGATGCAGGTAGCCGAATCCGCGCAGCGCACGCATCGGACGGGCGTCCTGGCCGATCAACCAGAGGTCGTCCTGCGCGGGATGGAAATGTACGACCGTGTGGCCGGCCGCCTCTGACACCTGCAGCCGGTCGTGCCACCAGGTGGCCCCCAGCTTGGCGTAGGTGGTCAGCGCTCTGGAACGGAGTTGCTCGGCTCGTTCGGTGTCGCCGGCGAACGCGGCTGCACCGGCGAGCACGTCGTCGGTGACACCGTGGAAGTAGACGGCGCCGGCGTTGACCACGGCCCGGTTCTCGTACGGCGTCAGCAGGCGGGCCGCAGTACCGACGATCCTCTCGTCGCCGACCACGAGCGCCGCCTGGAGAACGCAGTACAGGTTCAGGAGATAGTTCACGTCCCGGGGCAGATTCTCCAGCGTCTCCAGCGGGTCGAGTTGTTCGAGGAGGGAGCGGGCCCGGTCGGGGCGGTCGAGCAGTGCCCAGACGGACGCCGCTTCGGTCGCCACCTCCGTGACGCCCTCGCGGTGGGCGAAGTCCTCCATCAGTTCGGCCAACTCGACCGCGGCCGTCGTGTCGCCGGCGTGCAGGGCTGTGTAGCCGCGCATCATGCTCGTCACCATCCACGCGTCGGCCAGCCCGGCCTCCGACCCCGCGTCCTCGGCGACAGCGATCAACTCGGTGCCGGGACGACCGGACACGTGCTCGTACACCCATCGCCGCGACGACGCGAAGAACAGAGCACGCGGCGACTCGGTCGCCAGCTGCTCCAGCGACCGCAGGTGACGCCGGATCGCCTGCACCCGCAGGGTTTCCCATCCGACCTGCAGGCCCCACAACTGACCGCGGAGCCGCGCCTCCGGATCGAGCGCCCGCGCTGACACCTCGTCCAGACGCGCGGCGGTCGCTTCCCGCAGCGGCAGTTCGTCAGGACCCCAGTGCGCCGCCAGGACCGCGTCGAGCGAGTCCGCGATCAGCTCAAGGTCGTCGGTCTGCTCGGCGTTCGCGAGCGCCTCGTCCGCGAGCGGCGCGGCTCGATCCGCGTGGCCGCCGTACACCCAGCAGCGAGCCAGCGCTGCGGCCACCCGGGCCCGCTCGGCCGGGGCGGTCGTCCGGGCGAGTACGTCGTACAGCTCGGCCGCGAGCCGTCCCGGTTCCGTGCCGAAGACGTGGCCGCCCGCGGACGCCAGAACTGCCCGGGTCCGCGCCGTCAGCTCGCTGTCACGCCGACCACTCGTCACACCGATCACGGTACTGCGAACCCGGGTAGTTGCTCATGGTCGAAGGAGTTGCACCTCCGCCGCGTGCTGCGCCTGACGGGCCTCGTCCCAGTCGCCGGTGCAGTAGATCCGCAGTTCGGTGATTTCCCCCGCGCCGTCGACGTCGGCCGCGAGCTGCTCGCGGCAGTACCAGTTCTGCCCCGCGTCCGGCCAGCGTTCCTCGAACGCCATCACGAAACCGGTAGCTGTCCGGTCCACCCGCTCGACGCGTACCGCTCCCGGATACGGATGCAGCTCCCGCCGCGCGGCGATCGTCGCCGCGCCGGAGCCGAGCTGCCTGCGCCAGTGCGGCAGGCTGAGGTCCGTGAAGCACCCGGCCGCGAGCAACCCGGCTGGGGCGGTCCCCGTCTCGAGCCACTCGACCAGCCGCGCCACCGAGGCGTCGACCTCGGCCCGGACCGCGACGCTGGTCATGCGCCTGCTCCTGCGCGCTCCAGGTTGGTCCCGACGACGGCCATCGTCTTCTCGAGTTCGACGGTCGGGCTGAACTCGACGATGCTCGTGCCTGCCGTCACCAGCGGGAGATGTCCCGGACCGGCGTAGTACGCGTCACCGGTCCGGAACGTCTCGCTGTGGTCGGCCCACCGGAACGTGATCTCGCCGGCCGTGACGAAGCCCCAATGCGGGCACTGGCACCGATCGTCGGGCAGGCCGGCGAAGAACGGCGCCGGGTCCACGTCGCGTGGATAGGTCTCGAACGCCACGGTGTGTTCGCCGACCGCGGCGTACCTGCCGGTCAGCTCCGGGATGTCGACCGCCACCGCGGTGGTGGCCAGGTTCGCACTCGGCATGATGTCCTCCTCTGGATCGTGGTCAGCTTGTGCGGACACCCGTACGGCGTAACTTCCGGCGGAACGATCGTGACGCTCAGACCGCGAGGCGGCCGCCGTCGATCGGGAGGGTGGCGCCGTGGATCAGGGACGCGGCGTCGGAGGCGAGGAACACGATGCCGGCGGCAACTTCGTCCGGGGTGCCGACGCGGTTCAGTGGGGTCGTGCCTGCCAGGATGTCGAGGTTCTCGCCCATGACTGCCGTGCCCTCGGTCCGGGTCGGGCCCGGGCTGACCGCGTTCACCCGCACCCCGGCCGCGCCGAACTCCGCCGCCCACGACCTGGTCAGCAGGTCCACCGCTGCCTTGCTCGAGCCGTACGCCGCCATCCCGGCCATCCCGACGGACGCGACGACCGTCGTGACGTTGACGATCGCGCCCGATCCACGGGCCGCCATCAACGGTGCCAGCTCGGCGACCAGGTAGAACGGCGCCCGGACGTTGACGGCGTACACCGCCTCGAAGTCGCTGTCCGGTACGTCGGCGGTCGGGCCGAACGGGTAGATGCCCGCGTTGTTCACCAGTACGTCGACGTGGCCACCGCCGAGCTCGAGCGCCTGCTTGGCCAGCGACCGCACGCTGTCCAGCTCGGCCAGATCCGCCTGCACGAAGTCCGCCGTACCGCCGTCGGCCCGGATCTCGTCCACTGCGGCCTGCCCGCGGGTCACGTCACGCCCGCTGATCACCACGTGCGCGCCGCGCGCCGCGAGCTGACCGGCAACGGACCGGCCGATCCCGCTGTTGCCGCCGGTCACGAGTGCGGTCCGGCCGGCGAAGTCCTGCGTCATAGGTTGGTCCCATCACTGGTTGGAGTATTTGCTCCAATAGTTCGGGAGGGAAATTGGAGTATCAACTCCAAAATCCGTACGCTGGTGACCATGACCGAGACGGCACGGCGATTGACTCCGAAGGGGCAGGCGACCCACGACCGGATCGTCGCCGCCGCAGCGCGGCTGATGCTCGAGCAGGGCGTCGCCCGGACGACGATCGAGGACATTCAGGCGGCGGCCGGCGTGAGCCCGTCCCAGCTGTACCACTACTTCCCGGGCAAGGACGCCCTGGTCACAGCCGTCATCGACCACCAGACGACGCAGGCCCTCGACGTCCAGCAGGGCTGCCTGGAGCGGCTCGACACGATCGATTCGCTCGGCCGTTGGCGGGACGTGATGGTCAACATCCTGACCGAGATGCACTGCGTCGGCGGCTGCCCGCTCGGCTCACTCGCCAGCGACCTGTCCGACAGCGACCCGGTGGCCCGGATGCAGCTCGCCGGGGCGTTCTCGCGCTGGCAGGAGCTGATCCGCGAGGGCCTTACCGAGATGCAGGACCGCGGCGAGCTGGCCGCGGACGCGAACCCCGCCGACCTCGCCGTCGCGATGCTGGCCGCAGTCCAGGGCGGCCTGCTCCTGAGCCAGGTGAACCGGGACCCCGCGCCGCTCCGGATCGCCGTCGACACCATGATCGACCACCTGCACGTTCTGACCCACCCTGCGACTCCGTAGGGTTCGGGTATGGGTAGCAGTGTCTACGTGGCTTCGGTGGAGGGGACTACCGGGAAGTCGACGGTGGCTCTCGGGGTGCTGCATCAGCTGGCGCGGCGGGTCGGTCGGGTGGCGGTGTTCCGGCCGATCGTCCGGGCCGACACGGCGACGCACGGCGGGCGCGACTACGTCCTCGACCTGCTGATCTCGCAGGACGCGGTCGAGCAGTCGTACGACGACGGTGTCGGTGTCACGTACGACGCCGTGCACGCCGATCCCGACGCCGCGCTGGACACGATCGTGCAGCGGTACCACGCCGTCGCCGAGCAGGCCGACGCGGTGCTGATCGTCGGGAGCGACTACACCGATGTCGGCACCCCGACCGAGTTCTCGTTCAACGCCAAGATCGCCGCCAACCTCGGCGCGCCGGTGCTGCTGGTCGTCAACGGGTTCGGCCGCACCCCGCACGACGTACGCGCGATCGCCGACATGGCCGTCGCGGAGCTGGCCGCGAACCACGGCTCGTTGTTCGCAGTCATCGCCAACCGCGTCGCCGACCCAGTCGCTAGCCCGGTCACCAGCCCCGTCACCAGCCCGGTTTCCGGTGACGGTGACGGTGACGGTGACGGTGACGGTGACGGGAAGGGAACGGGCGCGGAGCTGGTCGCCGGGCTGGTTGCGGCGCTGGACGGGATCGGGGCGCCGGCGTTCGCGATTCCCGAGGAGCCGATCCTGAACCAGCCGCTGGTCGCGGACCTGCTCGCACCGATCGAGGGCCGGCTGCTCAGCGGCGACCCGCAGTTGCTGACCCGCGAAATCAGCGGGCTGATGATCGCCGGGATGACGATGCCGAACGTGCTCGACCGCCTGTTCGAGGGCGCGGTCGTGGTGACCGCCGGGGACCGCCCGGAGGTCGTGCTCGGCGTGGTGATGGCGCACGCGTCCCGCACGTTCCCGCAGATCGCGGCAATCGTCCTGAACGGCGGCTTCCAGCTCCCGGCCCAGGTGCAGCGCCTGATCGAGGGGCTCGGCGTCACGTTGCCGCTCATCGAGACCGGTCTCGGGACGCAGGCGACCTCCGCCCGGCTCACCGCCGTCCGCGGCCGCCTCACGAAGGACGCCCCGCGCAAGATCGACACCGCGCTGGCACTCTTCGATCAGTACGTCGACGGTCCGGCGCTCCTCGACCAGCTCGCGCTCGCCCGCACCAGCGCGGTCACGCCGCTGATGTTCGAGCACCAACTCGTCGACCAGGCCGTCTCGGACCGCCGCCACATCGTGCTGCCGGAGGGCGACGAGGAGCGGATCCTGCGCGCGGCCGACGTACTGCTGCGCCGCGGTGTCGCGGACCTGACGCTGCTCGGCGACCCGACCACGATCAGCGCGAAGGCCGCGTCGCTCGGCGTCGACGTGAGCGCGGCCACCGTCGTCCATCCCGAGCAGAGCGAGCTGACCGAGCGGTTCGCCGCGGAGTACCACCGGCTGCGGCAGCACCGTGGCGTCGACCTCGACCGGGCGCGTGAGGTGGTCCGCGACGTGTCGTACTTCGGCACGATGATGGTCCAGCTCGGCCTCGCCGACGGGATGGTGTCGGGCGCCGTACACACCACCGCACACACCATCCGCCCGGCCCTCGAGGTGGTGAAGACCGTGCCGGACGTCTCGGTCGTGTCGTCGGTGTTCTTCATGTGCCTGCAGAACCAGGTCCTGGTGTACGGCGACTGCGCGGTGAACCCGGACCCGAACGCCGAGCAGCTCGCGGACATCGCGATCTCGTCGGCGACGACCGCGGCCGCGTTCGGGGTCGAACCGCGGGTCGCGATGCTGTCCTACTCCACAGGCACGTCCGGCACCGGCACCGACGTCGAGAAGGTGTCCAAGGCAACGACCATCGTCCGGGAGCGTGCACCACAGCTGCCGGTCGAGGGCCCGATCCAGTACGACGCCGCGATCGACAGCGCGGTGGCGCGGACGAAGCTGCCGGACTCCCCCGTCGCCGGGAAGGCCACCGTGTTCGTGTTCCCGGACCTGAACACCGGCAACAACACCTACAAGGCGGTCCAGCGCTCGGCCAACGCGGTCGCGGTCGGACCGGTTCTGCAGGGCCTGCGGAAACCGGTCAACGACCTGTCCCGCGGCGCCACGGTCCGCGACATCATCAACACGGTCGCGATCACCGCGATCCAGGCACAGCAAGGTGTGACGCCCGATGACTGAACATGTGCTGGTGATCAACGCGGGATCGTCCTCGCTGAAGTACAGCCTGGTCGACGCCGCGTCGGGCGATGCCGCGGCGACCGGGCTGGTGGAGCGGATCGGCGAGGAGCAGAGCCACCACGTGCATCACGGACCGTCGGGCTCGGTCGACCACGACCGGCCGGTCGCGGATCACGAGGCCGCATTGGAGGCTGCGGTACAGGCCTTCGAGAAGCACGGTCCGGCGCTCGACTCGGTGGACATCGCCGCGGTCGGGCACCGCGTCGTCCACGGCGGCGACCGGTTCGCGGCGCCGGCGCTGGTGGACGACGAGCTGATCGCGGCGGTCGCGGAGCTCGTGCCGCTCGCTCCGCTGCACAACCCCGCGAACCTCGAGGGGATCGAGGTGGCGCGCCGGCTGTTCCCGGACCTGCCGCATGTCGCGGTCTTCGACACCGCGTTCCACCAGACGCTGCCGCCGTACGCCTACAGGTACGCCGTTCCGTCGTCCTGGCTCGACGAGTACGGCATCCGCCGGTACGGGTTCCACGGGACGTCGCACGCGTTCGTGTCGGAGCAGGCGGCGCGCATCCTCGGCCGCGAGCCCGCCGACGTGAACGTGATCGTCCTGCACCTCGGCAACGGATGCTCCGCGGCCGCCGTACGCGGTGGAGAGTCCGTCGACACGTCGATGGGGCTGACGCCGCTCGAGGGTCTCGTGATGGGTACCCGCTCCGGAGACCTCGATCCGGCGATCCACGGACTGCTCGCGCGGGTCGCCGGGCGGACCGCGGAGGAGACCGACGGGGCGCTGAACAAGGAGTCCGGGCTCAAGGGTCTGACCGGCGTGAACGACTTCCGCGAGGTCCTGCGGCGCCGGGCGGCCGGCGACGAGCGGGCTCGGCTCGCGTTCGACATCTACTGCTACCGGCTCAAGAAGTACGTCGGCGCGTACTACGCCGTCCTCGGAACGGTCGACGCGATCGTCTTCACCGCCGGCGTCGGCCAGCACTCCCCCGAAGCCCGCGCCGCCGCCCTCGAAGGTCTCGAGTCCCTGGGCATCCGCCTGGACCCGGCCCGCAACGCCGACCCGAGCGACAACGTCGTCTCCACCGACGACAGCCCGGTGAAGGTCCTCGTCATCCCCACGAACGAGGAGTGGGAGATCGCACGGCAGTCGGTCGCGGTTCTGAAGGCGTGCCCCTAGCAGCTGATGGTCTGCGCCGCCTCGGCCAGCTCGGCCAGGCGGTGTGCCCGCGCCGACTCGGCGGGGGTGAAGGGCTCGCCTGGGCGGCTGAACACGAACAGCCCGGTCCACGGCGACGGCACCTTCAGGACGTCACCGGGGAGCTGACCGGCCAGCGCCGCGCGGTCGGTGACCAACTGTGCGCCGAGCAGCTCAGCGACCGCATGCGGCAGCTCGGCCGGGTCCGCGACCACTCGCGCCGACAAGCTCAGCGCCTTCGTCTGCCCGTCGACCAGGGCGAGCGCGGTCGTCGGCCAGACGTGCGCATCCCGCCCGCCGCTCGCCTCGACAGCTGCCTCCAGGTCCGCCGCGGTGACGCCGTCAGGTGTCGAGACCACCAGCTCGTCCCGCACACCGTCGTCGATCGGATGTACGTGCAGACCGAGGATGTTCGCCTCGAGCACGGCGAGCCGCCGGGTCACGCTCTCCAGCGATCCGGCGCGGTCGTCGAGGGTGACGCGGATCCGCCACAACGTCCCGATCCCCGCTCGCGGACGCACCTTCGGAGCATGCAGCCACGACCGCAGCAACCGCATCGTCGATGGCTCCACCACCCAGATCACCAAGGCCGTCGTCACACTCGCCAGCACGGCGACCGAGATCAGGTACGGCGGGTGCGCGGCCAGCACCACCGCATGCAGTCCGAGCTCCACGGGCGCCACTGCCACAAGTTTCGCCAGCGTCAGCCGGAGGCGCCGTGGGTGCGGCAACCGTCCGCAGACTTCACACGCCGTACCGCCGGTGAGCGTCGTACGCAACGAGTCCATGCCTCATAGCGTCGCCCGCGAAGATTGCCCGGCTGTTGCACAGGCATGAAGTTTCGTCAGGCCCGGTTCGTCAGGCGCGGTTCGTCAGGCCCAGTTCGTCAGGCCGGTCGTCAGGCTCGGTCCGCGGTGAGTTCGTCGGCGATGCGCTCGCCGATCACGAGGCAGGCGGTCGCGGCGGGTGACGGTGCGTTGAGGACGTGCAGTGCCCGGCCGTCGCGAAGGAACAGGAAGTCGTCGACGAGCTTCCCGTCCCGCGTCACCGCCTGAGCCCGGACGCCGGCACCGGAACGACGTACGTCGGACACCTGCAACTCCGGCAGCATCCGCCGCGCCTCCTTGACCAGCGCCCGACCGGTCAACGACCGTGCGATCTCCTTCGCGCCGGTCCGCGCGTACCGCCGAGCGAGCCGCCAGGTGCCCCGGTACGTCGCCGCTTCCCAGACGTCCCGCGGGACGATCTTCCCCCACGAGTACCCCTCGCGGGACAGCGCCGGGACTGCGTTCGGGCCGACGTGCACGCTGCCGTCGATCCCCCGGGTCAGGTGCACGCCGAGGAACGGGAGGTCGGGATCGGGCACCGGATACACGAGCCCCTTCACCAAGTGCTCGCTCCCGGGCACGAGCTCGCTGAACTCGCCACGGAACGGGAGGATCCGGACACCGGGCTCGAGACCGGACGCCCGCGCGAGCCGATCGCTGTGCAGGCCCGCGCACACCGCGACCCGGTCGGCTTCGAGAACGTCGTCCGTCATCCGTACCCTGACGGTCTTCCCGTTCTCGACCGCGGTCACGGTCACGCCGGTGCGGATCTCGCCGCCCGCGGCGCGGACGTCGTCGGCCAGCGCGGCGGCGACGAGCTTGAAGTCGACGCGGCCGGTCGAGTCGACCGCCAGCGCGCCCTTCACCCTGAGGTGCGGTTCACGCTCGGCCACTTCCGCCAGGCTCAGGTGCCGGACCGGTACGCCGTTCTCCCGGCCGATCCCGTACAGGCGGTCGAGCTGCGGCAGCTCGGACTCGGTCGTCGCCACGACCAGCTTCCCCGGTACGTCGAGCGGGATGCCCTTCTCGTCGCAGTACTCGCGCAGCGCCGTACCGCCCGCCACCGCGAACCGCGCCTTCAATGAGCCCGGCCGGTAGTACAGCCCGGAGTGCACCACGCCCGAGTTGTGCCCCGTCTGGTGAGCCGCGACCGCCGGCTCCTTCTCCAGCACGACAACCTGCGTACCGGGATCGCGCCGCTGCAGACTCCGCGCCACAGCCAGCCCGACGATCCCCCCGCCCACCACCACCGCAGTCCTCGTCACCTCAGAAGAGAGTGCGGACCACCAACAGAAATACATCGGTTGGTTCGGGTCACCGTGACAGCCACTCCCGCAGTACGGTCGCCAGCGCTACCGGGGCGTCGTACTGCATCAGGTGGCCGGCCTCCGGCACCTCGACGTACGACGCACCCGGGATCAGCCCGGCCAGCCGCCGCCCCGTCGCGGCCGGGATCCACGCGTCGTCGCGACCCCACACCACCTGCACCGGGATCGCGAGCTGGTCCACGAGTTGCTCGTTCTCGACCAGGAACTTCTCGTCGTACTGCGCGATCTGCCGGTAGAACGCCGGCTGTCCCTCGTCCGTGCACCAGGGAGCGACCAGCTCGTCCAACTCCCCGTCGCGCAGCCCGCGGTGACTCGCCGCGCTCACGTACTCCCGCAGGATCGCCTGATGAATGTACGCCGGCAGCTCGCCCAACGTCGCCGGATGCCGCTTCACGAACTGGAAGAACGGCGACCCGCTCGGCGGGATCGCCACCACGTCGACGAGCATCAGTGAGGCGTACGCCGCCTTCTCGACCAAGGCGGCCCGCAGGGACACCGCACCACCGAAGTCATGCGCGACGACCCGCGGCCGCTCCAGCTCCCAGTGCTCCAGCAGCGCGGCGAAGGCCCGCGCCTGCGCTCCGAAGTCCACGGCGTGCTCCGGATGCTTCGACGACTCGCCGTACCCGGGCATGTCCCACAGGTGCACGGTGAAGTCCGCAGTCAGCGCGTCGGCGTACCGCGACCACACCCGCGACGAGAACGGCGTCCCATGACAGAACACCACCGGCGGCCCACTCCCAGCCCGCCCCCAAGCAATCGACCGCCCTTCCCACTCGAACCGCTCACGCAGATTCATACCCCTCACCTAACCACCCGAACAGCTCACCACGGTTAGCTGCGGTCGAGGTGGTCGGCGTGGAAGAGGGCCTGGTCGAGTAGGCGGCGTACGTGGTGGTCCGCGGCCGAGTAGTAGACGAAGGTGCCTGCGCGGCGGCCCTTCACCAGGCCTGCCAGACGGAGCTTGGCGAGGTGCTGACTGACCGCGGTGGGCGCGACGCCGGCCAGCTCCGCAAGGCAGGCGACCGACGACTCGCCTTGCAGCAGCGCCCAGAGGATCTTGATCCGGGTCGGATCGGCGAGCAGGCGGAAGGATTCGGCGGCGAGATGCACCTGCTCCTCGTTCGGCATCTCGAAGTCCTCGATCGACGAGTGCATGCCCTCGACCCTACCGGTTACCTTCCTGCTTGCGTACCTGCATAGTTGCGCAGATAAGATGTTCTCCGTGAAAGCACACGGTCATGGGCATGGGCATGGGCATGGTCATGGGCACGGGCACGCAGCGCTCGAGACCAGCCGGGAGGGCATCCGCTGCCTGAAGCTCAGTTTCGCCGGGCTGATCGCCACCGCGCTCGTGCAGACCGCGATCGTGGTCTCGACGGACTCGGTCGCGTTGCTCGGCGACACGCTGCACAACTACGCCGACGCGTTCACCGCGATCCCGCTCGCGATCGCGTTCCTGGTCGGCCGGCGTGCCGCGACCCGCGCGTACACGTACGGCTTCGGCCGCGCCGAGGACCTCGCGGGCATCGTCGTCGTGCTGCTGATCGCGGCATCCTCGGCGTACGCCGGGTACGAGGCGATCACCCGGTTCATCGATCCTGCCCAGGTCCGGCACCTCGGCCTGCTCGTCCTCGCCGGTGTGGTGGGGTTCGCGGGCAACGAGGTGGTCGCGCAGTACCGGATCCGCACCGGTCGCCGGATCGGCTCGGCCGCGCTGGTCGCCGACGGGCTGCACGCGCGCACCGACGGGTACACCAGCCTGGCCGTCGTGCTCAGCGCGGTCGGCACCTGGCTCGGCTTTCCGTTGGCCGATCCCATCATCGGCGCGGTGATCACGGTCGCGATCGTGTTCGTACTGCGGGACGCGGCCCGTGAGGTGTACCGCAGACTGATGGACGCCGTCGACCCGGAGCTCGTGGACCGCGCCGAGCACACGATCCGCGCGGTACCCGGCATCCTCGACGTGACCGGCATCCACCTGCGCTGGCTCGGCCATACGTTGCGCGCCGAGGCGCGCGTCACGATCGACTCCGGTACGTCGCTCGTCGACGCCCACACCCTGACGCACCGGGTGGAGCGTGCGCTCATCGACGCCGTACCGCGGCTGACCGAGGCCACGATCCACCCCGAGCCGCTCCCCCACGACGCAGGACCGGCCCACCAGCTGGTCGGGTTACAAGAAGGTTGACAACAGCAACGTCATGCCGAGGCCCATAAAGGAGATGACAGTCTCCATCACCGACCAGGTCTTGATGGTCTCGCCAACGGTCATGCCGAAGTACTCCTTGACCAGCCAGAAGCCGGCGTCGTTGACGTGCGAGAAGAACAGCGAGCCGGCGCCGATCGCGAGCACCACCAGCGCGATATGCGTCGTACTGAGACCACCGGCGAGCGGTGCGACGATCCCGGCAGCCGTCACCGTCGCGACCGTCGCGGAGCCCGTCGCCAGCCGGATCAGGACGGCGACGATCCAGCCGAGCAGCAGCGCCGACAGGTTCGCGGCGATCGCGATCTTGGCGATCGCGGTGCCGGTCCCGCCGTCCACCAGGACCTGCTTGAACCCGCCGCCGGCGCCGACGATCAGCATCACGCCGGAGATCGGCAGCAGGCTCTCACCGATCTTCTTGCTCAGCGTGGGGATGCCGAAGCCGACCGCGGTGCCGAAGGTGTACATCGCGACCAGTACGGCGATCAGCAGCGCGACGACCGGGTCGCCGATGAACTGCAGCACCGGGTAGATCCCGTTGTCCTTGCTCATCCACACGTCGGACGCGGCCTTGATCAGCATCAGTGCGACCGGGAGCAGCACCGTGATCAGCGTCGCCGCGAAGCTCGGCGTCCGGGTCCGCATCGTACCTGTCCGGGTGTGCTGAGGCTGACCCACTGCTTGACCGGTGCGCTGGGTCTCCACCGAACCTTGAGGTTGACCCGCATGCTGGCCTCCGCCCTGAGGCCGATCCGCGTCCCGGGGCTCGTCCCCGTCGTGGTGACCGGAGCCGACCTCGAGGGCGGCACCGGCGGCGCCGATCGGGACCCAGTTCGCGGCGAGCCGGCCGAACAGCGGCCCAGCGACGATCACGGTCGGGATCGCGACCAGCAGACCGAGCGCGAGCGTGATGCCGACGTTGCCCTTCAGTACGCCGATCGCGGCCAGCGGACCCGGGTGCGGTGGCACGAATCCGTGCAGGACGGACAGACCCGCCAGCGCCGGGATGCCGAGCAGCATCGCGCGGGCACCGGTCCGCCGTACCGCGAGCACGACCACCGGGATCAGCAGCACGAGGCCGATCTCGAAGAACATCGGGATGCCGATGATGAACGCGATCAGCGCCATCTTCCACGGCAGCCCACCGGACCGGCCGCGCAGCAGCGTGTCGACGACCTGGTCCGCGCCGCCGGAGTCGGCCAGCAGTTTGCCGACCATCGCACCGAGCGCGATCAGTACGCCGACGTACCCGAGGACGCTGCCGACGCCGTTCTCGTACGACTTCGTCACCGCCCCGGCGCCGATCCCGGACGCGACGCCGACGAACAGCGCGCCGATCGTCAGCGACAGGAACGCGTGCACCTTGAGTGCCACGATCAGGACCACGATGATCGCGATGCCGATCACCGCCATGACGAGGACCCGGGTGTCGTGACCGTTCCACGGCGCGTGCACGTCATCGGCCTGGGCCGCCAGCGGAACCTGACTTACTGCGTAAGCGAGACTCATAGCTTCACCGCTTCCCGGGGCGCCGCGCGACGCCCTACCTTTCGCACTATCCCACCAACGCCCGGGTTCCGCCGGTCGGCACGGCGCAGAAATCGTGTAAACCAGTGGCATGGTCGTACCTGCCGAGCTCGCCGTCGCACCGGTCCGGATCGAGGTCAGCCCCGGTCACCATCTGTCCGTCCGCCGGCGCGGCGCCGGCGGCGTGCCGCTGCTGCTCGTGCACGGGTTCCCTTGTACGAGCCGGATCTGGTCGCACAACGTCGTACCGCTGGCCGACGCCGGGTTCGACGTGGTGGCGCCGGACCTGCGCGGGTACGGCGAGTCGGACTTCGCGCCGGACGGGTTCTACGACCTCAATGCCTTCAACAACGATCTGACCGCATTGTTCGACCGGCTCGGGTGGGACCGGGCGGTCGTCGCCGGGCACGATCTCGGCGCGATGATCTCGATCGACCTGGCCAACCGCCACCCGCACCGGGTCGAGCGTCTGGTGATCCTCGACGACTCGATGCCCGACCTGGCCGAGGCCTTCTCCGCGGCGGGCATCCCGCCGACGCGGCCGAAGCCGGCCGTGTACGACTACCAGCGCCGGCAAGGCCGCGAACCCGAGCAACTGATCGCGGAGCTGGCAACACCCGAGCAGCGCCGCCGGTACGTCGCGGAGTTCTACGGCCACCGGATGTGGTGCCCGCCGGATGCCTTCGACGACGAGGACCTCGCGTTCCTGACCGAGCCGTACGGCGACGCCGACCGGCTCCGGGCCTCGTTCGCCGACTACGAGGTCGTGATGGGCACGCGCCCGCTGTCGGCACCCGAGATGCTCGACCGCCCGGTCCGGCAACGCACCCTGCTGCTCGTCGGCAGCGACCAGGTCACGCTCGGCGAGCACGTCGACGAACGGGCGGCCGTCGCACTCCCGAACGCCGTCGGCCCGTTCTGGATCAAGGGCGCCGGCCACTTCCTGCCGTGGGAACGCCCAACGATCGTCAACCGAGCCGTCCAGGCGTTCTGCGCAGACCTGCTGAGCAGGTAGCGCAGGGGCCGGCGAGGAACGTGAACGGCTGAGGTCTTGCGGTCGAATTATCGATCACTTACTGTCTGGGTGATCGATCACCCGGACAGTTGCGGTGCTGCAGCACTGATCGCCGAGAGACCTCCCCCGCCCACGTGAGGACCCGCCGTCATGCCTCGAACTCGCCCGTTCCGCCTGATACTCGCCGGCCTGGTGACAGCACTCGTCGCCGTGGCCGCATCACCACCCGTCGGCGCCACGCCGGCGCCCGCTACCCCGACGTACGGCAATCCCCTGATGTCCGACATCGTGCAGGCGTTCTCCGACGTCGGGCTGATCCGCGCCAAGGACGGTGCCTGGTACTCCTACGCCACCAACACCAGCCTGACCCGCGAGAACGCCGACAACCACGGTCCGCAGCACCTCGTCCCGATGGTCCGCTCGACCGACCTCGTGCACTGGGAGTTCCTCGGCGACGCGTTCAGCGAGGCGAACCATCCGCAGTGGGCCGGCTGGCCGCAGAAGGGGTACTGGGCGCCGGATGTCCGGTACGTCGACGGTGAGTACTACATGTACTACTCCGCCCCCGGCTCCACCTCGCTCGATGCCGCGATCGGTCTCGCGACCGCCCCGTCACCCGCGGGTCCCTGGACCGACATCGGTCATCCGGTCGTGAACTTCGTCAAGGACAGCGTCGTGATGGAGATCGACCCGATGATGTTCATCGACGACGACGGCACCAAGTACCTGTACTACGGCTCGTTCCGCAGCGGCGGCATCCACGTCGTACGGCTGACTCCCGACGGGCGGAACACGGTCGGTGAGTCGACGCAGGTCGTCGCCGGTGAGCGTGGTGAAGGCGCGTGGGTGTCGAAGCGCGGGCCCTGGTACTACCTGTTCTACTCCGGCTACGGCTGTTGCATGGGCTCCGACGGCGGTGGTGGCTACCCGGTGCTCGCCGGGCGGTCCAAGTCCCCCACCGGCCCGTTCCTCGACGAGAACGGCGTCTCGCTGACCTCCAGCCAGCCGGGCGGAACGATCGTGAACTCGTTCAACGGCAACTCGCTCAACGCCACCGGCCACAACGCCGTCACGGTCGACCGCTCCGGCCAGGACTGGAACCTGGTCAACTCCGACATCCGCGCCGACCGCACCTGGGGCGGCCGCCCGCAGTCGATGGACCGCCTCGACTGGATCGGCGGTTGGCCGACCGTCCGCGCGGGTCAGTGGACCTCCGACCAGCCGCAACCCGCCCCGGCGGCGACGTGGACCGTCGGGAGTTCATTCGACACTGAGGACCTCTCCTCATGGCGGACCGTCGCAGGCGAGTGGACAAGCAGCGATGGGTACGCCGCTTCCGCGGCTGCCTCCTCGCTCCTGGTGAGCCGTGTCGGTGGACCGGCCGACTATCGCGTCGAGAGTGATGTGAGGACGTCGACCGGTCAGGCCGGGCTCGTCTTCGGCTACCACTCACCGCGGAACTACGCGGTCGCCTGGCTCGACCCCGACCGCGGGTCGCTCCGCGTCGAGCAACGCGTCGGCGGCAAGCTCGTCAGTACGTCGGAACGCCCGCTCTACCAGGGATTCCGCTACGACACCTGGCATTCGCTGAGCGTGGAGGTCCGTGGCGGCCGGGCGACGATCCAGGTCGCGCCGTCGCTCGGCGACAACCCGCTGGGCACGATCGACGTACAGCTCGCGAAGGGCCTGGCGGGGCCCGCGCAGATCGGGGTCACCGGCACCGCGCAAGCCGACAACGTTGGGATGGCCAAGCTTTATCAGCCGGTCACGCACAAGATCGCCGATCCGCGCATCGGGGAGCAGCTGAGCGGTTTCAGTGACGAGTTCGACGGTCAGGACCCGGCCTGGCAGTCGACCGGGTCCGACCGGGGTCAGGTTTCGGACGGGCAGCTCGTCTGGGACACGCAGGCCACCAACCTCAGTACCGACGCGTCCGTCCTGCTGCGCGACGCTCCGGCCGGCGACTTCACTGTGGAGACGAAGGTTTCGCTGCCGTTCGAAGGCACCACCGGGAACGCCCGCGCCGGGCTGATCGCGTGGACGTCGCGCACCCAGTCGCTGCAGTTGGCCCCGACCCGGACCGGCGCAGTACGGCAGACCTTCCTCTGGCCGGGTGCCGATCCCAGCCCATGGCCGGAGGCGATCCAGCTCGGGCCGAGTGCCGACACGATGTGGTTGCGGCTGCGGCACACCACGCGGGACGGTCAGCACCTGTTCCAGGCGGCGACCAGTCTCGACGGCCGGCACTGGCAATGGGGCAGCTACTGGTACCTGCCCGACGGGCCGCTCAAGATCGGCTTGATCTCGATGGGTGGCGCCGGTTCCACCGCCCGGTTCGACTACGTCCGCACCTACGGGGCAGCCTCATGACCATCACCCGCCGAACCTTGCTGGCCACTGGTGCGGCCGGCGCCTTCGCCGCCGGCCTCCTGCCGAGCCTGTCCGCCTTCGCCGCGCCACCGGACGAGGACGGGTACGACCTCTGGCTGCGCTACCGCCTCGTGCCGAACGGCGACGTACTCTCCCGCTACCGATCCGCGTTCACCCACATCGTTGTCGTCGGCAACCACGCCGTACTGCGCTCCGCCGGTGCCGAGCTCGCCCGCGGGCTCGGCGGTCTGCTCGCCCGGCCAGTGCCGGTCAAAAGCGTGGCCGGCAAGGGTGCCGTCGTGGTCGGCATCGGGGACCTTCCGCCCGAAAGCTTCACGATCAAGCGCCGGGCGGACCGGGTCGAGATCACCGGCGGCGACGAGCGGGGCGCGCTGTACGGCGCGTTCCGGTTCCTGCAGCACCTGCAACGTCAACGGCCGCTCGAGAAGCTCGACATCACCGACCGGCCCGCCTCGCCGCTACGGATGCTGAACCACTGGGACAACCTCAACCGCAGTATCGAACGCGGGTACGCCGGGAAGTCGATCTTCGTCTGGGACGAACTCCCCGGCCTCCGCGAGCGGTACGTCGACTACGCGCGCATGCTCGCGTCGGTCGGGATCAACCACACGGTCATCAACAACGTGAACGCCAGCGCCGAGTTCCTGCGCTCCGAGCGGCTGACCGGACTCGCGGCGCTGGCCGGCGTACTGCGCTCGTGGGGTGTGCGACTGTGGTTGTCGGCGAACTACGCGGCGCCGATCACCCTCACCAGCGGTCAGCCCTCGCCGATCACCGTGGCCGATCCCCTCGACCCACGCGTGCAGCAGTGGTGGCAGGACAAGATCGACGAGATCTACCGGCTGATCCCGGACTTCGGCGGGTTCCTGGTCAAGGCGAACTCCGAGGGCCAGCCGGGTCCGCTCGACTACGGGCGCACGCACGCCGAGGGCGCGAACATGCTCGCCGACCGGTTGGCGCCGTACGACGGGAAGCTGGTCTGGAGGTCGTTCGTCCACGAGGGGTTCGACGACTGGGCGCAGTACGAGTACAACGTCTTCCATCCGCTCGACGGGCAGTTCCACGACAATGCCGTCGTACAGACGAAGAACGGGCCGATCGACTTCCAGGTGCGGGAGCCGGTGAATCCGTTGTTCGGCGGCCTGCCGCGGACGAACCAGATGATCGAGCTGCAGATCACGCAGGAATACACCGGGCATTCGACGCATTTGTGCTACCTCGTTCCGGAGTGGAAATCGATCCTGGGATTCCCGACGTACCAGGGGCCCGGCGCCGGGCCGACGGTGGCGGACATTGTCACCGGGGCCGCCTACCAGCAGGAGAACGTCGGCCTGGCGGGAGTCGTGAACATCGGCGACGACCGGGACTGGACCGGATACCAGCTCGGGGCCGCGAACACCCACGGCTTCGCCCGGCTGGCGTGGAATCCGCGACTGTCCGCGGCTGAGATCGTCACCGAGTGGATCGAGCTGACCTTCGGCCTCGACCGGCAGGTCGGATCGGTGCTGAAGGCCATCATGTTGCGGTCGTGGGAGACGTACGAGAGTTACACCTCGCCGCTCGGCATGGGCTACCTGACGTATCCGCTCGGCGCGCATTTCGCACCGGACCCGAATTCGACGCACAATCTCTCGCACTACACGACCGCCGAGGGGACCGGATTCGACCGTACGGCGGTGTTCCCCGGCCTGTACGCCGATCACTGGCGCGACATCTACGGATCCCTGGAGAACTGCCCGGACGAGTTGCTGCTGTTCATGCACTGGGTGCCGTACACGCACCGGTTGAAATCCGGGAAGACCGTCATCCAGCACATTTACGACAGCCATTTCGCCGGCTATGAACAAGTGCTGGAATTCCGCCGCGCCTGGAGCCGGCTGGCGGGGCACGTCGATCAGGCCCGGTACGCCGATATCGCGAGCACGTTCGACGCGCACGTCGTCGAGGCGGAGCGCTGGCGGGACACGATCGTCTCGTACTTCTACGGCTACTCGCGCATCCTGTCGACCGGGACCGAATGGCTGCAGCTCGGGTATCCGAACGGCCGCCTCCTGATCGGGGGACGCGCCAACGATCTGCCGCTGGAGATCACCAACGCGTTCCGGACCGCGCAGACCGTCACCGCCGGCGTGCATCCCGTCGACTCCGGGTGGACGGCCGGGACGACCTCGGTCACCGTAGATTCGGGCGCCACCACGACGACGACCGTGCCGGTCACTCCCCCGTTGATCACCGATCTGGTGGACCTGGCGATCGACACCGGACAGACCGCGCTGGGTGCTCAGCACCAGACGTTCGTCGTGGCGCCAGACGCGGCGCAGTGCCGGCTAGCGCTCGACATCGGAACCGCGGACAGCCCGCTGGTGCCGGGCTACGCGCGGGTCTCCCCCAGTACGACGTGGAACTCCACCCTCGGGTACGGCTGGGTGGGTACTGCTCCACAACCCCGGGACCGAGGCAGTGCGTGGGACGCCCTGCGGCGGGACTTCGTCGGCGACTATCCCGCGCGGACGTTCCGGATCACGCTGCCGCCCGGCAAGGTCCGGCTGTCCGCGCTCGTCGGCGACGGCGGGCCCGACTGCCCGCCGACGATCATTGCCGAGGGCACCAAGATCCTTGCCGCCTCGACCGATCTGCCCGGCGGCGTCTTCACCTGGATCCACGCCGAGCTGGACGGCGGTCCGGCCGGCCGGACCGCGGATCTCATCCTGGACAGCGAACCCGACCGCTTCTGGCACCTGGGCGCACTGATCCTCACCACCTGAGACCCGCCGGTGGCCGGGCTTCACCGTTCCCGGCCACCGGCGTCCGCCTGCTCAGCGTGGTGGGACAGTGGTCTCGCGAAAGATGATCTCGGTGGGGGCCGCAGGCAACGGTTGCGGCTCCGGCTCGTTCCGGATGGCCGCGATCAGGCGGCGCATGCCATGCCGGCCGGACGTTTCGCGATCGACGCGGACCGTGGACAGCGCCGGCGTACCGTACCGAACCAGGGTGAGGTCGTCCCACCCCGTGACGCTGAGGTACTCCGGCACGCGCCACCCACGGTCGAACGCGGCCCGCAGTACGCCGACCGCGATGTGATCACTCGCCGCGACAACGGCCGTCACCGGCGTGTCGTCCGGCAAGTACCGCACCGCCTCGACACCCGTTTCGGGATGCCACGGCCCGTCGTACACACCGTGCGACCGCAGCCCGAGGCGCTCGCAGGCCTTGAGGTACCCGGACCGCCGCAGCTGCGCGGACTTCCAGTCCTGCGGCCCGGCCACGTGGAAGAACTCCCGATGCCCCAGCCCAGCGAGCTTCTCGACCAGCTCCTCCATCGTTGCCTCGTCCGCGGCCACCGCCTCCACAGCACGCAGCCGGTCGTCGAACTCGTCGGTCTGGACGACGACACCGCCGGTCTTCACGCTCAACGGCGTCACCGACAGCACCCCGTCGACCTGACCGCGCCCGAGGATGTCGTCCGCGAGCCGGCTCAGCGCCGCCGGATCCTCGTGCACGCCGATCACGATCTCCACCTGGTACCCGAGCCGCTGCGCCTCGTCGCACGCCGCCTCGACCGTCCGCTCCGGCCCGGTCCACCCGGGCAGGATGATCGCGACCACGCCGGTACTGCGCGTCCGCATCGCCCGCGCCATCAGATTCGGCCGGTACCCGAGCTCGTCGATCGCCGCCTTGATCCGCCCCGACGTACCCACCCCTACCGTCGGATCGGACCGCAGGTACCGCGACACCGTCTGATGCGAAACCCCCGCCAGCGCAGCCACGTCGTACATCGTCGGCCGCCGCTGCACACTCATACCGACACGATACTTGCCGCAGGCAGCGCACCTTCCGGACCAACTGCGTCCTGGCCGAAGATCACCGGCCGGCGTCGGCGAGGTGGGCGTGGACAGCCGAGACCACCACTGAGCCTTCGCCGACGGCCGAGGCAACTCGTTTGACCGATCCGGCGCGTACGTCGCCCACGGCGAACAACCCGGGCAACGACGCGTTGAAGCCCTCCCGCGTCACGACGAAGCCCTTGCCGTCGAGCTCCACACCTGCTCCGTGCAGCCAGTTGGTGCGTGGTTCCGCGCCGATCATCAAAAAGAGACCGGCGGCGTCGAGTCCGACAGTGGCCTCCTGGGCGTGGTCCCGCCAGGTCACACCTGTCAGCCGCGTCGCTCCACTGACCGCGCAGAGCTCCGCACGGGGGTGGATGGTGACGCGCTCATGGTGAGTCAGACGCTGCGCGAGGTAGGCCGACATCGTCTCTCGCAGATCGTCCCGCCGGATCAGGATGTGGACGTGAGCGGCGTGCCGTGTCAGGAACAGCGCGGCTTGTCCGGCCGAGTTGGCGCCCCCGACAACCACGGCGTTGCGTTCCGAGACGACCTTGGCCTCGAGGTCGCTCGCCGCGTAGTAGACGCCCCGCCCCTCGAGATCCGCCAGCCCGGGCACGTCCAGGCGTCGATAGTGAGCCCCACTGGCAATGATCACGGTGCTCGCGTCGATGTCGTGCTCGTCGTCGAGGCGGACGCGGAAGCCTGAAGGCGTCCGGGTCAACCCCGTGACGGATCGGGGCGACACCAGCCGGGTCCCGAACTTGACGGCCTGCATCATCGCTGCCCGCGCCAGCTCGGTCCCGGACACGCCTCGTGGAAAGCCGAGATAGTTCTCGATGCGCGAGGAGCTGCCCGCCTGGCCGCCGGCGGCAACGTCTTCCACGACAACCACGTCGAGACCCTCGGATGCCCCGTATACCGCGGCTGCCAGGCCCGCTGGTCCGGCGCCGACCACGAGCATGTCGCACCGAGTGTTGTCGGCAATGCCCCAGAAGTCGATTCCGAGCGCGCCGGCGAGATCGCGCGTCGTCGGCGCGGTCAAGACCCTTTGGTCGCCGGCGACCACGGCCGTACCCGACGCGGGCAACGGTGTCGTCTTCGCCAGCTCGGCCCACGCCGCGGGGTCCGTGCGCAGCACCGTCCGGTACGGGAGCCGGTTGCGGCCGGCGAACTCCTGGAGCCGGTGCAGCTCGTGGTCGTCGTCTCCGGCGAGGACGAGACCGCCCTCGCCCATCCTGGTCAGGAAGAGCCGTCGGGCGTCGAGCGCGGACAGCACGACGTCGCTCAGCTCGGCCGAGATCTCCACGAGCCGCCGCAGCTCCTCGATGGGCACCCGGAGAACCACCGTGCCGGTCATGGCGACACCTTGGAAGACGGAACGCTGGCCCATGAACATGCCGAGCTCGCCCACGAAGTCACCTTGCTCCACGACGAAGACGACCCGGTCTTCCCGACGATCGACCAGCAGCAGCCCGCCGGCGAGGACGAGGTACAGGTCGTACGGGTCTCCGGCGTCCCACAACAACTCGCCGGGTTCGGGGCGCAGCTCTTCACCGCCCGATCGGAGCAGGCTCAGAAGGTGCTCGCTCAAGACCGGCCACGCCAGCTCGTCGACCTCGTCCCGTCGGCGTCGCGACGAGTAGTGGGTCATCTCGTCGGGAACCGGGATCCTGCTCATGGGTCTCCTTCGCCTGGCTGACGGCTTTCTCGGCTGAACTGCTGACTATTCTGGATCGCTCGGTATCCGTGCTCTCCTCAGCGGTGGCGCGGCCGAGGCAGCAAGGCGAACGCGCTTTCGGCGATCGAGGTCAGGCGGGCGGGACTGTGACCGTACGCGCCGACGACGTCGCTCCCGCGGATGATGGTCAGCAGCAGGTACGCGAGGTCGTCGGGATCCGCGTCGGGGTCGATGTCACCGTTGCGCTGCGCCGCTCGTACACACTCGGCCACCGCCGTCGCGACCACGGAGAAGCAGTCGTCGGCCAAGCGTTGCACCTCGGCGTCCGAGGCGCCGAGCTCCAGCGCCATCTTGGCGGCGAAGCAGGCCGCCGCCGCCCGGTCATCGGCGGGGGGTACGTCGGCGGCGAGTGGCACCCCGTGGACGGCGCGGAGCAAGTACCCGTGCAGTCGTTCCAGGGCGCCCTCGTCCGGTCCGGCGAGCACCTTCGGCGCCAACTGCCCCAGCCGGGCGAAGTACCCGGCCATCGCCTGCAGCAGCACGCCGTGCTTGCCGTCGAACGCGGCATAGAGACTGCCGCGGCCCAGGCCGGTGGCGGCGCTGATGTCGTCGACGCTCGTGCCGTTGTAGCCCGAGGTGCGGAACTGCCTCTCGGCGGCGTGCAGGACGTGGTCGCGGTCAAAACTTCGTGGTCTCGCCATACCCAAAAGGTAGGGCCGGGGCGCCATATTTGACAAGTCAGTACAGAACTGCCTAGATTTCTGACTGTTCAGTACACAACCATCCTGAGGGTGAACACATGACACAGGTGACCGAGCGACTGCCCGTTGACGAGGACTCCGCGGGCGACGCACTGACGGAGGGGACCGTCGACGCGGTGGTGATCGGCGGGGGCGCCGCGGGGCTGAACGGTGCGCTGATCCTCGCCCGCTCCCGCCGCTCGGTCGTCGTGATCGACAGCGGCGCCCCGCGCAACGCGCCCGCCGAAGCCGTGCACGGCCTCCTCGCCCTGGACGGCACCCCGCCGTCCGAGATCCTTCGACGAGGCCGGGAGGAGGTGCGCCAGTACGGCGGACGCGTCGTCCACGGCGAGGTGGCCGCGGCCGAGGCCGCCGCACCGTCGGCGGACGGGGACCTGCGGTTCACCATCAACCTGGCCGACGGCCGCAGCATCACCGCTCGTCGCATTCTGGTGGCCACCGGCCTCACGGATGTGCTGCCGGAGGTGCCCGGGCTCGCCGAGCACTGGGGGCACACCGTGGTGCACTGCCCGTACTGCCACGGCTGGGAGGTGCGCGACGAGCCCATCGGCATCCTCGCCACCGGCCCGGTCTCCATCGACCACGCGCTTCTGTACCGTCAGCTGACCGAGGACCTGACCTACTTCACCCACGGCACCGACCTGGACGAGGACAACCGCGCCCGCTTCGCCGCCCGCGGCATTCGCGTCGTCGACACCCCGGTCGCCGAGGTCGTCAACGACGAGGACGGCGCGCTCGCCGGGGTGCGCCTGGCCGACGGCCAGGTCGTGCCCCGACGCGTCCTCGCGGTCCTCGCACAACTGCAGATCCGCGCCCACGGCCTGCCGCTGCAGGACCTGCCGAACAAGGGCCGCAGTTTCGCCTCAGGCAAGGCCGGCGCCACCGACGTGCCGGGCGTGTGGGTGGCCGGCAACGCCACCGACCTGGTCGCCCAGGTCGGTGCCTCCGCAGCAGCCGGCGCACTGGCCGGCGCCGACATCAACCGGATGCTCGCCATCGCAGACACCGACGCGGCCCTCCAGCCCACGGCTTCCTGAACGGCCGACCCACCCCACATTGGCGGCGTTGTGATGAAGACAATCGAAGGAACCAGCATGCAGATAGTTCACCCAGTGGCCCTGGTGACGGGCGCCTCCTCCGGGATCGGGCGGGCGGCAGCGCTCGCTCTCGTGGACGCCGGCTTCGCGGTGGTCGGTACGAGCCGCAACGCGGCGAACGCCGTACCGCTCGCCGGGGTGACGTTCCTCGATCTCGACGTGGCCAGCGACGAGTCGGTCCGCTCCCTGGTCGAGGAGGTGATCGAGGTGTTCGGCAGGATCGACGTCCTGGTCAACAACGCAGGCGTGGGCGCGGTCGGCGCCGGCGAGGAGAGCTCGATCGACCAGGCCAAGGAGGTCTTCGACATCAACGTCTTCGGTCTGATCCGGATGACCAACGCGGTGCTGCCCCACATGCGCGCCCAGGGCAGTGGCCGTGTGGTCAACGTCGCCTCGGTGCTCGGTCTGATCCCGGCCCCCTTCATGGGCCTCTACGCCGCCACCAAGCATGCGGTCGAGGGCTACGCCGAATCCCTCGACCACGAGCTTCGCGAGCACGGAGTCCGGATGCTACTGGTCGAGCCGGGCTACACAAGCACGAGTTTCGAGGCGAGCAGCCTGGCACCCGACTCGGCCCTGCCGATCTACGCCGCACAGCGGGAGATCGCCCGCGACGTGCTGGCCACGGCCGTGCGCAACGCCGACGACCCGGACGTTGTCGCGAAGGTGATCGTCGCGGCCGCCACCGATTCCAGGCCCAAGCTCCGATACACCGCCGGCTCGACTGCCCGACGCGTCAGCCTCCTGCGCCGGATCGTGCCCGCGCGCGCCTTCGACAACCAGATCCGCAAGCTCAACCGGCTGGCCGGCTGACCCCGCAGCACACCCGGCGCGCTTGAAGTTACTCGAGGTGGTGGACTTCCTGGAGGGCGTAGACGGGCGTGGGGAGGTTTTCGTAGCGGGCTTTGAGTTGGAGCGACAGGTAGAGGGAGTAGTGGCGGGACTGGTGGAGGTTGCCGCCGTGGAACCAGAGGGCCTCCTGCTGGGTCGGTTTCCACATGTTGCGTTGCTCGCCTTCCCACGGGCCGGGGTCCTTGGTGGTGTCGGAGCCGAGGCCCCAGCACTTGCCGACGGTGTCCGCGACTTCCTGGGAGATCAGGTCCGCGGCCCATCCGTTCATCGAGCCGTACCCGGTCGCGTAGACGACCAGGTCGGCCGGCAGCGTCGTACCGTCCTCGAGTACGACCGCGTCTTCGGTCAGGTGTGACACCTGTCCGTGCGCCAGCTTCACGTCGCCGTTCGCGACCAGCTCCGCGGCGCCGACGTCGATGTAGTAGCCGGACCCGCGGCGCAGGTACTTCATGAACAGCCCCGACCCGTCGTCGCCCCAGTCGTGCCGGAACCCGGACGCCTCGAGGCGCGCGTAGAACTCCTTGTCCTTCTCGGCCATCGCCTGGTACGCCGGGATCTGGAACTCGTGCAGGATCCGGTACGGCAGCGACGCGAAGATCAGGTCGGCCTTCTCGGTCGTCACGCCGGCCGCGAGCGCACGCTCGGAGTACAGGTCACCAAGGCCGTACTCCATCAGCGAGTCGCTCTTCACGATGTGCGTGCTCGACCGCTGCACCATCGTCACGTCCGCGCCGTGTTCCCACAGTGCGCCACAGATGTCGAAGCTGCTGTTGTTCGACCCGATCACGACGCACCGCTTCCCGGCGTACGCGTCCGGGCCCGGGTGCGCCGACGAATGGTGCTGGTCGCCGCGGAACACGTCCTGCCCTGGCAGGACCGGGACGTTCGGTTTGCCCGACATCCCGGTCGCGAGCACCAGCTGCTTCGGGCGGAGCGTGACCGGCAGGCCTTCGCGTTCGACCGTGACGGTCCACTCGCCGGTTTCCGCGGAGTACGTCGCGGCCGTCGCGACCGTGTTCGACCAGTACGGGACCTCCATCGTCTTCACGTACGACTCGAGCCAGTCACCGATCTTGTCCTTCGGCGCGAACACCGGCCAGTTGTCCGGGAACTTCAGGTACGGCAGGTGGTCGTACCAGACCGGATCGTGCAGGCACAGCGACTTGTACCGGTTCCGCCACTGGTCCCCCGGCCGCGGATGCTTGTCGATCACCAGCGCCGGTACGCCGAGTTGCCGCAGCCGCGCACCGAGCGCGATCCCGCCCTGGCCGCCCCCGATCACCAGCACATAAGGCTGCTCGAGCGTACCGAGCGACTCTGCCTCGGCCTGACGCTTCTCCTTCCACGTCTGCCGGTTCTTGTCGATGCCGTGCTGCGCGCCCATCGGACGCCGTACGCCGCGAGGCTCCTCGAACCCCTTCAGCTCCCGCAACGTCGTGAGCAGCGTCCACGCCTTGTCCACGCCGCCCTCGCCGTCATCGTCGTCCTCGCCGTCCTCGTCGACGAGCCGGACCAGGCCGGCACCACGGCCGACGCCGGTCTCGAACTCGAACCACGCGGTGACCACGCCGTCGGCCGCAGCGGCAGGTTCGGTCAGCCGGAAGCCGCCCGGATCGGTGCCGTCGAGTGTGTGGATCAGCAGGTCGGTGACACCGTCGGGGTTCTCGACGGTCTTGAGGTTCCAGGTGAACGCGACCAGGTCGCGCCAGAAACTGGTGGTCGCGAACAGGCCGGCAGCCCGAGGTACGTCGCGCGCCCGCAGCGCGTCCTCGAACGCAGTCAACCAGTTCGTCGCCCGGTCGTCTGCCGACAGCTGGGTGGTCGGCTTCTCCTCGGTCTGAGTCATGAGGTCAGGACACCGCGTTGCAGCGACCGTTGCCAGGGTTGCACCACGTTGCAGCGTGGCCAGGATGCACTAGCCGCCCTACGATGATCGGGCGAGGCAGGGAGGTCCGATGAGCACACCGAGCACCGCCTTCGGCGCGATCCTGCCTGGGACGGACCTCACGCTGCGCGCACGGGAACTGGTGCGGATCCATGACGCCGTGCTCAGCGGCGTACGGCCACCGCAACGACCGCGGGCACTCGTGGCTCGGTCCTGGTCGCGCGTGATGAATCTCGGGCTCGCGGCGGATCATGTCAACGCCCGCCGTCCGATGAGCCAGGAAGAGCTGGTACGCCGACGCAGTACGTCTCGCCTCTCGCTCGTGATCGACGAACTGCGGCGGGTCCTGACCAGTGTCGCGGATGCCTCACTGTTCCTGATGGTCGTCTGCGACGCGGATGGCGTCGTGCTGTGGCGGGAAGGATCGCCGCGGGTGCAGCTGACCGCCGACCGGCTCGGGTTCCTCGAAGGGATGCTGTGGACCGAGCAGGTCGTCGGCACCAACGCGATCGGTACGGCGCTCGCGGAGGCGGCGCCGGTACAGCTGTTCTCGGCCGAGCACTACGAGAATCACCAGCATCCCTGGTACTGCACCGCGTGGCCGATCCACGATCCGCGCGACGGGCAGCTCCTCGGCGTCGTCGACGTGAGCGGGCCTGCGCTGACGCTGCATCCGGCGATTGCGGCGCTCGTCGAGAGCGCGGTCCGGCTCTCGGAGGCGTCGCTGTGGCGGCACCACCAGGAGCGGCTCGAGAGCCTGCGCCGTTCGACCGAGGCGGTTGTGAGTTCGACGAACGGTCCGCTCCTGGTCGTGGACGACCACGGCTGGGTCGCGCATCACGCCGGCATCGCGGCCCGCGACCGCATCGACGTACCGCGGGCGGACCACGCTGTCGCCGTACCGGGTCTCGGTCTGTGCCTGCCCGAGCGCCTGGGTGACGGCTGGCTGATCCGCCCGCGCGAAGCCGGGACCACGGTGCAGGCGCGGTTGCACACCGGCCCCGAACCACGCCTCGAGGTACTCCGGGACGGCGAGCCCTGGCGTACGTCGCTGACGCCGCGGCACGCCGAGATCCTCGCCGGCCTGACCGCCGCCGGCCCGACCGGGCTGACGGCGGCCGAGCTCAGCACCCGCCTGTACGGCGACGCACAGCACGTCGTCACGATCCGCGCCGAGATCTCCCGCCTCCGCCGCGTCGCCGGAGCCCTCATCTCCACCCACCCCTACCGCATCGCCCCCGGCGTCACCCTCGAGGTGGCCGACGGACCTCACATGGCGACGCAGGCCAGGCCCACCGACTGGTAGCTGTTGTCGGGCCTGCGGTGCCAGCCCTGGACGCAGACGTTGCCGGTGCCGGTCCCCTGGAACGTGATCGATGCCTCCCCTGCACCCCACGGACGATCGCCACCGGAGTGATGCGTGCGGTGATCCGGCCCGAAGATGTCCAGGTGCCCGTAGCTCTGCCTCGACACGAACGTCCCGAACGCGTCCCAGCCGTGCCCGTTGTACCGCGAGTACACGCAGACGGTGTTGGTGCAGCCGCGCTTCCATCCCGTGCTGCTGGTCGCGTGTGAGGGTGTGGCGGCAACCGCCGTACCCGCTTGTGCCATCGCTGCGCCGGCCAGGACAACCGCCGCCAGAAGTTTGTTGACTCGCATGCCGGATTCCTCCTCTGTGGTCAGAGCTCGACGCAGGCGAGACCCTGCGATCCGTAGTGGTTGTCGGGGTAGCGGTACCAGCCCTGCGCACAGATCTGCCCGAGCCCGGTCCCGTGGAACGTCACCGACGCGTCACCCGAGTCCCAGGCGCGGTCGCCACCGGAGTGGTGCTTGACGTGGTCCGGGCCGAACACATCCAGATGCCCGTACGAAATCGGCGCCCGAACCGACGCGAACGCATCCCAGCCGTGCCCGTTGTAGCGGGCGTAGACACAGGTCTTGAAGTTGCACCCCGAACGCCACCCCGACGCGGCCGACTGCGCATGCGCGGCCGGCTGGTCCGTCGTACCTGCCGCGGTGACTCCCGCCGGCAGGACCGCGGCCACGCCGGCTACGGCGAGGGCTGTCAGAAACTTACGCATTCCGCTCTCCTTGGTTGCCGGCCCGGCACCTCCCGCACCGGGCCACTCACCAGGAAAGTAGGAGCGCCTACTGACAAGTCGCTTACCGTCCGCTGACAACTCGCTCCTCAGCGTGAGCGACAACCCTCCCCTGCGGCCCTACAGAGCGGCGGTGCCGAGGACCCAGGGGGTGGTTTGGGTGATGAAGTCGGTTGGGAAGCCGAGGGTGAAGTTGGTGGCGGCTTCGAGGCGGGTTGCTGCTTCGTCGGGCAGAGTCACGTCGAGACAGCCGAGGTTGTCCTGAAGTTGGTCGACGCTCCGGGCGCCGAGCATCGGCAGTACGCCGGCGCGTCGGCGTACCCAGGCGAGCGCCACCTGTGCCGGGGTCGCGCCCAGCTCGGCCGCGACCTCCTGCACGACCTGCGCCACGGCGAGCTCGCGATCGGTGATCGTGTCGCGCTGCAGCCGGGCCCGTTCGGGTTGAGCAGTCCCGTACTTGCCGGACAGCACACCGCCGCCGAGCGGGCTCCACGCCGTCACACTCAAGCCGTACGCCGTTGCCATGGGCAACAGCTCACGCTCTGCGTCGCGGTTGATCAGGCTGTACGGCACCTGCAGGCCGGCGAACGGAGTCCAGCCGCGCCACTCGGCGAGCGTGTTCGCACGGGACACGACCCAGGCCGGGGCGTCCGACACCCCGACGTACAGCACCTTGCCGGCCGAGACCGCGTCGTCGAGCGCGCGCATGGTCTCCTCGATCGGCGTGTGCCGATCCCAGATGTGCACCCAGTAGACGTCGACGTGGTCGGTGCGCAGCCGGCGCAGGCTCGTCTCGAGCGACAGCCGGAGGTTCTTGCGGTGGTTGCCGCCACCGTTCGGGTCCGCAGCGTCGCGCGTCACGGTGTACTTCGTCGCGAGCACGAACCGATCGCGCCGCCCGGCGAGCAGCTCGCCGAGGATCTCCTCGCTGGCGCCGCCTCGGTAGTTGATCGCGGTGTCGACGACATTGCCGCCCGCGTCGGCGTACGCGTCGACGATGCGCCGGCACTCCTCGAGGGGCGCACCGACGCCGCCCTGCTCGCCGAACGTCATCGCGCCGAGCACCAGCTCCGACACCCGCAGTCCCGTGCGGCCGAACGTCGTGTACCTCATGCGAACATCGCCGCCACCTGCTCGGCGAGCTCGTCCGCGGAGACGTCGCGCACATGCAGGTCGAACGCCCATCGATGCCCGGACGGATCCAGGACCTGCGCGGTGCGATCTCCCCAGAACGCGTCGTACGGCGCCTCGACCTCGGTCGCACCCGCGTCGATGGCGCGAGCGTAGGCGGCGTCGACGTCCGGCACCGGCAGGTGGAACGCCGCCGGAGTACCGCCAAGGGCAGCCGGTGTGCGCTGGCCGCGGTCGGGCCACTCCCCCGCGACCGCCAGCACGGTCTCGCCCACGCGCAGCTCGACCGTGAGCGGACGACCGTCGGGCAGTACTACGCGACTCGTCTCCTCGGCACCCAGAACCTCGGCGTACCAGGCCGCTGCGGAGTCGGGGTCGTCGACGACGAGATGGACGGCAAGCTGTGTCATGCCGATGACCATACATGCTGTCTGGTCAGGTCGTCTAGACGCGCTGTTTGGTATGCTGCCTCGGGTGATGGCCCGACGGGACGACCCTCAGCAGAACGGCGCGGAGCTGCGCGACCGGATCCTCGACGCGCTCCGGGAGTTGTTGCGTGAGCGCACCTTCGACACGATCAGCGTGGCCGAGATCATCACCGCGGCCGGGGTGTCACGGGCGAGCTTCTACTTCTATTTCGCCGGCAAGCAGGCGGTGCTCGCCGAGCTCGTGCGGGATGCGGTCGGGGCCGGGCACGACGTCGCCGAGCCGTGGGTGCGGGCGCAGGCCGGTCCGCGCCAGACGCTGCGCGCGGGCATCGAGGGCGGGGCGGACCTGTGGCTGACCAATGCCGCCGTACTGCGTGCCATCGTGGAGAGCTGGGCGTCCGACCCGCAGCTCCGTGAACTGTGGCTCGCCCAGATGGCGACGTTCACCGAAGCCACGATCAAGCGCATCGAGGCCGACCGCCGGGCCGACCCGGCCGTCGCCGCAAAACTCGCCGGCGTCGACATCCCGGCCCTCGCCGCCACCCTGACCTGGACCGGCGAACGCCTCTACTACCTCGCCGCCTGCAAAATCCCCCCATTCGACAACCGAGCCGTCCTGGTAGACACCCTCACCCACCTCTGGCTCTCAGCCCTCTACGAATAGTTCGACTGTCCGGTTCGTGAGCTTGTGGTGGCGGTGGGGTGTGGGAGGGGTCAGGGTTGATTTGTATGACGCACAGGGACCGTGAGGCGACGGGGTTTCAGGAGCAGGCGGCGTACGACGGGTCCATTGATCTGCGGACCGATTTCGTCATGGTGTACGGGTTGAACGACACCACGCCGGAGCGGATTGCGCGGTGGCGGGAGGCCGGGTACCGGGTGCACCTGATGACCGGGATCTCGTGGGGCACGTACCAGGACTACCTGGACGGGCGGTGGGACGGCGAGGACCACTGGGACGACGCGCAGACGGCGGCCGGCGGTGCGCCGATCCTGCACGGTGAGAGCGTCGACATCCCGTACATGGTGCCGACGTTCGGCTTCACGGAGTACCTGGTCCAGAAGCTGCGCCCGATCATCGAGCTCGGCGTCGAGGGCATCCACCTCGAGGAGCCGGAGTTCTGGTCGCGCGCCGGGTACTCGGAGTCGTTCAAGCGCGAGTGGCAGGCGTTCTTCAAGGAGCCGTGGCAGCCTCCGCACAGCACCCCCGAGGCGCACTTCCGGTCCGGGCAGCTCAAGCAGCATCTGCTGTCCCGCAGCCTCGACCGCGTCACGTCGGTACTGCGTGACGAAGCACTGCACCAGGGACGCGAGGTGCACTTCTACGTCCCGACACACAGCCTCCTGAACTACACCCAGTGGCAGATCATCAGCCCCGAATCCCGCCTCCGGACGCTGCCCTCGATCGATGGCGCCATCGCGCAGGTGTGGACCGGAACGTCCCGGACGCCGAACGTGTACGCCGGGAAGGTCGCCGAGCGCACGTTCGAGACGGCGTACCTGGAGTACGGCATCGCGCAGGACCTGACCCGCGGCACCGACCGCCGGATGTGGTTCCTGCACGACCCGATCGAGGACCACCCGGACCGCACCTGGGAGGACTACCTCGCGAACTACCAGCGCACGCTCGTCGCCTCGCTGCTGCATCCCGGCGTCTCCCGCTACGAGGTCGCACCGTGGCCGCACCGGATCTTCACCCGCCCGTACCTGCGGGAAGGGTCCACCGAACGCGAGCTCATCCCGCCGGCCACCGCGACCAGCTACCTGATCGCGATGAACAGCCTCCGCGACCTCGACCAGCCCGACGTACGGTGGGCGCACGAGGGACCGCGGGTCGGGATCGCGCTCTCGGACACGGCGATGTTCCAGCGCTGGTCGCCCGGCGGCGAGAGCGGGCACTACGACGGCCTGCAGGACGCCCTCGCGCTCGAAGGCCGCGAACAACTGCACTTCTCCGACTTCTACGGACTGGCGCTGCCGCCGCTGTACGAGGGCCAGCGCGTCGCCCCGGTGCAGTTGGAGAACGTGATCGACACCCCCGACGCCCTGGACGACGTCGACGTACTCGTCCTGAGCTACGAGTTCCAGAAGCCGCTCGCACCGGGCATCCACTACGCGCTCGCCGGGTGGGTCAGCCGCGGCGGCAGTCTGCTGTACGTCGGGAACGACGCGGACCCGTACCACGAGATCCGCTCGTGGTGGACGGACCGCTACGAGACCTGCGCCGACCACCTGGCCGAAGCACTCGGCGCCGATCGCAAACGTGACGACATCCAGCCGGTCGGCCAGGGCCACGTCCGCTTCATCGCGTCCCGCCCCGCCGACTTCACCGAATCGCCGGCCGAGCTCGTCGCCGCACTCCGCGAACTGGCAACGGCAGGCGGCCACTCCTGGGAGCCGACCAACTGGCTCGGGATCCAGCGCGGACCGTACCTGGTCGGCGCCGTCCTCGAGGAGACCGGCGGCTCACATGTTGTCGAGGGCACCTATCTCGATCTCCTCGACCCGCAGCTCGGCATCGTCCGGCGCCGCGAACTCGGCCCGGGTGAGCTGACCTGGCTGCGTGACCTGACGTACGACGACGTACCCGTGCTGGCGTCCGCAGGCCGGATCGAGAACTGGCAGGAGGACGCGTCCGCCATCACCTTCACCTGCGAGGCCCCGCGTGGCGTCCAGGTCACGACGGCGCTCCGAGTCTCCACCGAGCCGACCGCCGTCAACGTCGACCACCACTACGATCCCGACCTGCACATCCTCTGGCTCACCCACCCCGGCACTCCCGCCGGCACGAACATCACGATCCACCGCTGAGCTCGACCGCTTAAGCTGAACAGATGGCGACGCGGTTGGTGCAGGTGTCGATGAAGGCGCACGACAAGTCGGCGATCGGGCGGTTCTGGGCGGACGCGCTGGGTTGGGAGGTCACGGTCGACGACCCGGCCGAGACGAACGTCGAACCGCCCGGCCTCGTGTACCCGGACCCGCGCGCGGTCTACATCGACGTGATCAACGTGCCCGAGCCCAAGACCGTGAAGAACCGGATCCATCTGGACCTGTCGACCACCTCCGCGCAGCATCAGGCCGAACGGGTCGCCGAACTCCAGGCCCTGGGCGCGACCCCGGTCGACATCGGCCAGGGCGACGTACCGTGGACGGTGCTCGCCGACCCCGAGGGCAACGAGTTCTGCGTACTCGAGCCGCGGGCCGTCTACCGCGACACCGGCCCGGTCGCCGCGGTGGTCGTCGACTGCGCGGACCCGCGTGAGCTGGCCCGGTTCTGGGGCGAGGCGACGGACTGGACCGTGCACAGCGTCGCCGACGACCACGCGGTACTGCGATCCGCCAAGGCCGTCGGGCCCTACCTGGAGTTCGTCCGGACGCCGGATGCGAAGACCCGGCTGAACCGCATCCACCTCGACCTGCGCCCGTACCCCGGTGACGACCACGCGGCGGAGGCGGACAGGTTGCGTGCGCTGGGCGCGACCGACCTCGACATCGGGCAGGGCGACGTACCGTGGGCCGTTTTCTCCGACCCGGAGGGCAACGAGTTCTGTCTGCTCGTCCCGCGGTGAATCAGGCGGGGAGTTCGACCGTTACGCGGAGGCCGCCTTCTTCGCGGGGGGTGACGGTGAGGGTGCCGTCGTGGGCGCGGGTGATGCTCTTGACGATGGCCAGGCCGAGACCGACGCCGGCGTGATGGTCGGTGCGGACGCGTTCGCTGCCGCGCTGGAACGGCTCGACGAGCGTCGAGACCACATGCGGGGCGATCTGCCCGCCGGTGTTCTCGACCGTGAGCACCACGGTCGGCGTGTCGACACTGGTGGTCACCCACACGCTGCCCGCGTTCGGGAGGTTGTGGACGATCGCGTTGTGCACGAGGTTCGTTGTCAGCTGCAACAGCAGTGCGGGTGAGCCGACGGTCGGAGCCTGCTCGCCCGTGGTCTCGATCGTCACGCCGTTCTTCTCGGCGAGCGGGAGCAGGGTCTCGGTGGCCTCTTCCGCGATCAGCGACAGGTCGACGCGTTCACGGCTGAACGACCGCTGGTTGGCGCGGCTGAGCACGAGCAGCGCCTCGGTCAGGTCGATCGCGCGGGCGTTGACCGCGCGCAACCGATCGACCAGTACGCCGTTGTCGCGGTTCATGTCGTTGCGGGCCACGTCGAGGAGCGTCTGCGTGATCGCCAGCGGCGTACGGAGCTCGTGGGAGGCGTTCGCCGCGAACCGCTGCTGCTCGGCGACGTGCGCCTCGAGCTGCGCGAGCATCGTGTCGAACGCGTCGGCCAGCTCCCGGAACTCGTCCTTCGGCCCGGGCAGCCGGATGCGGTGCGCGAGCGACCCGGTCGCCGCGACCCGGGTGGCCTCGGTGATCCTGGTCAGCGGGTCGAGCATCCGGCCGGCGAGGATCCACCCGCCGACCAGGCCGAAGATCAGCAGGAACGCCATCACCGCCGCCGCGACAGGCGCGAACGAGCGCAACATCAGCTCCGGGAACGTGTAGGTGGTCGTCATGATCACCACACCGCCGGACCTGAACTGCAGCAGGCCGACCCAGGCGGCACCGAGCAGTACGGCGCCCGCGACCAGCAGGAAGCCCGCGTAGCTGATCGCGAGCTTGAGGCGGACGCTGAAGCCGGGCTCCCTATCCACGATCGGCGTCCTCGATGCGATACCCCACGCCGGGCACCGTGGCGATCACCCACGGCTCACCGAGACGCTTGCGCAGGGCCGAGACCGTGATCCGTACGGCGTTCGTGAACGGGTCGGCGTTCTCGTCCCAGGCACGCGCGAGCAGGTCCTCGGCGCTGACGATCCCGCCCTCGGCCGCGACCAGGACCTCCAGTACGGCGAACTGCTTGCGGGTGAGGGCGACGTACCGGCCGTCGCGGTAGACCTCGCGGCGGAACGGATCCAGCCGCAGGCCCGCGATCTCCCGCACCGGCGGCCGGCTGTACGCACGGCGGCGGTCCAGCGCGCGCAGCCGCAGCACCAGCTCCTGGAACTCGAACGGCTTGGTGAGGTAGTCGTCGGCGCCCAGCTCGAAACCGCTCGCCTTGTCGTCGAGGCGGGACGCGGCAGTCAGCATCAAGATCGGCATACCGCTGCCGGAGGCAACGATCCGCGCGGCGATCTCGTCCCCCGACGGGCCGGGAACGTCCCGGTCCAGGACAGCGATGTCGTAACTGTTCAGGCCGAGCAGCTCCAGCGCCGCGTGGCCGTCGCCGGCGATGTCGGCAGCGATCGCCTCCAGGCGCAGGCCGTCCCGGATGGCACCCGCCATCTCCGGTTCGTCCTCCACGATCAGCACCCGCACACCGACGATGGTACGGGCCGGCCCATATCGCCGGCGTATCCAAAACCTCATACCGGCGGGCAACACGCTGTTGTCTTCACTGCTGGTATGACCGTCAGTGAACCGGCCCGGCGCACCAGATCGACCATCCGCGCGGCCTTCCTGCTCGCCAATGTGGCACTCATCGGCGTCTTCGTCCACCAGACGATGGCGACGTCGTTCCCGACCGCCAGCCGCGGCGGGCTCGGTCAGGCGGACGGTGCCGTGCCCGACGGCGTCACGGTGTTCGACGACAAGGTTCCCGGTGTGGTGAATCTCGACCCGGAGCTGCTCGGGGCGCTGCGCAGAGCTGCGACGGCTGCCGCCCGCGACGGGGTCGTCTTCTACGTCAACAGTGGCTGGCGTTCCCCGGCGTACCAGTCAGAGCTCCTGCAGAAAGCCGTGTCGAAGTACGGCTCCCAGCAAGAGGCCGCGCGCTGGGTCGCCACGCCGCAGAACTCGCCGCACGTGCAGGGTCAGGCGATCGACATCGGCCGCTCCGACGCCACGGCCTGGCTGTCCGAACACGGCGCACGGTACGGGCTGTGCCAGATCTACGACAACGAGCCGTGGCACTACGAGCTGCGCCCGGAGGCCGCCGAGCACGGCTGCCCACCGCGGTACGCCGACCCGACGCACGACCCGAGGATGCAGCGGTGACGCTGGTCGTCGGACCGATCAGCCCTGCCGACCATCTCGACTTCGTGCGGGCGCAGCGCTCGGTCAGCTTCCTGCAGACGCCTGCCTGGGGTCATGTGAAGACCGAATGGCGTCACGAGTCGCTCGGCTGGCGTGAAGGCGACCGGCTCGTCGGCGCCGGGCTCGTGCTGCACCGACCGGTGCCGCGGCTGGAGCGGTACACCCTCGCGTACCTACCCGAAGGGCCGGTCATTGACTGGACCGGTTCGCTGGACGCCTGGCTGGACCCGCTGGCGGCGTACCTGAAGCACAACGGCGCGTTCGCGATTCGGCTCGGCCCTCCAGTGCGCACGGACACGTGGAGCGCAGCGCAGGTCAAGGAGGGCATCGCCGATCCGAGGATCGAGCGGCTCTCCGACCTGCCCAGCGAGTACGTCGACCCGATCGGCGCGCACGTGACGCGGCAGCTGCGCGCGGCCGGCTGGCTGCCGCAGAATCCGGTCGACGGGTTCGGGACGGGGCATCCGCAGTACAACTTCGAACTGCCGCTCGGTGGCTCTGAAGACGACGTACTGCGCGGGATGAACCAGCTCTGGCGGCGCAACATCAAGAAGGCCGCCAAGGAAGGCGTCGAGGTCACGGTCGGCGAGGACCTCAAGGCGTTTCACGACCTGTACGTCCACACCGCCGCGCGCGATCGCTTCACCCCGCGGCCGCTGCGGTACTTCGAGACGATGTTCGCGGCGTTGCGTGCCGAGGACAGCATCCGGCTGTATCTCGCGCACCACCAGGGCGATCTGGTCGCGGGTGCGGTGATGATGCGGGTGGGTGCACGGGCCTGGTACTCGTACGGCGCGTCCGCCACCGAGAAGCGCGACGTGCGTGGCTCGAACGCTTGCCAATGGGCGATGATCCGCGATGCGCTGGCCGCCGGCTGCGACGTCTACAGCCTGCGCGGCATCACTCCGACACTGAACGCCGAGGATTCGCACGTCGGGCTGATCCAGTTCAAGGTCGGCACCGGCGGGCAGGCCGTCCGGTACGTCGGTGAGTGGGACCTACCGCTGCGTCCGCTCGTGTACCGGGCGTTCGACGTCTATTTGACCCAGCGCGAACGACGCCGCGCACGCTTGTCCTGACATATTGCGGGCGTATCGAAAACCTCATACGCCGCCGCAACACTGCACCGGATTGGCTGGCGGGATGCGTTCCTTCCTGTGCGGTCCGGCGTGACCCTGACCGGCTGGCGTTTCTGGTTCGGCACGTTCACCGGGCTCGCCCTGTTGACAGTGGTCGCGATCCCGGTCGCCGCACTGGCCGTCGTGGTTCTGGCCCGCAGGCGTGGCGCGCGCACCGCGCTGGCCGAGGTCGGAATGGTGTACTGGACGGCGCCGATGCTGTGGATGACCATGCTGCCGAACAGCGGCGCCGGCGTCGTGCCAGGCCGGACGAGCCTGGTCCCGTTCCGCGATCTGCTCACGATGTCCGCGCCGCAGATCATCGGCAACCTGCTGATCTTCGCCGCGCTCGGGTTCTTCGCCCCGATGCGCTTCGCGGCGCTGGCGTCCGTCCGGCGGGTCCTGCTGCTCGCCGCCGCCTGCTCGGTCACGGTCGAGGTGGCGCAGTACGTCCTGCAACTCGATCGGGTGTCGTCGGTGGACGACGTACTGCTCAACACCGCGGGCGCCGGCCTGGCCGCGCTCGCGTCGTACCGCTGGTGGCGCCGCCCGGCATGTCGTGGGCATATCGAAAACCGGATACGCGCCGGCAACGCCGACCACTCTTGACTGGGAGGCATGAAACCAGCACGTACGGCGGAATTGCTGTTCGCCGCGCCCGTGCCGACGACGGGAATCACGATCTTCGGCTGCGAACCGGACGAGCAGGTCCTGTTCCAGGAGCTGGCCCCCAGGCTCGGCGTACACCTGACGCTGAGCGCGGCGCCGGTGACCGAACTCAACGCCGACCTCGCATTCGGAAATCGCTGCGTCAGCATCGGGCACAAAAGCCGCGTGACGAACTCGACGCTTCTCGAACTGCGCCGGGCAGGCGTCGACTACGTGTCGACGAGGAGCGTCGGCTACAACCATCTCGACGTGCAGTACGCGGAAAGCATCGGCCTTGCGGTCGGGAATGTCGCCTACTCCCCCGACAGTGTCGCCGACTACACGTTGATGCTGATGCTGATGGCGGTACGGAACGCGAAGTCCGTCATCCGGCGCGCGGACATTCATGATTACCGGCTCAACGACGTACGCGGCCGTGAACTGCGCGACCTGACCGTCGGAGTCGTCGGGACGGGGCGGATCGGCACCGCCGTACTCGACCGGCTGCGCGGCTTCGGCTGCCGGGTCCTGGCCGCCGACAAACAGCCGAGGACTTCCGCCGACTATGTCCCGCTGGACGAACTGATCCAGCAGAGCGACATTGTCACACTGCACACTCCGCTCACCGCGGAAACGCACCACCTGCTTGATCGCCGGCGCATCTCGCAATTGCAGCGTGGCGCCTTCGTGGTCAATACCGGACGCGGCGCACTGATCGACACCGAGGCGCTGGCGACGGCGCTGGAACACGGCGACCTAGGCGGGGCCGCGCTCGACGTACTCGAAGGCGAAGAAGGAATCTTCTACGCCGACCACAGCAACCAGCCGGTCAATTCCTCGTTGCTGCTGCGATTGCAGGCGCTCCCCACTGTGCTGATCAGTCCACACACCGCCTACTACACCGACCGCGCCCTGCGGGACATGGTCGAGAACTCCCTTGTCAATTGCCTGAAATTCGAAAGCGAGAACCAGCATGGCTAGGTTGAAGGTCGGCATCCTGTTCGGCGGGGTCTCCGAGGAACACGGCGTCTCGGTGAAGTCCGCGCAGCAGGTCGCGCAGCACCTCGACACCGAGAAGTACGAGCCGTTCTACATCGGGATCTCGCAGAGCGGCGCCTGGAAGCTGTGCGACGGCCCGGACACCGACTGGGAGAACGGCCGCTGCAGTCCGGTCGTACTGTCGCCGGACAGCAGTGTGCGCGGGCTGCTCGTGCTCGAGTCGGACCGCCTCGGCTCGCGGATCCGGCAGGGCCAGTACCGGACGATCAATCTCGACGTGATCCTTCCGGTGCTGCACGGCAAGCGCGGCGAGGACGGCGCGATGCAGGGCCTGCTCGAACTGTCCGGCATCCCGTACGCCGGGTGCGACATCCAGAGCTCGGTGCTGTGCATGGACAAGTCGCTCACGTACCTCGTCGCGCGCGGCGCGGGGATCGCCACGCCGAACTTCTGGATCGTGAGCGCGAAGGAGAGCATCGACCCCGCCCGGCTCACTTATCCGGTGTTCGTGAAGCCGGCCCGCTCCGGGTCGTCGTTCGGCGTCAGCAAGGTGAACGGCCCGGACGAACTGGCGAACGCCGTCGAGACCGCGGCGCAGTACGACACCAAGATCCTCATCGAGGAGGCCGTCGTCGCGAGTGAGGTCGGCTGCGCGATCCTCGGCGACGACCCGGAGCTGACCGTCGGCGAGGTCGACCACATCGCGCTCTCGCACGGCTTCTTCAAGATCCACCAGGAGAGCTCGCCGGAGAGCGGTTCGGAGAACTCGACGCCGATTGTTCCGGCCGACATCCCGGCGGAGGCGCGCTCGCTGGTGCAGCAGACCGCGAAGGCCGTCTACCGCGCGCTCGGCTGCAGTGGGCTGGCGCGCGTGGACCTGTTCCTGACCGACGACGGGTCGGTGGTGCTGAACGAGGTCAACACGTTTCCGGGCCTCACGTCGTACAGCCGGTATCCGCGGATGATGAACGCCGCGGGCCTGCCGCTCGGCCGGGTGATCGACGAACTGGTGGCGGTGACGTTGTCCGGGAGTCCGCGGTGAACGCAGAGCTGGTCTTCGTGGACGAGTACGCCGCCGGGATCCGGTGGGACGCGAAGTACGCCACCTGGGACAACTTCACCGGCAAGCCGGTCGACGGCTACCTGGCCAACCGGATCGTCGGCACCCGCGCGCTCTGCGCCGCGCTGGAACGAGCACAGGAGAAGGCCGAGCCGCTCGGCTTCGGCCTGCTCCTGTGGGACGGGTACCGGCCACAACGGGCCGTCGACAACTTTCTGCGCTGGTCGGAACTGCCCGAGGACGGCCGGACGAAGCCACGCCACTACCCGAACCTGAACCGGTCCGACATGTTCACCCAGGGGTACGTCGCAAGCCGGTCAGGACACACGCGCGGCAGCACGGTCGATCTCACGCTCTACGACCTGGCGACCGGCGAACTCGCCGCGATGGGCGGCGACCACGACCTGATGGACTCGATCTCCCGGCACGGCGCGACCGGGATCACCGAGGCCGAGGCACGGAACCGGGAGACCCTCGCCTCCGTGATGGAGGCCGCCGGCTTCGAGCGCTACGACCTCGAATGGTGGCACTACACCCTCCGCAACGAGCCGTACCCAAACACCTACTTCGACCTCCCGATCACCTGATCCGGTTCATCCTCGTCGTGAGGTGATGTTGAACCAGGTTTGCAGGGTGGGGATTCGGCGGAGGAGGAGCTGGTCGAGGAGGAGGACTGCGAGCAGTGTGAGGCCGAACAGCGGCAGGAACAGGGCGAGGGCTACGACGAGGATCGCGAGGCCGGGGGTTGCGCGGAGCGGGAGCCTGCCGCGAGGCGCGCCGAGCGACTTGCCCTTGGGACGGCGACGCCACCACATCAGCGGACCGGTCACGCACATGAACATCACGCCCAGGCAGAACACCGTGGTGAGCCAGAAGTTGACCACCCCCAGCCGCCGGCCTTCGTGCAGCGCGATGCCCTGGGCAACGACCTTCGCCAGCTCCGGATAGTCGCGATACTCGTACGTCGACACCACGCGGCCGCCGTACTGGTCGACATGCAGGCTGCGTTCCTGCCCGGGATCGTTGAAGGCGTACCCGATCGCCGAGAAGACGCCCTTGCTGTCGCTGGGCAGCGCGATCGTCATCGGACTGCGCAGCCCGTTGCGCCGGCCGACCTCGATCGCGGTGTCGACCGTCGCCACCGAACCGGTCCGGTTCGCCGGGTCGGACCGCGGTACTTCGGTCTTGCCCAGCGCCCACGGCACCGTGTGGCTGTGCGGCAGCGACTCGTCCAGCGTCGAGGTCGGGTTCGACAACGCACCGGGGTCCTCGCCCCAGAACGACGTACCGTGGCTCGTCGCCAGCTCCTGCGTCTTCGCGCCCCAGAACCCGGTCCACGGCAGGCCCGACACGATCAGGAACAGCAACCCAGCGCCGACCACGGCACCTGTCCGGCCGTGCCGCGAACGCAGTACCGCTCCAGCCGCACCTGCTGCCCGGCGGCGGGCTCGCGCCACCCTCCCCCGGACGAACAGGTAGTAGCCGGTCATCGCCATCACGATCGCCCAGCAGGCACCGATCTCGATCACGTAGTCGCCCCACCGGCCGGCCATCAGCTCGCCGTGCAACAGGATCGCCGCACCGGACAGGGTCCGGTCGGGGTTGAGCGAGCCGAGCACCTTGCCTTCGTAGGGGTCGACGTACACGTCCCGCGAACCGGCGGCGGTGTCGACGGAGAACACGGTCGAACGATCCGGCTTGGAGGGCTCGGTCATCGACACCACGGTCGCGCCGGGGAACGCCTGGCGGACCTCTTCGAGCTGCGACTCGTAGGGCTGCGCCACCAGACCCGCCGGCTGCTGCACCTTCATCAGGTCGGCGTGCAGTACCGGCTCGAGCTGGAACCGGAACAGGTAGATCAATCCGGTGCTCGCCAGGATCAGCAGGATCGGGATGACCAGGAAGCTCGCATAGAAGTGCCACCGCCAGAACGCGCGGAACAACCCCGTCCCCCGGGCGCGCGTCCCCGGCTCGCTCCGGCTCTCCCGCTCCAGTACTGCGCTCACGTCTGCTCCTTGTCCGACAGCCCGGAACAGGAGTCGGCCGGCAGCATCGGCTGGTTCCCGGCGATGCGTGTGGTGTGGGCCACAAGCGGGCAGACAGGCATGAGATGCGACCATGGTTCCGCCATGTACCAGAGCCGGGGACTACGCGCAGCGCGAGCCGCGATGTTCGCCGCCGTGTGCGTATTGCTCGCCGCCCTCGGCCATGTGCTGATGTCCGGCGCGGCGCTGCCGTGGTGGGCGGTGCCGATGGCGTTCGGATGGATCGGAACGACCGCGTGGATCCTCGCCGACCGCGAGCGCGGCGTACCGTTCGTCGTCCTCAGCACGCTGGGCGCGCAGGCCGCGCTGCACACCGTGTTCACGCTCGCCCAGACAATGGCGCCGCATGCGATGCACGGTGAGCACATGAGCGGTACGTCGTCGCTCGGCATGCTCGGGGCCCACCTGGGGGCCGCGCTGCTGTGCGGTCTGTGGCTCGCGTACGGCGAGCGGGCCACCTTCTCCGTACTGCGCTCCGTGGCTCTGCGAGTCCTGACACCACTGCGGCTGCTCGCCGGTACGCCGGTGACGCCGCACAAGCCACGCAGCGTGCCGACGTACCGCACCACGTCGTACCGCGAACTGCTGCTCGCGCACGCCATCACCTCTCGAGGCCCACCCAGCGGAATCGCTGTTCGCTGACGCCTCGGGTGCTGAGCGCGCCCGGGATGCGGCCTGCCCTCCGGCGGGCCCTTTTCGCTGACCGGCGGCGCTTTCACGCGCCGCCGGATCCTTGCCGAAGGACTCATGTCATGACTTCTGCCCTGCTCCACGAGCGTGACGAAGTGTCGACCCGGCTGGCGATGAACGCCCGCGCGGGCGATCTCGTTGCCCTCGACCACTTCGTCCGCACGTTGCACCGCGACGTACGGCGGTACGTCGTCCACCTGTCCGGCGATCCGCAGACGGCCGACGATCTCACCCAGGAGACGTTCCTGCGCGCACTCAAGAGCCTGCACCGGTTCGAGGGACGCTCGTCGGCGCGTACCTGGCTGCTGTCGATCGCCCGGCGTACCGTCGCCGACGACCTGCGGCACAAGGCGGCACGCCCGCGCATCTCCCAGCAGGACTGGCAGCTCGCGGCCGAGCGAGCACAACCGCGGGACCTCCCGGGCTTCGAGGACCGGATCGCCCTGGCCGACATTCTGGACAGGCTGCCCGGCGACCGCCGCGAGGTGTTCGTCCTCACCCAGCTGGCCGGCGTGCCCTACGCCCAGACGGCGGCGCACGTCGGCTGCCCGATCGGCACGGTCCGCTCCCGCGTGGCCCGCGCCCGAACGGACCTCGCCGAGCTGCTCACCGCCTCCTGACCAACCCCTGACGAACCGCCTGACGTCCGGCGCCGGCCTGCTGCGAGTCGATCGCAGTTGCAATTCAGTCGCAACGAGCGCAAGGTATTCGCTGTGCCTTGCGGCGGCCGGCGCCGCGACTGTCATTGTCCGAGGAGCAACCTGGTGGCCGAGATCACTGCCACGGAGTCACGGCTGACAGCCTTCCGGCGAACCCTCACGCCGGGTGACCGACGTTCGCTGACTGCGATGCTGGGCTTCATCCTGCTCCTGCACGTCGTGGGTTTCGTGGTGCTGTTCGGCCTGGTGGCACCGCAGCACTACCAGCTCGGCGGCGACCACCCGGTCTTCACGGTCGGCGTCGGCGTGCTGGCGTACACCTTCGGTCTGCGGCACGCCTTCGACGCCGACCACATCGCGGCCGTCGACAACACCACCCGCAAACTTCTGCAGGACAACATCGCCGCCGAGGCCGCCGGAGCGCCGCAGCGCAGGAAGCCGCTGTCGGTCGGGTTCTGGTTCTCGCTCGGCCACTCCACGATCGTCTTCACGCTCGCCTTCCTGCTCTCGCTCGGCGTGAAGGCCCTGGTCGGGCCGGTCGCGGACGACTCCTCCCGGCTGCACACGATCACCGGCGTGATCGGCCCGTCGGTGTCGGGCGTCTTCTTGTGGATCCTCGGCATCCTGAACCTCGCCGCACTGGTCGGCATCCTGAAGGTCTTCCGCCGGATGCGCACCGGCCAGTTCGACGAGGCCGAACTCGAGAAGCACCTCGACTCCCGCGGCTTCATGAACCGCTTCCTCGGCACGCTGACGAAGTCGGTCACCAAGCCGTGGCACATCTACCCGATCGGCGTGCTGTTCGGGCTCGGCTTCGACACCGCCACCGAGGTCGGGCTGCTGGTGATGGCCGGCGGCGCGGCCGCGTTCAACCTGCCGTTCTACTCGATCCTGGTGCTGCCGATCCTGTTCGCGGCCGGGATGTGCCTGATGGACACCATCGACGGCGTGTTCATGAACGCGGCGTACGGCTGGGCGTTCGCCAAGCCGGTCCGCAAGGTCTTCTACAACCTGACCATCACCAGCATCTCGGTGATCGTCGCCCTGGTGATCGGCACCATCGAGCTGATCGGCGTGCTCGCCGACCGGTTCGCGATCACCAGCGGCCCGCTGGCCGCGATCGCCAACATCAACCTCGACTACGCCGGCTACGCGATCGTCGGCCTGTTCGTGCTGTCCTGGGCGACCGCGATCGCGGTCTGGTACTTCGGCAACATCGAAGAACGCTGGACGAACAACCTCGCCGACTGACGAACCAGTTGCGGAGCAGGCTCCGGGCACCATAGGTTAATGCGATCGAGTCGCATTTGATGCCTGGAGGGGTGCTGTGGTGCGTAGGCTCAGGAAGTCGTACGCCGTGACCGTTACCGCGATGCTCGGTCTCGCCGCGGCCGCGTGTGCGTCCGGGGTCGACGACGGCACCCAGCCCGGCGCGGCGCCGAAGGAGTTGCGGCTGGCGATCGGAGGCGAGTCGGAGGACGGCTACGACCCGACGCTCGGCTGGGGCCGGTACGGCTCGCCCCTGTTCCAGTCGACGTTGCTCAAACGCGACGCGGACCTGAACGTCGTCAACGATCTGGCGACCAGGTACTCGGTCAGCGCCGACGGCCTGGTCTGGACCGTGGACCTGCGGACCGACGCCAAGTTCAGCGACGGGAAACCCGTCACCGCGGAGGACGTGGCGTACACGTTCACGACCGCGAGCAAGAGCGGCGGCCTCACCGATGTCACCGCGCTGACGAAGGCCGTTGCGGTGGACGACGACACCGTGCAGCTGCACCTGAAGCGCCCACAGAGCACCTTCGTGAACCGGCTGGTGTCGCTCGGGATCGTTCCGAAACATGCCCACGGCAAGGACTACGCCCGGCACCCGATCGGATCCGGACCGTTCACGTTCGTCCAGTGGGACGAGGGTCAGCAGCTGATCGTGCAGCGTAACGAGAGCTACTACGGCACCAAGCCGGCGTTCGAGCGGGTCGTGTTCACGTTCACCAAGGAGGACGCGTCACTCGCTGCGGCGAAGGCAGGACAGACGTCGATGGCCGCCGTACCGTCGAGTCTGGCGAAGACCGCCGTACCGGGGATGAAGCTGGTGGCCGTGAAGTCGGTCGACAACCGGGGCGTGACCTTCCCGTACGTCGCGGACACCGGGAAGAAGACCGCCGACGGGCGGCCGATCGGCAACAACGTCACGTCGGACAAGGCGATCAGGCAGGCGATCAACCAGGTCGTGGATCGCAAGGCACTGGTCGACGGCGTGCTGGAGGGGTACGGCAGTCCGGCGACCGGTCCGGTCGACGGACTGCCGTGGTACGAACCGTCCTCCGCGATCGAGGGCAACGACCCTGTCAAGGCGGAACAGTTGCTGGACGCCGCAGGCTGGAAGGACACCAACGGCGACGGTGTCCGCGAGCGAGCCGGAGTGCAGGCGGCGTTCACGCTGCTGTACCCGGCCGACGACACGATCCGCCAGGGGCTCGCGCTGAGCGTGGCCGACATGGTGAAGCCGATCGGCCTCAGGATCACCGCCAAGGGCGTGAGCTGGGACGTCATCGACAAGCGGCTGCACGCCGACGCGGTCCTGTTCGGCTGGGGAAGCCATGACCCGACCGAGATGTACAACCTCTACTCGGCCACCGAGGCCGGCGTCGAGTACTGGAACCCCGGCTTCTACACCAACCCGGTCGTCCAGGAGAACCTCGACGCGGCCCTGAACGCGACCAGTCAGGACGTGGCGGCGAAGTACTGGAAGGCGGCCCAGAAGGACGCCGACGGCAACGGGTTCGGACCGTCCGGCGACGCCGCGTGGGCCTGGCTGGTGAACCTGCAGCATACGTACTTCGTCAGCGACTGCCTCGATCTCGGCAAGCCGCAGATGGAGCCGCACGGCCACGGCTGGCCGATCACCGCAGCCATCACGGATTGGCGCTGGACCTGTTGATCACCGCCATCGCCTCGCGCGTCGGCCGGCTCGTCCTGCTCCTCGCCGCCGTCGCCGTCGCATCGTTCGCGCTGCTGTCGGCGTCGCCGGTCGATCCGATCGACGCGTACGTCGGCGGCGACATCGCGGCGATCGGTCCTGAGCAGCGCGCCCAGATCGCCGAACGCTGGGGCCTGGACGATCCGCCAGCGCAGCGGTTCGTCAACTGGGCGTCCCACATCGTCCGCGGCGATCTCGGGCAGTCGCACACGTTCAACCGGCCGGTCGCCGACGTGATCGCGAGCAAGTTCGCCACCAGCCTCGCCCTGATGGCCGTCGCCTGGTGCCTGTCCGGGCTGATCGGCTTCGCCCTCGGCCTGATCGCGGGCGTACGACGGGGCCGGTGGGCCGACCGCGTCATCACCTGGTGGGCGTACACGCTCGCGTCGGCGCCGACATTCTGGGTCGGCTTGTTGCTGCTGTACGTCTTCTCCGTCGCACTGCAGTGGACGCCGATCTGCTGCGCCGTACCGGTCGGCTCCGTCGCCGGTGAGGCGGGACTGTTCGACCGCCTGCACCACTTGTTGCTCCCGGCACTCACCCTGAGCCTGGTCGGCATCGCGCCGGTCACTCTGCACACGCGACAGGCGGTCGCCGTCGCGATGTCCAGCGACTACGTCGCCTTCGCCCGCGCGCAGGGTGAACGCACCCTCGGCCTGGTGTTGCATCGGGTACTGCGGAACGCCGCCGGGCCGGCCCTCCTGCTGCAGTTCAGCTCCCTCGGCGAACTGTTCGGCGGATCCGTACTCGCCGAACAGGTCTTCTCCTACCCGGGCCTCGGCGCCGCGACGACGGCCGCAGCACTCGGGCAGGACGTCCCACTGCTGCTCGCGATCGCCTTGTTCACAACGGTCTTCGTGTACGCCGGGAACCAGCTCGGCGACCTGCTGCACATCTGGTTGGACCCCCGGACCAGACAGCTCGAGGTCGCGCGATGAGCGACACCGTTGCCACCGGCATCCGTCCGCGCGGGCTGCTCCGCGACCGCCGCCGACGTACGGTCGCGTTCATCACCGTCTCGCTGGCGGTCGTCGTCGCCGTGGTCGTCGCGGGCACGCTGTCCGTCGACGCGGCGGGCACCACTCACCTGTCGGGGCGGAACCTGAGCCCGTCGTGGCAGCACCTGTTCGGCACCGACCGCCTCGGCCGCGACATGTTCGCCCGCGTCCTGTCCGGGCTCCGGCTCAGCCTCGTCGTCGGTGTCAGCGCCGCCGTCATCTCCGGCGTGGTCGCCGTACTGATGGCTTCCGCCGCCGCCGTAGGTGGCCGCGTCGTGGACCGGGCGGTCACGTGGGTCGTCGATCTCTTCCTCGCGCTCCCCCACCTGGTACTGCTGATCCTGCTCGCCTTCGCGCTCGGCGGCGGTACGCACGCGGTGATCATCGCCGTCGCCGTCACCCATTGGCCGTCGCTGACCCGCGTACTGCGTGGTCACGCACGCCAGGTGATGTCCTCGGACTACGTTGCCCTCTCGCAGCAACTGGGCCGCGGGCGGTGGTGGATCGCCCGGCGGCACGTCGTGCCGCAACTCATCGGCCATTTCCTCGTCGGCACGGTTCTGTTGTTCCCGCATGCGATCCTGCACGAGGCGGCGCTGTCGTTCCTCGGTCTGGGCGTCGACCCTGCCGAGCCGTCGATCGGCGTGCTGTTGGCCGAGTCGATGCGGTTCCTGTCCGCGGGCGTGTGGTGGCTCGCGGTGCTGCCCGGTCTGTGCCTGCTCGTCGTCGTCAAGCTCGTCGACGCGATCGGCGAGAACCTCCGTGCCCTGCGCGACCCGAGGAGCCATCACCTGTGACCGCACTCCTCAGCATCGAGGACCTGAAGGTCTCGTTCGTCCAGTACGAGCGCGGCCTGCGCCGGCGTGAGGTCGTCGCGCTGGCCGGCATGGACCTCACCGCCGACCGCGGTCAGGTCGTCGCCCTGGTCGGCGCGTCCGGTGCCGGCAAAACGCTGCTCGCGCACGCGGTCCTCGGCATGCTCCCGCCCAACGCGTCGGAGTCCGGCGTGATCAGGTACGACGGACGCGTCGCCGGCAGCACCGAACGCCGCCGGCTCGCCGGGCGCGAGATCGCCCTGCTCCCCCAGTCCGTCGAGTACCTCGATCCGCTCGCAACCATCGGCCGCCAGGTACGCCGTTCCGCGCAACTCGCCGGCCACGCGGACCCGGGCCGGTCGGCCGCGGCGGCGCTCGCGTCGCGTGGCCTCGGTCCCGACGTACTGCGGAGGTACCCACACGAGCTGTCCGGCGGCATGATCCGCCGGGTCCTCGTCACGATGGCGCTGCTCGGCAACCCTCAGCTCGTCCTCGCCGACGAGCCGACGCCAGGGCTGCCCGCGACCGCGGTGGCCTCCGTGCTGTCCGACCTGCGCACGCTCGCCGACACCGGGCGCGCCGTCGTACTCATCACCCACGAACTCCGCGGAGCGCTCGACATCGCCGACACCGTCGTGATCTGCCAGGACGGACGGACCGTCGAAACCACCGACCCCGCCGCGTTCATCGAGGGCCGCCTGCAGCACCCGTACGCCGAAGCGCTCTGGCGGGCCCTTCCTGCCAACGGGTTCGAGGTGCAGTCGTGCTGATCGCCGAGCAACTGTGGTTCCGCTACGGCGAGGCCGCACCGTGGATCGTCGAGGACTTCTCGATCTCGATCGAGCCCGGCGAGACCATCGGACTCGCCGGACCGAGCGGCGTCGGCAAGAGCACGATCGGCCGACTCCTCGCCGGTCTCCGGACCCCCGCGCGCGGCCGCGTCACGACCGGCCCGCGGTCGCCCGGCCCGAACCCGGTCCAACTGGTCCTGCAGCACCCTGAGCGCGCGATGAACCCGCACTGGAAGATCCGCGCCATCCTCGCCGAGAGCGGCGCCGAGGCGACCGAGATCGAAGCCCTCGACTCCGAACTCGTGCATCCCGGTTGGCACGACCGGTTCCCACACGAGATCAGCGGCGGCGAGCTCCAGCGGGTCAACCTGGCCCGGGCGCTCCTCAGCCGGCCGCGCTACCTGATCGCCGACGAGATCACCGCCAGCGTCGACGCCCGTACCCAGGCCCGCATCTGGCATATGCTCCTGCACCAGGCCCGCGCGCACGACATCGGCGTACTTGCCATCTCCCACGACCACGACCTGCTCGGCGTCGTCGCCGATCGGATCGTCGACCTCTGAGGCCGGCCCGGGGCGAGCGGGCGGTCAGAGCGCGGGCGTCATCAGTGCGAGCATCGCCGCCATCCCGCCGGTCGCCAGACCGTGACAGCAGCACAGGGTCCGGTGGCCAGGTGCCCGGAGCGCCCGGCCGAACCACCAGGCGGCCGACAGCACCAGGAGCCCGGCCAGCGGCCAGCTCAGCAAGGTCGTCCAGGTCCGGGTCCCGCCGGAGTGGCCTGCCATGTCCGACATATCCGCCATCTCCGAGATGCCCGCCATACCGGACATCGTCGAGAGGCCGACGGCGAGCATCCACACCATGCCGAGGTTCATTCCGCCGTGCAGTAGCGCCCCGGTCCGCGCGATGACGTCGTCCGAGCCGGACAGGTGCCGGAAGAACACCAGCGCGAGCCCCGAGAACAGCACGATCTGCACCCAGGTGGCGCCCGTCGCCGGCGGCCACCACAGCATCAGCAGCATCGCCGGGCTCATCAGCACGTGGTTCACGTCCACGACCGTGTCCATCCCGCGGCCGCGCCCGGAGGAGAGCCGCCACAAGCCGTACAGCCCGGACAGGACGAAGACGGCCGTCAGCGCAATCGCCGGACCTGCCGGAATCATGCCGTGCGACATCGGGGCGGGACCTTCCGTGCGAGGGGCGACCGTACTGTCCAACTCCAGAGACGTTCCCGAAGTTCCGGGAACTGTTCAGGCTGCTGCTTCGTACTGATGGTTTGGGGGCACAAGGCAATCGAACCAAATCAGGAGAGACGTGGCACCGACACGCCACCGGCCGTGGCTGATCCGGTACGTCGCTCTGCTCGGCGTACTCACCATCGCCGTGCCACTCGTCACAGCCGCCGTGATGGGTCCGGACAGCTATCTACCGATCAGCCGCGACGACCCCGGCCGCCTGACGACCCTCGTCGCCACGCTCGTTCGCGCGGTGGCCGATCTCTCGTCGCTCGTCACCGTGGGCGCGCTGGTCTCGGCGCTGGTCGCGGGCAAGCTCAGACCGGTGCAGGACGCCGTGTCGCGCCGGCAGCTCGAGGTGGCCGAGTGGTTCGAGCCGATCGTCGTACGCCGTGCCGCGGCCACCTGGGTCGTCAGCTCGGGCCTGCTCATCGCGGTCGACTCGGCCGATTCGAACGGGCTCGCACTCAGCCGGGTCGCCGACCCCCACGTGTTGTGGTTCGCGATGTTCTCCGGCGACGCCGGTCGGTCCTGGATGGTGAGCTGCCTCGCGGCGATCATCGTGCTGGCGACGAGTGTGCTGACGATCCGCTGGATCGGGTACGCCGTCGCGCTCTGGGCCGCCCTGGCCGGTTCGCTGGCGCCGGTCGTGGTCGGGCAGATCCTGGTCGGCCCGCGGCACGATTTCGGTAGCGACGCCGGCATCTACCAGACCCTTGCCGGTCAGGTTCTCCTCGGGCTCATCGTCGTACAGACGCTCCGCGTCGCGACCGGGCGCCGTGTCCGCGCACTCGACCGGGTGCACTGGCGGCGTACGGCGACGGTGCTGATCGGCGTACTGGTGGTCAGCGAAGGCGTCCTGCTCTGGTTCAAGCTCGCCGGCTCGTCGCCGTTCACCAGTGCGACCGGGTGGCTGAATCTCGTGCAGTTCGCGGCGCTCGTTCTGCTGGGCGCGGGGTTGGCCTTGGTTCATCGGAGCAGGGTCACGGTCGGCGCAGTACTCCTTGCTGGTGGCGCCGCGACGTTCCTTGCGGCCGGGCTCGCGATGACCCGGATACCGCCACCGCAGTTCTTCGTGCCGACCTCGATCAGCCAGATCTTCTTCGGTTTCGACCTGACGGTCCCTCCCGGTCTCGGCCCGCTGGCCGGGCAGTGGCGGCCGAACCTGCTGTTCGCGGTCGCCGGAGCCGTCGCGGTCGCCGGCTACCTGGCGGGTGTGCGCCGGCTCAGCCGGAAGGGCGAGCGCTGGCCGGTCGGCCGGACGATCGCCTGGAGCCTCGGCTGGCTGATCGTCGTCGTGGTCACCAGCTCCGGTCTCGGCAAGTACTCCGGCGCCGACTTCGCCGTCCACATGGCTGTGCACATGTCGCTGAGCATGCTCGCGCCGATCCCGCTCGTGCTCGGTGGCCCGATCACACTCGCGTTGCGCGCACTACCGGCTGCCCAGAACGACGCGCAGCCCGGCCCGCACGAGTGGGTGCTGGCGATCCTGCATTCGCGGCCGTTGCAGGCGCTCTACCACCCGCTGTTCGTCTTCGCCGTCTACATCGGTTCGTACTACGCGCTGTACCTGACGAACGCGTTCGGGACCCTGATGCGCTTCCATTGGGCGCACCAACTGATGAACCTGCACTTCCTGCTCGTCGGCTGCCTGTACTTCGGGCTCGTCATCGGTGTCGACCGCACACCGCACCAGCTGCCCTCGCTCGCGAAACTCGCCGTACTGCTCGGCGCGATGCCGTTCCACGCCTTCTTCGGGGTCATCCTGATGTCCGACGGTGCGCTGATCGGGGACTCGTTCTACCAGCACCTCGAGCTGCCGTGGAAGCCCGACCTGTCCGCGACCCAGCACGTTGCCGGCGGCATCGCCTGGGCCGGCAGCGAGATCCCGCTGCTGATCGTCGTCGTGGTCCTCGCCCTGCAGTGGGCGATCCAGGACGGCCGCGCCGCCCGCCGCATCGACCGGCACCTGGACAGCGGTCTCGACGACTCGTACGACGCCTACAACGCGATGCTCGAACGCCTCGCCCACCGCACCGAAACCACCCGGGAGCCACGGTGACACTGCTCGACCACGAGCCGTCGACCGCGACCGTCGAGCTGCTCGTCGGCGGTATGACGTGCGCCGCGTGCGCGAACCGGGTCGAGCGCGCGCTGAACAAACTCGACGGCGTGACCGCCACCGTGAACTACGCGACCGAGCGCGCCATCGTCACCGGCTCCGGCGACGACCTCACCGACCGCGCGGCGAGTGCCGTCGACCGCGCCGGCTACCAGGCCACGGTCCGCGATCCCGAGTCCGGCGACGAGCTGGCCGAGCAACTGTCCGCCCGCCGCGTCACCGGCCTTCGCCGGCGGCTCGTGGTCGCAACGCTGCTGGCGATCCCGTTGATGGACGCGACGATCGTGCTGGCCGCCCTGCCGTCACTGCGGTTCCCCGGCTGGGATCTGGCATGCCTGCTCGTCGCATTGCCGATCGTCACCTGGGCAGCCTCCCCGTTCCACCGCGCCACCGTCCGCAACCTACGGCACCGAGCCGTCAGTATGGACACACTGGTGTCGCTCGGCATCGCGGTCTCGTTCGGCTGGGCGGCCGTGTCGGTCCTGTGGCCCGGCGCCTCCGGGTCGGCTACCGGTCACTGGCCGGGGCTCGGTTCGATCCCGCTCGACACCGGCAGCCTGTACCTCGACGTCGCGGCCGGGATGACGGTCTTCCAGCTGGCCGGACGGTACTTCGAGACACGCTCGCGCCGGCGCGCCGCCGACGTCTTCGGTGCGCTCAGCCGGCTCGCCACGCCGATCGCCCGGGTGCTGCGGGACGGCGACGAGATCGACGTACCGACCGGTGAGGTGCTGAAGGGCGACACGGTCGTGGTCCGCGCCGGCGAGATCATTCCGGTGGACGGGACGGTCGTCGACGGGGCCGCCGCCGTGGACACGAGTGTGGTCACGGGCGAGCCGGTCCCGCGGGCCGTCGGGACCGGCGACCAGGTTGTGGGCGGCACGATCAGCACCGACGGGCGGTTGGTGCTGAGGGCAACGGCTGTCGGCGTACACACGCAGCTCGCGCAGATGGCCGCGGTCGCCGAGCAGGCGCAGGAGCGCAAGGCGCGGATCCAGCGCACCGTGGACCGGATCATCGTGTGGTTCGTGCCGTCGGTGATCGTGCTGGCCCTCGCGGTTGCGGCCGGCTGGCTGCTGACCGGCGCCCCGGTCACGCAGGCCGTCGGCACCGGGATCTCGGTCCTGGTCATCGCCTGCCCGTGTGCGCTCGGCCTCGCCACACCGACCGCTCTGATGGTCGGCATCGGCCGGGGCGCCGCCCTCGGCATCCTGATCAAGGGGCAGGACGCACTCGAGGCGAGCGGCGTGATCGACACGATCGTCCTGGACAAGACCGGCACCCTGACCACTGGCGAGCTGTCGATCGACGACGTGCACCTCACCGCGGACCTCTCCCGTCACGACGTACTCGCCTACGCAGTGTCCGTCGAACACGGATCCGAGCACCCGATCGCGCGAGCGGTCGAACGTCTTGCCACTGCGGAAGGAGTGGCCGGGCAACCGGTCAGCGAGTTCGCCGTCCACCCCGGGCGCGGCGCCACCGGCCGGGTCGACGGTCATCAGGTTGCTGTCGGCAACGCCGCGCTGCTGGAGTCCTTAGGTGTTCCGGCCGACGAGGTTCTTGCCGGCGGCAATCAACACTCTGGAACGTCGGCCGTTCATCTGGCTGTCGACGGCAGGCTCGTCGCGACGTTCCGCCTGGCCGACAGCCTGCGCCCGACGGCGCTCGCGGCTGTCGAGGCGCTGCATCGTCAAGGTCTGCGCACCGTCCTGCTGACCGGCGACTCGGAGACGGCCGCGCGCGTCGTCGCCCGGACGCTCGGCATCGACGACGTACGAGCCGACGTACTGCCCGCCGACAAGGCAGCGGTCATCGCGCGGTTGCAGGCCGACGGGCACCGGGTCGCGATGGTGGGCGACGGCATCAACGACGCGGCTGCGCTCGCCACCGCCGATCTCGGCCTCGCGGTCGTCAGCGGCACCGACATCGCGCTGAAGTCCGCCGACATCGTCCTGGTCCGCGAGGACCTCGGCGTCGTCCCGGACGCGATCGGCCTCGCCCGGCGTACCCGGCGGACCATCCACCGCAACCTGATCTGGGCGTTCGCCTACAACCTCGCCGCCGTACCGATCGCCGCCGCCGGCCTGCTGAACCCGCTCGTCGCCTCGGCCGCGATGTCGCTGTCTTCGCTGTTCGTCACGTACAACAGCCTCCGGCTGCGCACCTTCGGAGCGACGCCCGACGCGGACTCCTGACAGACACGCGGCCGCGCCCCGCCGGGCTGCGCCGGTCCGGCACTCCGGGCAGAATTGCAGGTGCCGGTGCGGCGCGGCCTCGGAGTTGACCTCGTGCGAACGGGAGGTACGGCGTGGAGGTACCGGACGGCGGGTACGACCGCCTCGCAGCGGCGCGGATCCTCGCCCAGGTCGCCGGACGGTTCGCGGAGACTCCCGTCGTACAGCACTGTCCGTCCGCGTTCGACGTACAGCCAGAGCTCACGCCGTTGACGCCTGCGCCCGGGAGTCACCTGACCTCGGCGCAACTCCGGTACCTGGGCTCCGCCCTGCAACCGTGTACGCCGGAGCAGGTGACCAGTGCCACTCATCGTGTCCTGTGGCACGACAGCGACGGGACGGCCAACGTCGCGTACTGCGGCCCGGACGGCCCGCTCGTTCCCGTGGTCGCTCGCGAGACGGTCCTCGTACTACGTCGTGCACTGGCTGCCGACACGCGTCTTCACGACCGCGCCGCCGGGCTCTCCGAGACCGAGCGCGCCGTGATGGACGCGACGACGACCGACCGGGATCCCGTCGAGATCCTGAACGTCGGCTTCGAGACGACCGCCAGGGCACTGGTCCAGCACTCCTGGCTCGGCGCGTACCGCAGCCCCGGCGAGCTCGCGCGCGGACTGCGTGACTCGGGCATCTTCGCGGTCGTCGCCAACACCTGGTTCTGGGGGCTGCAGTCCGAGACGTACCGCCGTGGCATGATCCCCGTCGCCTTCGAGACCCGGCCGGACGGCAAGGTCGGGTACTCCGCCGGCTCGCGGGAAACCTTGCGGGCCATGAAGGACGTCGCGATCGCCCATCCCGCCGACGCCGGAGCGGCCCGCCAGTACGGGCCGTTGGCGGACGGCGAAGTACCGCGATGCCTTGCCAACCTGCCGACCACGACGGCCGGCGAGCGCTTCACCCTGCTCGCCGGCGTCGTCGATCTCTTCGTCGAGACGTTCGTCCGGCTGCTCGACGTCGTACGTACCTCAGGCAGTCCCGATCCTCAGGAGGAACCCAGCATGTCCGAGGTGTTCGAAGTACCCGACATGACCTGCTCGCACTGCACGAACACGATCTCCGGCGTCCTGGAATCCCACGGCGCGACCGTGTCCGAGATCAATCTCGACTCCAAGCAGGTCGCCGCCGTCTTCCCGTCCGACGACGCCCGCGAACAAGCCTTCGCAGCCATCCGCGACCACGGCTACACGGTCGTCCCTCCGACCACCACTTCCTGACGTCGCAGCCGTGGCCGGAACGACACGAGCCGGCAGGTGAGGTAGATCGCGAACGAGATGCTCGTGATGTACGGGCTGATCGGGACCGAGCTGCCGGCCGCCAGCAGGATCCCGCCGACGGACGCGACCACCGCGAAGGCCGTGCTCAGCAACGGCAGCACGACCGGTGACGCGGACACGCGCAGCGCTGCGGCCGCGGGCGTGACCAGGAGCGACAGGACGAGAAGCGCGCCGACGATCTGCACCGACACTGCGACGGCGAGACCGAGCAGGATCATGAACACGATCGACAGCACGCCCACCGGGACACCTCGCGCCGCGGCCACGTCCGCGTCAGTGCTTGCGAACAGCAACGGCCGCCAGACCAGCAGCAGGCCGGCGATCACGACCGCGGAGATGACGATCAGCGACCTGATCTGCGGATCGTCGATCGCCACGATCTGCCCGGTCAGCAGGCCGAACTTGTTGGCCGCGCGCCCGTGGTAGAGGGCGAGGCACAAGATCCCGAGACCGAGACCGAACGGCATCAGCACGGCGGTCACCGAGTTCCGGTCTCTGGCGCGGGATCCGAGGACGCCGATCAGTAGCGCCGCGACCAGCGATCCGGCGAGCGCCCCGGTGACCACACTGACGCCGAACAGCAGACCGGCCGCGGCGCCGGCGAACGAGAGTTCGCTGACGCCGTGCACCGCGAAGGCCATGTCGCGCATCATCACGAACACCCCGATCAGGCCGCCGACCACGCCGAGCACGACGCAGGCGATGATCGAGTTCTTCAGCAGCGGCAGGAGTTGTCCGTAGTCGGTGAAGTTGAAGATCTCCGCCCCGACTGTGCCCCCGACACTGCCGACGCTGTCCAGGGCGATCATCGGGCACCGGCCCGTTCCGGGTGGTGGTACGGATCGTGGTCCGGAACACCCGCGACCAGGATCCGCCCGTTGTGCCGGATGACCTCCACCGGCGCGTCGAACAACTCACTCAGTACATCGGTGGTCATCACCTCGTCCGGCGTACCGATCCGGAACCGGTGGTTGGCGATGTACAGCACGCGGTCGACCTTGTCGAGGATCGGGTTCAGGTCGTGGGTGACGAACAGGACGCCGAGATCGAGCCGCCGGCGAGCGTCGTCGACCAGATCGCTCACCAGCCGCTGGTGTGGCAGATCCAGCGACAGCAACGGCTCGTCGCACAACAGCAACCGCGGCTCAGCCGCGAGGGCCTGCGCGATCCGCAACCGTTGCTGCTCGCCGCCCGACAGTGACGCCAGCGGAGTCGACGCGTACGCCTCGGCGCCGACCGATGACAACAGCTGATGGACGCGCTGACGCCGACGTCGCGACGGGATCGACACGCCCCATCGGTGCCCGTCGATCCCGAGCGCGACCAGGTCCCGGCCACGCAGCGGTACGCCGTCCTCGGCCAGTCGCTGTTGCGGGATGTACCCGATCCGCCGGTCGCCACGACGTACCGGCGTACCGAGGAAGGTCGCGGAGCCGGACCACAACCGCGTCTGACCGAGGATGACCTTGAGCAGGCTCGACTTGCCCGAACCGTTGGCGCCGAGGACGGCGATCAGCTCGCCACTGTGCACCTGCAGATCGAGGCCTTCCCAGAGCGTGCGGGAGCCGAAGCCGAGAGCGGCCTGCTCCAGGCTCAGGACGACGCTCATTGCCCGAGCGCGGCGCCGACCGCGTCGAGGTTGGCCGACATCCAGCCGACGTAGTCCTTGCCGTTCGGAAGCGTCTCGGTCACCGGCACCACGGGGATGTTGTTCTGCTTGGCGGCGTTCAGCACCTTCTCGGTCTCCGGACCGGTGGTCTGCGCGTTGTAGGCCAGCAGCTTCACCTGGTGCTTGCTGTAGAGCTGCAGGGTCGCGTCCAGGACCTTCGCCGGTACGTCGCTGTCCTCCTCGATCGCCTCGCTGAACTCCTCCGGGGTCTTGTTCTGCAGGCCGACCGCGTCGAGCAAATACAGCGGCACCGGCTCGGTGATGGCGACCGGTTGACCGTCGTACTTCGCCTTCAGGGCCGCCTCTTGCTGCGTGAGCCCGTCGAGCTTCTGCTTCAGCGCGTCGGCGTTCTGCTGGAAGGTGGACGCGTCGGCGGGCGCGGCCTTCGCGTACGCCTGCCGGAGCTGGTCGATCACCTTCCCGACAGTCGGGAAGTCGTACCAGACGTGCTCGTTGAGCTCCTCGCCGGCCGCGGCCTTCTTCCCCGAGATGGTGACCGCGTCGAGCACGGTGGCCGAGGTGTTCTTCGCGCTCTTCAGCATCCGGCCCATGAAGTCGTCGTACCCGCCGCCGTTCTCGATCACCACGGCCGCATCGGTCAGCGCCAACTGGTTGCGTGTGCTGGCTTCGTACTCGTGCGGGTCGGCGTCCGGGCTGGTGATGATCGAGGTGACCTCCACCTTGTCGCCACCGACACCGGCGGCCAGATCGCCCCAGACGTCGGTCGACGCCACCACCTTGATCTTCGCTCCCCCGTCGCCTGACGACGTTGTGGGACTGGCGTCAGCACCCGATGAGCAACCACTCACCCCCAACGCGACGACGGTGACGACAGCGGGCAGGGCGAACAGTCTGCGATGCATGGCAGGACCAACCTTCGAGCGGAGTGAAATGACAACCGTTATCATTATCGCAGACCGGTTCCGGACGCCGGCGAGGGGTCCGAAATGAGAGGCGCGGAGGCGCGGAAGGTGCCAGGATTCGCGCATGGTTACGCGCGCGTTGAGCTTCGGGGCGGTGGCGGAGGCGTACGAACGGTTCCGGCCCGGGTACCCGGTGGAACTCCTCGACCTGGTGACGGCGTACGCCGGTGCGCCGATCCGCACCGCTCTCGAGATCGGGGCCGGGACCGGCAAGGCAACGCGGGTGTTCGCGCAGGGCGGGATCGCGGTCACGGCAACAGACCCTGACGCGGCGATGCTCGCGGAGCTGCGCAAACATCTGCCGGCGAACGTCACGACCGTGCAGGCCGCGTTCGAGGACCTGCCGCTGGATTCGTCGTACGAGCTGGTGTACTCGGCTGCCGCGCTCCATTGGACCGACCCCGAAGGCCGGTGGGCTCGCATGGCGGCGCTCGTCCGGCCGGGTGGCGTGTTCGCGTCGTTCGGCGTACCGATCCAGCTGGCCGATCCGGCTCTCCAGGAGGCCGCGCGTGTGGCACGTGCGCCGTACCTGGGCAACGACGGCGTCCCGTCGCCCGACGGCACGCCGGCGGACCGCCCGATGCAATGGCCGGGCACGGAGCTCGAGCAGTCCGAGTGGTTCACCGATGTCCGGCAGGCGGTGATCGACCAACGCCTGACGATGAGCGCCCGCGACTACATCGGACACCTGTCGACGGTCTCGGCGTACGTGATCCTCCCGCCCGCCGACCGCGACGAGGTCTTCCGCCGAACGCTCCAGGTCCTCCCCGAAACTGTGGAGATCGACGCCGAGATCACCGCCCACCTCGCCCGCCGCCGCTAGGGAGACGTGCCTTGGCCTGGAGCGCCGCTCGGCGACGCTCCAGGCTAGGTGTCACTCGGTCTTGATCTTGCGTGCCCTCGGCTTGCGGGGACGGGCGTTGCCGTTCACCTCGGCTTCGGGTGCCGGAGCGAACGGGATGAACGGCATCGACAACGGCAGTGCTGCCAGCCGCATCAGAAGCATCGCGTTGTCGTCGCCGGCGGTCTTGTTGAGCCGGAGGCGACCGCAGTTGGTGCACCGATGGACGAGGACCCAGCGTCCCTCGCCGCGGACGGTGACCGCGATCGGCTCCATGCCGCCGGAGCAGTCCGCCTTGCGATCACCGGGGACGTTGCGGTCGAGATGCCGCGACCACAGGCAGCTCGGGCAGTGGTTGCGATGGGTGGTACCGGGGGCGTCGAGGGAGACCTCTACGCCGCAGTGTTCACAGCTGAACGAGCGTGCGAAAGCCAAACCGAAGAACCTTTCGGAGCGAAAGTGCAGGACAGGACAGACATCGGCTTCTCCTTTCGCTCCGCACCGGCTCCTCCGGCGCACCTGCCCACAGCAGACCAGCCGGTGTCCGCAACCGTCAATCCATTAACTGCTCAGCGATCAGCTCCTCGACCCGGCTGCGGATCTCGTCGCGCACCTGGCGCACGACCTCGATCGGCTGCCCCGCCGGATCGGTCAGCTCCCAGTCCTCGTACCGCTTGCCGGGGAAGATCGGGCAGGTGTCGCCACAGCCCATCGTGATCACGACGTCGCTCGCGCGGACGTCTTCGGTCGCGAGCAGCTGCGGTACGGCACCGGTGATGTCGATCCCGACCTCGGCCATCGCCTCGACCGCCACCGGATTGATCCGATCGCCCGGCTCGGACCCGGCGGACCGTACGTCGACCCGCTCCCCCGCCAGCCGCCGCAACCACCCCGCAGCCATCTGCGACCGCCCCGCATTGTGCACACACACGAACAGCACAACCGGCTTACTCACGACGCAACTCCAGATGCTCGGTTGCCGCGCGGCTCATGCGCCGAGGAGGGTGGTGATCCAGCGGAGGCGGTCCGGCATCGGCCAGTAGTAGACCCAGGTGCCGCGGCGTTCGCAGTCGACGAGGCCGGCTTCACGCAGCACCTTCAGATGATGGGAAATCGTCGGACCGCTCACGTCGAACTGTGGCGTCAGGTCGCAGACACAGATCTCGTCCTCCGCGGAGGTGATCATCGACAGCAGCCGGAGCCGGATCGGGTCCGCGAGCGCCTTGAACATCGCCGCACCGTCGGCCGCCTGGGTGGCGTCGAGCGCGGAGTCGGAGATCGGCGTACAGCACGCGGTCCCCGGGGCCGGCGTCAGGACGAGCTCCTGTTTAGACATGGATCTATCTTGACTCTCATCGAATCAAGAGGCAAGCTGGCAGCTGTTTCGATGATCTTCTAGACAGGAGTCGGATCGTGGGCGAGCACCCGGTAGTCGTGATCGGCGCGGGACCGGTCGGCCTGGCAGCGGCGGCACATCTCGCGGAACGCGGCCTGGATTTCGTCGTACTGGAATCCGGACCAGGCGTCGCGGCGGCCGTCGACGAATGGCGGCACGTCAAGCTCTTCAGCCCGTGGCGGTACGACATCGATGCCGCCGCGCGCCGGCTGCTCGAGGCGAACGGCTGGACCGAGCCGGACCTCGGCACGCTGCCGACCGGCGGCGACCTCATCGACGCGTACCTCCTGCCGCTGGCCAAGACACCGCAGTTGGACGGCAAGATCCAGTACGGCGCCGAGGTCGTCGCGATCACCCGTGCCGGATTCGACCGCGTGCGTACTGCGGGACGCGCGGACGCCCCGTTCCTGATCCGCCTCGCCGACGGCACCGAACTCCTCGCGTCGTCCGTCGTCGACGCCTCCGGCACCTGGCGAACGCCCAACGTCCTTGGCGCCTCCGGGATCCCTGCGCGCGGGGAAGGATCCGGCGTGGCGTTGCCGAGCCAGATCGCTCACGCGCTGCCCGACGTACTCCGGGTCGATCGTGATCGCTACGCGGGACGCCGTACGGCGGTTGTCGGCGCCGGCCACTCCGCTGCGACGACGCTGCTCGACCTCGGCCGGCTCGCCGAGCAGGCGCCCGGCACCGAGATCGTGTGGGTGGTTCGCGGCACCGACCAGGCCCGCACGTACGGCGGCGGTGGCGCCGACGAACTCCCGGCCCGCGGCGCGCTGGGTTCGCGCCTGAAGAAGCTCGTCCACTCCGGCCACATCGAGCTGGTCAGCTCGTTCCGCATCGAGTCGGTCGCGGTGACGAACGGCCGCGTCGAACTGACCTCCGGCGACCGAACCGTCGTCGCAGACACGGTCGTCAACTCCACCGGTTTCCGCCCGGACCACAGCATCGTCTCGGAGCTACGCCTGGACCTCGATCCGATCCTCAGCTCCACCCGCGCCCTGGCGCCGCTGATCGATCCCAACAAGCACTCCTGCGGCACGGTCCCGCCCCACGGCGTCGACGAGCTGAGCCACCCCGAGCCCGGCTACTACGCCGTCGGCGCCAAGTCGTACGGCCGCGCCCCGACCTTCCTGCTGGCGACCGGCTACGAGCAGGCCCGGTCCGTGGTGGCCGCCCTGGCCGACGACTGGACCGCTGCCCGCGCGGTCGAACTCAACCTCCCGCAGACCGGCGTCTGCTCCTCGAACCCCGCGCCCGCATCGGAGGTCGTGGACGTCACGGCCGGCCGGGGACTGCAGGGCGGCCTGCTCACTGTGATCGAGAAGCAGTCCGGCTGCTGCAACTGACCGGGTTCTTGGACAAATTCCTGGTGGCGGTGTCGAATCGGGGCACGGACGTTCGTTGCAGGGTCGAGCGGGCGCGGGCTCGCCGGACACCAGGGAAAGGCACCATGAGGCTCCTACTGACTTCCGCCGGCATCCAGAACGCGAGCATCGAACAGGCACTGGTCGAGCTGCTCGGCAAACCGATCGCCGAGTCCACCGCGTTGTTCGTCCCGACCGCCATCTACCCGTTCCCGGGAGGTGCGTTCGGAGCGTGGAGGGCGATGTCCGGCACGGGGCCGGCGCGTTTGGCCGACCTGGGCTGGAAGTCGATGGGACTTCTGGAGCTGTCGGTGCTGCCCAGCATCGAGGAGGACGCCTGGGTGCCAACGGTCCGCGACGCCGACGCCCTGCTGTTCTGGGGCGGGGACCCGCTGTTCCTGTCCAACTGGATGCGACGGTCAGGCTTGACCGAGCTCCTGCCGACGCTGCGTTCCGAGGCCGTGTACGTCGGCGTGAGCGCCGGGAGCATCGCCACCGCGACCACCTTCGTCGAGACCTACACCGAGCCGCCTCGCGGGACCGACGGACCGCTGAAGACCGAGAACACCGTCTTCACCACACCCGACGGCGACGTCGACAGAATCCTGGTCACCGGCCAAGGAGCAGGACTCGTCGACTTCGCCGTCATCCCACACTTCGACCACCCGGATCACCCCGACGCGTCGCTGCCCAATGCGGAGAAGTGGGCGTCCCGGATCCCCGCACCGACGTACGCCATCGACGACCAGAGCGCCGTCAAGGTCGTCGACGGCATCGTAGAAGTCGTCTCCGAAGGCAACTGGAAACTCTTTGACACACAGTGAGAGCGCCTCACCGGAGCAGCTGAACGGCGGACTCAACGAGGTCGTCCGCCACGGTACGACGGTACGGCGCCCACTCGCCCCGTGGTCGCCGGCCGTGCACGAGCTGCTCCGGCATCTCGAAACGTCCGGCTTCCACGGCGCACCCAGATTCCTGGGCATCGACGACCAACGCCGCGAGATCCTCTCACTCGTACCGGGAGCCACCCCGTGGCCCCCGAGCGCCGGCCTGACAGACATCCAGCTCGTCGCAAGCGCCGCCCGGCTACTCCGCACCTACCACGACACAGTCGCCGACTGGACGCCGCCAACCAACACCTGGCAGACCCCGCCTGTCCCGACTGGCCCGCCCGAGGTGATCTGCCACAACGACACCGCTCCCTGGAACCTGATCGCCACCGACGGCATCGTCACCGCCTTCGTCGACTGGGACACCGCCGCTCCCGGCCCTCGAATGTGGGACCTGGCCTACCTCGCCTACACCCTGATCCCCCTCGCCGCCCCCGAGAACCTCGGCCCGATGGGCTGGCCGGCGGCCGTCAGGGACTCGAGGGCCGACCGGATGAAGGCTCTGCGCGATGGCTACGGCTGTACGACGGTGCAGTGGGTTGAGCTGCTCGCGACCGTTACGGTGAGGATCTCGGCCGCCTACGACACGATGCGCATCTGGGCCGCCGAGAACCGCCCAGGCTGGCGGGCCCAATGGAACCAGCCCGCGCCCTGGGACCACGGCAACGGCTACTCCGCGACCTCGAACACCTGCGCTCCCACCCCGACACCCTCAGAGTCTGACGCGGCTCAGATCGCGATCAGTTCGAGATAGGCGAGACCGAGGATATTGCGGTAGCCGGCGAGGTACGCCGTTTGTTGTGCGCGGGCCCGCTTCACGACCTCGGCTGCGTCCTCGTGATCAGCCGGATGCGCCGCCAGCCAACGCGCGTAGCACGCGTTGTATCCCGACTCGAACTCGTCCCACTCGTCCGTCGACGCCTCGTGCGCACCGATCACCGCGTACCCGGCACCGGTCGCGACCTCGACCAGCTCCGCAAGCGTGATCATCTCGTCGTCACGTCCGCCGAGCGCCGCAACGGCCGCCGGTGTCGGCGTCCGCGACCAGATCCCCTCGCCGTACACCAGACGGGAACCACGCGGCATCAGCGACCGCATCCGCCGCAGCGCACGCTCGTAATGCAAGGGTTCGTCGGGCTCTACCGGAGGCGCCCACGCGTGCGTGGCACCGACGCAGATGATCGCGTCCGCCTGCTCTGGCAGCGCATCGGACGCGTCGGCGTCGAGCAACGTGACCCTGGACGACAGTCCCCGATCGGCCGCCAGCTGACGCCCCTGCTTGATCGCCTCACTGTCGAGGTCGATGCCGATCCCCGTACTGTCCGGCGCGGCGGCGACCACCCGCAACAACAACTCGGCCCATCCGCACCCGACGTCGACGACCACCCCTCGAAGATCGTCGGCAAGAAACCCCGCCAACCGCTCGGCCCGCGCCTCCGACAGCGGCGACATGAACGTCAGATCAACCCACGGCGGACTCAACGCGATCGTCATCCCCCAACCCTCCCGTCCGCCCCTCCCACAGCCAAACCATTTCCCGCGGAACGCTGCCTCGGATCGCGCGGAGCCGTTCAGGCGTTGTTGTCGGAGGGTTTGGTCGTACGTCGAGGTTGAGCATCTCTCAGCAGCCACGGACGAGCGCGGCGGGTGATCCGCGGAAGCAGCACCCAGGTGAGGATCGCGGTAAGCGTTGCGGAACTGACGGCCAGAGTGAGGGGCTGGGGCAGCGACGGCAGGGCGAGTTTCAGCGCGGTGGAGATGATGAGCAAGGTGGGATAGACGCCTGCCCAGGTGATCAGGAAGGTCTTCCAGCGCGGAGTGCTCTTGCCGCCCGGGACGGTGAACCAGTTGTCGCGTCCGCCGGCGCTCGTATGCCGCGCCTCGGAGAGCTGCTCGGCCCGCTCGACCAGTCGTCGTCGCTCGTCCGAGATCTCCCAGCGGTGCAGATGCGCCGGAGTGTCGAACTGGTAGACGAGGTGGTTCAGTCCTTGATCGTCGTGCAGCCGAACCGCAGCCAGGAAGCCGGGAAACGTTCGCGTCGTGGTGTCGATCTCCTCGGCCCAGGCCGCGAACTCCTCCTCCTTCCCGGGCCGCACCACCCTGGTCACGACAACGGTCACCGCATCGGCCCGCCCACTCACGACGTCCTCGCTCACGGCGTCCTCGCTCACGGGTTCCTCGCGCATGGGGTCCTCGCTCATGAGGCCCGTGCCAGCAACTCGGTCAGCCGCGTGAGCAGGAAGTCGGGGTTCTCCTCCGGCGTCCAATGACCACCACCCGGTACGACGTCAGCCGTGACCTCGATCGCCGCCTCCCGAGCCATCTCGCCGATCAACGCACCGTTGTCCAGCTCGCCGCCCAGCGCCATCACCGGCAACTGAAGCCTCGTCTGCAACAACTGCGCGAACGCCTTTTCGTCCTCCTCGAAGGCCCGGTAGAGCTCGAATCCAGCCCGCAACGCACCGGGCGCCGAATAGGCCCGCGCGTACACCCGCAGATCCTCATCGGTGATCGCACCGGCCACCTTGGTCCGCGCCCGGTAGAACGTCGAGATGTAGTCGTACTCATGCCCTGTGACCAGCAGTTCGGCGATGTCCCGCTGCTGGTGCAGCCCGAAATGCCACGTCTGCGGATCGACCTTCGCCTTGGACCACGCCGCCGTACCGGGAAGCGGAACATCGAGCATGCTGAGGGACGCGACACGCTCCGGCCACTGCGCACCCGTCGCGTAGGCGACCATCACCCCGATGTCCCGCCCAACCAGGTGCGCCCTCTCCACGTGGAGTGCTTCCAGCAACTGCCGGATGTCACCAGCCATCGCAGCCTTCTGATACCCGCCTGCCGGCCCGTCCACGTGATGCAACCGAACGTCGTCCAGGTCGGTGAACTGATGGCTGAACGTGTCGTAGAACCCTCTCGGCAGGCTCGTCCCCATGCCGATCATCAGCCGTACCTCCCGTACGCAGACAAACAGCACGCCCGGTACCCCAAGCTCCACCCCCCAATCACACGTTTCGTGCTTCCTGCACCACACGCAGTAACATAGAAGTGCGGGGCTCCTGTCGAACCAGTGCAGGGACCGGCCCCGGATACGCAGGGAAGTGGCTATGTCAGGCCGGCCCGTGCGGACTCCGATCCGCGCGGCATTCGTCGTCTGTGGTCTCGTACTGATCGCAGCGGCAATTCTGATCGCCCTGCGCAACCGCAGCGACTACATGTCCGTGGCGGCGCTGCTCACCGGCGTGCTGCTGCTCGTGATCGGTGGGACCGGGCGGCTGCCGGAGGAGATCGGCCTGCAGCGGGTGACGTTCGATCCGTCGTCGCGCGCATCGGCGTACCACCAGACCATGGTCGAGCTGGCGCAGCACGAGCTCCCCCTGCTGACGGCGATCGCCGACGAGCAGCGGCGCCTCGTGATCAGGGGCTACTGGCTGGACGAACTGGACGTGCCGATCGTCATCATCGGCGCCCCCGAAGGCGTCGACGAGCTGGGCCAGGACGCACTGGAGGCGGCGGTCCGGCACGCGGCTGAGGCAGGCGGGATGGTGCTGCTCACCAACGCCGGCGACATCGAGCAGGTCCGTTCGGTACTGCGCAGGCGCCACGGTGATCGTGCCGTCGTCGTACGGTGGCGTTCGCACCGCGACAACAAGTCGTTGTGGCACGCGGCGCTCGGGCTCAGCCGCGTCCTGTCCCCGCACCGCAAACGCCCGGTACGCAACCGTTGAGCGAGGCCGCTGACGAGTCTTCCCGGACAGCCTGCATCGTGTGCATGATGGAGGTCCCGGTCCTCCCCGATAGGACGCCTGCGATGCATGGTCAGCTCGCCAGAGAGTTCGCCGCGACAGCACAAGGCCTACAGCACAGCCCCGAGCTGAAGGAGATCTTCGAGACCGTCGTACAGCTGGCCGCCATCAGCATGAACTGCGGCCACGTCGGGCTGGTGCTGTGTGACGACGCCGCACATCTGGCACCGGTTCAGGCCAGCGACGCCGCAGTGGACGAGGCCGACCGGCTCCAGATCGAGCTGAAGCAAGGCCCCTGCTGGTCGTGCCTCCACCGCGCCCTCGCAACCGGAACGGTCATCGTCGACGACGCGGCGACCGACAAACGCTGGCCGGCCTGGGAACCGCACCTGGCCACCCTCGGACTCCGGAGCGCCTTCAGCGCCCGCCTGGACACGACCGAGACCACGATCGGATTCCTCACGCTGTACGACGACGTACCGCACCGATTCACCGACGAAACCGCGGCCATCGCCCACACCCTCGCCCTCGACACCGCCGCAGCCCTCACCACCATCCACTGACACTGCTCACGGTGTGCCGGGTCGGATCAGACCCGAGGCGAGTACGGAGGCAACCATCCAGGCGGCGGCGTATCCGAAGGCGACCGTCGGCGACACCGCTGCCCACAGGATGCCAACCACCAGTGTCGCGCCGAGGTCGCCCAGCGACTGCACGAGCCCGAGCACGCCGAACCCGTTGCCCCGCAACCGATCCGGCAGCATCAGCGCGACGACCGTGGACTCTGCCGTCTCGGCGAACCCGATGCCGATCCCGGCGAGCAGGAACCCCACCAGCAGCACCGGCCAGCGATGCTGGTCCCAGGCGAAGACGACGTACGACGCAACGTACACAGCTGCCCCGGCAGCAAACACGATCCGCGGGTTCGCCCGATCTGCAACCTGACCGCCGACCAGGGCGGCGACAGTCGCCGCGGCGTTGTGTCCGGCGTACAGCAGGACCGCGACGCTGGTCGCCGCGGTCAGGCTACGACCGTCGGCGTGCAACAGGTCTGTGGCGCGCAGGATCAGCAGCGTGGTGGCGACGTTGCCCAGCTCGAACAGGGCCGCGGGCGTGAGCGCCCGGACGAGACCCGCTTGCCACAACTCCCGGAGGTTGAAGGACAACGTCCGCCGACCGGCTGGCGTGTTCACCACGTGGCGGGCCTCCCGCGCGGCGATCGTGATCGAGATGGCGGCCAGGATGCCCGGGATGAAGGCGAGCAGGATCGTGTGCCGGACACCGATCAGCCCGACGAAAAGGGCCGCGAGCAACGGTCCGGCAATCGCCCCGGCGTTGTCGCCGGCGCGTTCGACACCGGTTGCGCGCCCGTAGGCGGTGCGCGGCACGAGGGAAACCAGGAGCGTGTCGCGGGCCGGGGATCGCAGACCGCGGGAGATCCAGGCGAGCGCACGCAGTACGGCGACCTGCCAGACGTTGCCCGCGACGCCGATCAGGGCGGTCGCGAACGCCGTACCGAGATATCCCCCGGAAGCGAGCCGGGCCCTTCGGCTGGGCTCGTTCGACAGCGGCCCGCCGGCCAACTTGCTGAGTCCGATGAGCGCATCGGACACGCCCTCGATCGCGCCCAGCGCCGC
>DASXXB010000095.1:0-7262 GCA_036503355.1 Kribbella sp. | reverse complement strand
GGACGGATCATGCAGTACGACGGGAACGAACCCGCCGACCGCGCGCAATCCGGCGTCCGCCAGCGTTTTCGCCTTGTCGGAGGGGTCGTCGGGCAGGAACCCGTCCGGGCCGAACTCGGTCGCCGCGAGCCCGGCCGTGCGCATCTCGGCGAGGACCGTCTCGACGTCGTACTGCCAGCCCCAGCCCGGTACCTCGCACACGCCCCAGGAGATCGGGGCACCGGCGATCCGGGCGGCAAGTTCAGTCATGTCAGCAATCCCCTCAGAGCGTGACGACGCGGTTCTCGTGGCGGGACAGTTCGCAGGCATCCGCGATCCGGAACGCGGCCAGCGCGTCCCGCACGGTGCACGGCACCTCTCGGGTCCCCGCGACGACCTCGGTGAAGGCGGTGAGCTCAGCGACGTACGCAGGCTGGAAACGGTCCATGAACGTCATGTGCGGCGGCCCGTCCGGGAAGGTGGCGCCGGGCTCGGCCGAGCGCAGCGCGGTATGCGAGTCAAGACCGACCGCGAGCGAGCCGAGGCTGCCGTGCAGCTCCATCCGTACGTCGTGCCCGGCGCCGTTGTACCGGGTGCCGCTGACCGCGACGAACGTGCTGTCGTCCAGCGTGAGCAGCGCCGCCGCCGAGTCCACGTCGCCGTACTCGCCGAAGAACGCCTCGCCACGGTTCGCGCCGGCGGCGTACACGCTGACCACCTCGCGGCCGGTCACGTACCGGATGATGTCGAAGTCGTGCACCGTGCAGTCACGGAAGAAGCCGCCGCTCTGCGGGATGTACTCGTGGTGCGGCGGGAACGCGTCGTTGGTGTTCGCCCGGATGTGGTGCACGAACCCGAGCTCGCCCGCGGCGACGGCGGCCCGCGCCGCCTGGTAGCCGGCGTCGAAGCGCCGCTGGAAACCGATGTGCACCGGCACCGTCGACGCCTCGACCAGCTCGACCACCCGCTCTGTCTCGGCCAGGTCCAACGCGACCGGCTTCTCACAGAAGGTCGGCACGCCGGCCGCCACACCCAACGAGATCAGCGACGCGTGCGCCGACGTCGCCGCCGCGATCACGACGCCGTCGAGACCGGACGCGAGCAGCGCCGGTACGTCGGGCGCGGGGGCGGACCGGATGCCCAGCTCCTTCGCGACCACCTCGGCCCGGGCGGGGTCCGCATCGGCGACGACCACCTGATCCACCGCCGGCAACCCCTTCAGCGTTGCGGCATGGAACGCCCCGATCCGCCCCACCCCGACCAACCCGATCCGCATCCGCACAGCCCTCTCTCGAGTACGCGCCGGCCGGCGCGCTGATGCCGTCAGCTTTCCGGCCGTGCGGTAGGGGTGTCAATACTTTGTTAACACATTCTCACGTACAGACATGACGAGCTATCATCCGGCCATGAACGCCTTGCCGATCCAGCTCGATCGGTCCAGCCCGGTGCCGCTGTACCACCAGCTGGCCGAGCAGCTGACCGCTGCCATCACCGACGGCCGGCTGCGCCCTGGCGACCCGTTCGAGAACGAGATCGGCATGTCCGACCGGCTGAGCCTGTCCCGCCCGACCGTGCGCCGGGCGATCTCCGAGCTGGTCAACCAGGGCCTGCTCGTCCGCCGCCGCGGCATCGGCACCACGGTGGCGAACCAGATGGTGCACCGCAAGGCCGAGCTGACCAGCCTGTACGACGACCTCGCCCGCGAGGGCCGGACGCCGCGGACCGAGGTGCTGGCGCTGGACTGCGCCGCCCAGGACGACCGCGCCGCCGCCGTCCTCGAACTCCCGCCCGGCACCCCGCTGGTGTCGATCGTCCGGCTGCGGTACGCCGACGACCTGCCACTCGCGATCCTCCGCAACTGGTTGCCTCCGGCCCTTAACGACCTCACGCTCGAACAGCTCACGAACGACGGCCTGTACGCCGTACTCCGGGCGCGCGGCATCCGCCCGACGGTCGCGCGGCAACGCATCGGCGCCCGCAACGCGACCGCCGAGGAACGCCGTACCCTGCACATGTCCAAGGCGGAGCCGTTGGTCACCATGACCCGCTCCGCCTACGCCGCCGACGGAACCCCGGTCGAGTACGGCAGCCACTGCTACCGAGCCGACCAGTACTCCGTCGACGTCGTCGTCTCGGAACGCTGACGTCGGGCGGGGCGACCCCGCCCGACGCGTCAGAACCTAAGCCTGGTTGGCGATCAGGGTCCGGACCAGGCGGAGACCTACGGACAGGTGGGCGAGTTCGGGGCCTTCGGTCTCGACGATCTCCTCGAGCATGGTGGCGGCGCGGGACAGGGCCGCGGCGTTGCGGTCCTGCCAGGCGATGACGCGGTCCTCGGGCTCTGCGGAGGCGTCGGTGCCCGACAGGACCTGGCGGGTCAGGCGGGCGTGGACCGCGTGCAGGTCGTCGCGGAGGGCGGCGCGCGCCATCGTCTGCCACCGGTCGGTGCGCGGCAGCCCGATGATCCGCTCGAGGAACCGGCCGAGCTGCAGCCGCTCACCGAGTGCGAAGTGCACCTTCGCGACCTCGAGGATGTCGATGTCGTCGCGCGACGCCGTCTCCACGATGCCGAGACCGGCGTACGCCGGCGGCAGCACCGCGATCCGGGTCGCGAAGTCCTCCGAAACCCCCTTCTGCACCAGGGCTTCCCGGCGCTGCTCGAACAGCGCCAGCTCGCGACCACGCAGTACGTCGGGCAACGCCGTCGTCAGCTTCGCGATCCCCGGGCCGAAGAACTCGATGAGCTCCTCGATGTCGACCGGAGGCCGGCGGTTCGACACCAGCCAGCGTGTCGCCCGCTCGACCAGCGTCCGGGTCTCGAGCCGCATGTGCGTCTGCGTCTCGGCGTCGACCACGTTGTCCAGCTCGGCGTTGCGGGACAGCAGCTCCGGCTGCGCGAAGATCCGCGAAGCGGCCAGGTTCGCCCGGACGACGTCCTCGACGGTGCCGCCGGTCTCCAGCGAGAGCCGGTGGTACGCCGTGATGCCCGACGTGTTCACGAACTCGTTGACGACCTGGGTCGCGATGATCTCGCGGCGCAGCTGGTGGCTCTGGATCTGGTCGCCGAACCGTTCCTGGATCGCCTTCGGGAAGTAGCTGGCGAGCTTGTGCTTCAGGAACGGGTCATCCGGCAGCGAGGTCGTGAGCAGCTCGGCTTCCATCACGATCTTGGTGTACGCGACCAGCACCGACAGCTCCGGCGAGGTCAGCCCGCGGCCCTCGGCCTTGCGCCGCTTGAACTCGCTGACACTCGGCAGGAACTCCAGCTCCCGGTTGAGCAGGCCCTGCTTCTCCAGCCGCCGTACCCAGTCCTGGTGGACGTGCAGCAACGCCGGCGCCTGCTCGGCCGCATTCGCGAGCGCGATGTTCTGCCGGTAGTTGCTCTTCAGCACCAGCGCGCCGACCTCGTCGGTCATCGACGCGATGATGTCGTTGCGCTGCTTCTCGGTGAGGTCGCCGTCGGCAACCACCTTGTCCAGCAGGATCTTGATGTTCACCTCGTGGTCGGAGGTGTCCACGCCGGCGACGTTGTCGATGAAGTCGGTGTTGATCCGGCCGCCGGCCGCGGCGTACTCGATCCGGCCGAGCTGGGTGAAGCCGAGGTTGCCGCCCTCGCCGACCGCGCGGGCCCGCAGCTCGGAGCCGTTGATCCGGATCGCGTCGTTGGCCTTGTCGCCGACGTCGGCGTTCGACTCGTTCGTGGACTTGACGTAGGTGCCGATGCCGCCGTTCCAGAACAGGTCGACCGGCGCCTTCAGGATCGCGTTCATCAGTTCGGCCGGCGTCAGCGTGGCCGCGTTGCTCTCGATCCCGAGCACCGCGCGGGTCTCCGCCGAGACCGGGATCGCCTTGTCGGTCCGCGGGAACACGCCACCGCCGGCCGAGATCAGCGACGCGTCGTAGTCCGCCCAGGACGACCGCGGCAGCTCGAACAGCCGGCGCCGTTCGGCGAACGACGCCGCGGCGTCCGGCGACGGGTCCAGGAAGATGTGCCGGTGGTCGAACGCCGCGACCAGTCGGATGTGCTCCGACAGCAGCATCCCGTTGCCGAACACGTCACCGGACATGTCACCGACACCGACGACCGTGAAGTCCTCGTTCTGGCAGTCGTGCCCGAGCTCGCGGAAGTGCCGCTTGACCGACTCCCAGGCGCCGCGGGCGGTGATGCCCATCGCCTTGTGGTCGTACCCGACCGAGCCGCCGGACGCGAACGCGTCGCCCAGCCAGAACCCGTACTCCTTCGCGACGCCGTTCGCGATGTCGGAGAACGTCGCCGTACCCTTGTCCGCGGCAACCACCAGGTAGGCGTCATCACCGTCGTACCGGACCACGTCCCGAGGCGGAACGATGTCACCGGCAACGATGTTGTCGGTGATGTCGAGCAGCCCGGAAATAAAGGTCTTGTACGACGCGATGCCTTCGGCCAGCCAGGCGTCGCGATCCGCCGACGGGTCGGGCAGCTGCTTGGCGTAGAACCCGCCCTTCGCGCCGACCGGCACGATCACCGAGTTCTTCACCATCTGCGCCTTGACCAGGCCGAGCACCTCGGTCCGGAAGTCCTCGCGGCGGTCCGACCAGCGCAGGCCGCCGCGCGCGACGGCGCCGAACCGCAGGTGCACGCCCTCGACCCGCGGCGAGTACACAAAGATCTCGTACGCCGGCCGCGGCTGCGGCAGGTCCGGGATCGCCTTCGGCTCCAGCTTCAGCGAGATGTACGACCGCGGCTCACCGTCGGGGCCAGGCTGGAAGTAGTTCGTCCGCAGGGTGGCCTTCATCACGGTCAGGTACGAACGCAGGATGCGGTCCTCGTCCAGGCTCTGCACCGTGTCCAGCGCGGCCAGGATCTCCTTCTCCAGCTGGTCCGTGCGCATCGTCCGGTCCGGGTCGTCGGCCGGCCCGCGCGCAGGGTCGAAGCTGGTCTCGAACAGCTGCACCAGTAGGCCCGCGACGTCCACGTGGTTCAGGAAGGTGTTCTCGATGTAGTCCTGGCTGAACGGCGTACCGCCCTGACGGATGTAGCGCTGGTACGCGCGCAGGATCGACACCTGCCGCCAGCTGAGGCTGCCACGCAGTACGAGCGCGTTGAGCTTGTCGGACTCGGCCCGTCCTTCCCAGACCGCCTTGAACGTGTCGGAGAACAGCTTGCGCAGCTCCTCGCGCTCCTCGGTGTCCTCCGGTGCCTTCAGCCCGAAGTCGTAGATGTAGCCCATGGAGCCGTCGGCGCAGCGGATCTCGTACGGCCGCTCGTCGACGACCTCCACGCCCATCGCGGACAGGTGCGGCAGCACCTGTGACAGCGACAGCGCCGACCCGGTGCGGAACACCTTGAAGCGGCGCTCGCCTTCCCACTCCTCGTCGATCGGGCTGTACAGCGACATGGCCAGCCCGTTGTCGGCCGGCAGTCCTTCGAGCACGTGCACGTCGTTGACCGCGACGCGGGCGTCGAAGTCCTCCTTGTACGCCTCCGGGAACGCGTGCGCGTACCGGCGGAACAGCTTGGCGACCGCGCCGTCACCGCCCTGCGCGTGCAGCGCTGCGGTGAAGTCGTCCTCCCACGCACGGGTCGCCTCGATGACCTGCTGCTCCAGCATGTCGGCGTCGTACTCGCCGACCGTTTCGCCCTGCTTCATGCGTACGACGAAGTGCACGCGGGCCAGCACGGACTCCGTCACGTACGCGGCGTAGGTCACCGACTCCGCGCCGATGGCGTCCTTCAGGATCTGCTGCATGCGCAGCCGGACGGCCGTCGTGTAGCGGTCACGCGGCAGGTACACCAGGCAGGACAGGTACCGGTTGTAGACGTCACGACGTACGAACAGCTTGACCGCACGCCGCTCCTGCAGGTGCAGCACCGACTGCACGATCGGCAGCAGGTCCTCGACAGGCGCCTGCAGCAGCTCGTCACGCGGGTAGGTCTCCAGCACGTCGAGGAGGCCCTTGCCGCTGTGGCTGTTCGGATCGAACCCGGTGAGGCGGAACAGCTCGAGCGCCTTGCGCCGCAGCACCGGCACCTGCATGACGCTCTCGGTGTACGCCGTCGACGACAGCAGGCCGATGAACCGGCACTCGCGGATCGGGTTGCCGTCGTCGTCGAACTGCTTGATGCCCACGTAGTCCAGGTACGACGAGCGGTGCACGGTGGACCGCGAGTTCGCCTTGGTCAGGATCAGCAGCTTGCGCTCCTGGGCGCGGGCGCTGGCCTCGGGCGGCAGCTTGCCCTTACCGGGCTTCGGGTCCGGCCGCAGGATGCCCAGGCCGGTGCCGGGGCGGCCGCGCAGGATGCCCTGGTCGCCCTCCATGGAGAAGTCGTACTCGCGGTAGCCGAGGAAGGTGAAGTGCTCGTCGGCCAGCCACTCCAGCAGCTCGCGGGCCTCCTCGACCTCGCTCTCCGGCACCGGGACGTCCGCCGAGTTCAGGCCGGCGGCGATGCTGACCGCCTTCTCGTGCATCTTCGGCCAGTCCTCGACCGACTCGCGGACGTCGTTCAGCACCTTCTGCAGCTCCTGCTCGAGCTCGCGGTGCTCGGCGACGTCCGCGATCCGCTCGATCTCCAGGTGCATCCAGCTCTCGCGGGCCAGGTCGTGCCCGTCCGCGGCGGTGGTGTCGTCGAGCACCTCCTGCAGCGTGCCGGCGACGTCGCGGCGGACCACGAACTGCGGGTGGATCAGCAGCTGGAGCTCGAGGTTGCGATCGGTGATCGCCATCGAGGCGCTGTCCACCAGGAACGGCATGTCGTCGATCACGATCTCGACCACGGTCCGGCCGTTCGCGGACCAGCCGTGCTCCTCCAGGGTGGGGGTGAAGACGTGCACCTTCGCGGTCCCCTGCGGGCGCGACATCGCGGACTTGTAGTGGTGCCGCGCGGCGCCCAGGCAGTCGTTCGGCTGGCGCTCGGCGACGTCCTCCGCGGCGACGTGCCGGTAGTACTGCTCGAGGAACGTCTTCAGCTTGACCGGGTCGACCACTTTGTCGTGCCCATGTGTTCCCGTGGCCACCGCCTTCGCGATCACATCGGCCTTCAGGACGTCCAGCTTGGTCTGCATTCCCCACCGTCTCCACACGTGACGTCGGCGTGATCCCGCCGGACCGCACGACATTGTGCGGTCACTCAGAGATTAGTCCACCTTTGTCACTGGTGTGGTGCTGGGACGGGCCTGTCATGGGTAGTTAAGCGCAGGGCGAGAGCGGGGCAGGCGAGGACTGCGCGGCGCGCGTCCGGGAGCTCACCGGCGGTGATCTCGCGGCCGCGCAGGACCGGGAATCCCCACTCGTCGAGGACCACG
>DASXXB010000094.1:0-10274 GCA_036503355.1 Kribbella sp. | reverse complement strand
CGAGCGGTCCAGGACGTTGCCGCCGAAGTAGACGATCGACGGGTCGTTCGGGTCGAAGGCCATCGGCGCGTCGGTGGTGATCCGCTCGCTGTGCCGGGTCCCGAAGTTCCAGCTGGTCTCCTTGCCGTCCACGTCCTGGTGACCGTGGCAGGTCCCCTGCTGGAGGCATTCGTAGTACGTGTTGTGGTCCTTCGGATCGATCAGCACCCAGTGCCCGTCACCGCCGCCGAAGGCGTTGAACTGGGTCAGGTCTCCCGGCGGAGTCGCCGCCGTCCAGGACCGGACGCTGCCGTTGTCCTGCAGCCCGGTGGCCAGCCGGTTCGGGTCGTCCTGCGCGACGGCGAGGTGGTACGACTGGTTGAACGGCTCCACCTCGGAGTGCACGAACGTCTTCGTCGCTCCGTTCTGGTCCGAGCGGTAGACGCCGCCGTCGTTGCCGACGTACAGCCGGTCCGGGACGTTCGGGTCGTACGCGAGCGCGTGCTGATCCGCGTGCAGGCCGGACAGCGAGCTCCAGGTCTGCCCGCCGTCGGTGGACGCGCGCATGTTCAGGTCCGCGCTGAACACGTGGTCCGGGTTCGCCGGGTCCACCCAGATCTTCGCGAACCACCACTCGTACCCGCTCCGCCCGCCGGCCTTCCCGCCCGCGGTGAACGTCGTCCCGAAGTCGTCGGAGACGTAGAAGCCCTTGTCGGCGCCGTACTGCGTCCCGGTGATCACGTACACCCGGTCCGGGTGGCTCGGGGCCACGCCGATCCCGATCCGGCCGAGGCTCGCGTCGCTGGTCAGACCGCTCGCGTCGCCGTCGGACAGCTTGGAGACGTTCTCGAGCCGCTTCCACGTCGTACCGCCGTCGTCGCTGCGGAACAGGCCTGAGCCGACACCGCCGTACGTCCGGACCGCCGCGGTGCGGTGGTGGTCCCAGAGGGCCGCGAGCATCCGCCGCGGGTTGGCCGGGTCGATGACGACGTCGACGGCACCGGTGGTGTCGTTCGGCGGTGCGAGCACCTGCTGCCACGAGTGGCCGCCGTCCTCGCTGCGGTACAGGCCGCGTTGCGCGACGGGCTTGTACGGCGAACCCGAGGCCGCGGCGAAGATCCGCTGCGGGTTCGTCGGGTCGACCGCGATCCGGCCGATGGCCGCGCTGTCGCGGAGGCCGCGGTTGTGCCAGGTCTTGCCGCCGTCCGCGGACGAGTAGATGCCGTCGCCGAAGAAGGTGAGGCCGCCGCCGGGCGGGTTCGCCTCACCGGTGCCGGCCCAGAGGGTGCCGTCCGGCCCGCGTTCGAGCGCACCCATGGTCTGGTTCTGGTCGGCCGGCCAGACCGGGGTGAACGTCTTGGACGCGTCCGTACTGCGCCAGACGCCGCCGCCGGAGGCCGCGATGTAGACCGTGTCCGGCCGGGTCGGGTCCACCACGAGGCCGACGATCCGGCCGCCGATGTTCGACGGGCCGACGTACGACCAGGCCTTCTTGCCCGGGTCGTCCGGGATGTTGGCCGCCTGTGTCCGCGCCTGCCGGACCTCGTCGAGTCCGATGTCCTTGCCGGACGAGAACTTCGCGGTCAGGTAGTCCGCGGGCCCGGTCGCACCGGCGCCGGCCCGTTCGGCGAGTTCGAAGTGCGCGGCGCAGATGGCCGGCATCCCGGCGGTCTCGGTCTCGCCTTCCTCGCCGGAGAACTGCCTCTCGACGCGTTCCCAACCAGCCTCGGCCCTCTGCCCCAGCGACGGCGTCCGCGCCATCCCGCACGTGTCGCTCGTCCCGACCGCCGCAACGCCAACGCCTGCCAGCACGACGGCCAGCGCCGTGACTCCCGCGATCTTCCTCCGTCGGCCCATAGGTCGACACCTCCCGCTCCGCTCGGTGAATGAGCTGGGCAGGTCCCCGCGCCTCACGCCCGGGAGTGTTTCTACCCTGCTGTAGTCACGCGGAAACGGACAGTGCTCAGGGCAATGGCATGACCGTGGTGCGGTGGTGGTGTTCGAAGACGACCGAGCTGCGGATGTCGGCGATCTCCTGGCGTTTGGCGAGCGCGAGGACCAGGTCGCGCAATGCCTGCGTGTCCTTGACGGCGACGTGGGCGAGGAAGTCGGAGCCGCCGGAGACCATGAACATGTCCAGCGTCTGCGGCAAGTCCATCACGTACGCCTGGAACGCGGTCGCCACCGCCATCGCTTGCGGGCGCAGCTTGATCGAGATGATCGCCTGGGTGGACCGGTCGATCGCCTGCAGGTCGACCGCCGCGTGGTACCCGCTGATCACCCCGCGGTCGCGCAGCCCGCGGATCCGCTCCAGACAGGTCGACGGCGCGATCCTGAGCTCGGCCGCCATCTCCCGGTTCGTCCGCCGGGCGTCGTTCTGCAGCATCCGCAGCAGCGCCGTATCAAGTTCGTCCATGGCAGCCAGTTTCGCAGGTCGGCCGAACGATGTTCGGAGTACGCCGGAATTCTCCGGCCATCGAACTAGCGTGGCCGCCGTGCTGACGAACAAGATGGTCGTGATCATCGCGACCGAAGCCCCCATCGGCGTCGCCCTCAACACCGCTGCGCTGCTCGGCGTCGGCCTCGGCCACCACCACGACGGAACGGTCGGGCCCGGCACCACGGACGCGGCCGGCACGCCGCACACAGGCATGTGCGCGTACCCGATCCCGATCCTGCGCGCCGACGACCTGCAGGCGCTCCGGGAACAGGCCGCCACCCGGCCCGACGTCACGATCCACGACATGCACCAGGTGGCCCAGCAGGCCCGCACCTACGAGCAGATGTCCACCACGCTCGCAGGCACCAAGCCCGAAGACATCCAGTACCTGGGCCTCGCCCTCTACGGCCCTCGTTCATCGGTCGACTCCTTGACCGGAGCACTACCCCTGTACCGCTGACAGCTTCGCCGGGTTGGCCAGGACGCGGATCCTGGTGATCGAAGTGCCGTCCGACTCCAGGGTGAGTACGTGCGGGTTGCCTCGGGCAACGACTCGGAGTGCCGGACCGGTGACGAGCTCGACAGGCGTCACGGTCAGGTCGGCCCGCGCGTAGATGTGGGCGAAGAACGTCGCGACCTTCTCGCGGCCGACGACCGGCTTGCGGGCGGCGCGACGGGTGCCGTCGGAGTCGGTCCAGGACGTCACCGACTCCTTGAGCATCGACTCGAGCCGGGGCAGGTCGCCGTCGCGGGCGGCGGCCACGAAATCCAGCAGCAGTTGACGTTGCTCGCCCGCCGACGGGTGGTAGCGCGGGCGGTCGTCGTCCACGGCCTGCCGGGCGCGGCGGAACAGTTGCCGGCAGTCTTCCGGCGTACGGTCGAGGATCTCGGCGATCTCGTCGTACGGGAGGGTGAACGCGGTCCGCAGTACATAGACCGCCCGCTGCGGCGGCGTGAGGCGCTCCATCAGGTGTAGAAGCGCCATCGACACGTCGTCGAGGTCGAACGCGGTCGCCGGCACCGGTTCCGGCAGCCACTCGCCGGTGTAGCTCTCGCGGCGCGCCTGCCGGGTTCGCAGTACGTCGACCGACAGCCGCGTCACCACCCGGGTCAGGTAGCGGCGCGGCTCGGCCACGTCGGTGCGGTCGGCGGCGGCCCAGCGGACGTACGCGTCCTGCAGCACGTCCTCCGCGTCGTGCCAGCTTCCCAGCAACCGGTACGCGAGCCCGGCGAGCATGCCCCGCGCGGACTCGTACTCCTGCAGGATCAACCGGCCAGTTCGGGCTGTCTGCGGGTCGCGACGTTCAGACGGGTCCACAGGTTGATGGTCCCAATCGCGAGCAGGACGTTCGCGGCCCCCTCCTCCCCGAACTGCTCCAGCACCGCGTCCCACACGTCGTCCGGTACGCCGGTGCGCTCGAGGATCGTGACCGCATCGGTCAGCGCCAGCGCCGCGCGCTCCCGGTCGTCGTAGAACGACGAATCGCGCCACGCCGCCAGCCCGAACAGTCGCTGGCTGGTCTCGCCTTCCTTCAACGCGTCCGTGGTGTGCATGTTCAGGCAGTACGCGCACCCGTTGAGCATCGAGGCCCGGACCTTGATCAGGTGCAGCAGCGTGTGGTCCAGAACGCCCTGCACATAGTTCTCCACGCCGTACACGGCCCGGAAGCCGGCCGGTGACACCTTGCTGAAGTTCATCCGCTCGTCCATGCCAACACGACGGCCGCGGCGGGTCGCGGCGTGACAACGGCAGCTGTGACGCCGCTCACGCGGGCTCGAGCACCTGGCGGGCCTTCGTGACGGCGGCTTCGGTGGCGGGGTCGAGTTCAGTGCCCTGACCGGCGAGCACGCCGACGGACAGGATCACGTCGCCGACTCCCGTGACCAGGGCGGCGTACTCGAGGCCGCGCTTCGGGCCGCTGGTGCCGGTGAGGCGGAACGCGAAGGGCTTGGTCCCGTACGCCGGGGCGGTGATCTTCTCGACCTTCATCGAGGTGTTGCCGGCACCCTCGGTCCGCAGCGACACCTTGGTGCACGAGTCGACGGCCTTCGCGTACGAGTCGCGAAGATCCGTCACGTCCTCGGCGGTGCCCATCGAGTCCAGGCCGTAGTCGATGTACGGACCCTCCTGGCCGCCGGTGAAGGTGCGGGACACGCTGGCCTTCGACCCGGGCGCCTTGGTGGCGTTCAGGTACTTCACCAGCGTCTTGCAGCGGCTGCTCGGCGTCGAGAACGGCTTCGAGCCGTCGTCCTCGGACTTGTCCACGCTGAAGCCGTTGGGCAGGTCACCGAGACCGAGCAGCGCCTCGGTCAGCTCCGCGGTCGTCCGGGTGACCGGCGCCGCGGGCGTCGACGGCGTGTCGCTGGGCGTCGTACTGGGAGCCGAAGTCGGCGTGGACGGCGGCGGCGCAGCCTCTTTCTTGTCCTGTTGGCCGCAAGCAGTCAGAGACAACGCAAGGACGGCGGCGAGCGCTAGATACCTGTTCACGGGGCCTTCCGAAGGGCTCTGGGCGGGGGCCGAGCAGGCAGCAGCGTACCTGACGGGGCAGTCAGTAGCGGTGCGACCTCAGGTGGATGTTCTGCAGCAGGCCGACGGCCAGCAGACAGGCGAACATCGACGAGCCGCCGTACGACACGAACGGCAACGGCAGGCCGGTGACCGGCATGATGCCGAGCGTCATCCCGATGTTCTCGAACGCCTGGAACGCGAACCAGCAGACGATCCCGGTCGCCACCAGCCGGCCGAACGCGTCCCGCGCGTTCACCGCGATCCGCAGCCCGCGGAACAGGATGATCGCGAACAGCACGATGATCGCGCCGGCGCCGATCAGCCCGAGCTCCTCCCCCGCGACCGTGAACACGAAGTCGGTGTGCTGCTCGGGGACGAACGCGTTCTGCGTCTGCCCGCCGTGGAACAGGCCCTGCCCGAAGACGCCACCGTTCCCGATCGCGATCCGCGCCTGGTTCACGTTGTAGCCGATCCCCTGCGGATCCGACGACGGATGCGCGAACGCCGTGAAACGGGCGATCTGGTACTCCTTCAGGATGTGCAGCTTGATCGCGATCGCCGCGACCACCACACCGGCCGTGAGCAGGCCGAGCATCCAGCGCTTCGGGACGCCGGACACCGCGATGATCCCGAACACGATCGACCCGAGCACCATCACCGTGCCGAGGTCGGGCTGCAGCATCACCAGCACCACCGGGACCGCGGCGACCCCGACGGCCTGCGCGACGTCGATCGTCCGGGCCTCCTCGTGGCGATCGGTCTCGCTCTTCTCCGCGATCAGCAGCGCCATCCCGACGATCACCGCGAGCTTGGCGAACTCGCTCGGCTGGATCGACATGAACGGCAACTGGATCCACGACCGGGACCCGTTGATGGTCGCGCCGATGCCCGGCACCAGGACCAGGATCAGCCCGACGATCGAGCCGGCGTACAGCACCGGGGCGAGGATCCGGACCCGGCGGTGATCGGTGATGGCGGCACCGACCGCGAGCACCAGGCCGATCGCGAAGTTCAGCGCATGCCGGACCAGGTACGCGTCCGGGTTGCCGCCGGTCAGCGACGTCCGGTTGTGGGTCGCGGACCAGATCAGCAGCGAGCCGAGGAACGACAGCGCGACCACGCCCAGCACCAGGACCCAGTCGACGTGCCACACCGTCGACCGGCGATCCATCCGCGGCCGGGTCCGGATCGGAGTTAGCAGTGCCATACCCGCCCCATCAGTGCTTCGGTTCCTTGCCGGGCGGCGGCGCGGGCTTGATGTTGTACAGGGTCTCGTAGATCTTCCGTACGGCGTCACCGCCGGCGCCCGAACCGGTACCGGCCTGGCTGATCATCATCACCACGGCGTACCGATCGGTGTACGACGCGAGCCAGGACGTGGTCTGCTTGCCGTAGACCTCGGCGGTACCGGTCTTGGCGCGGACCGGGATCTTGTCCAGCGGGAAGCCCTGGAACTTCCAGGCCGCCGTACCGGAGATCGTGGTCTGCTTCAGCGCGGTGTCGATGTACTTCAGGTTGTTCCGCGCGACGGGGAGCCTGGACTTCACGACCGGCTTGATCTCGTGCGCCTTGCCGTTCGCCCCGATCCAGGACTGCACGACGCGCGGCTCGTACAGCGTGCCGCCGTTCGACAGGGCCGCGTAGACCGTCGCGAGTTGCAGCGGCGTGACGGTGGTGTCGCCCTGGCCGATCGCGAAGTTCACCGCGTCACCGGCGCGGTACTTGTACCCGTCGACGCAGAACTCGCGGGAGAACTGCTTCAGGAACGCCGACGTCCCGGCGGGCGGGTTGCTGGAGATCTTGCAGTAGTAGTCCTTCATCGAGTCGTAGTACGTCTTTTTCCACTTCCGGTCCGCGATCCGGCCGCTCACCTCGCCGGGCAGATCGACGCCGGTCGGCTTGCCGAGACCGAACTTCTTCGCCATCTCGACCAGCGGGTCGTAGGTGGTGAGGTCGCTGGAGTTGCCGCCCTCCTTCAGCCAGAGCGCGTACGCGATCCGGTAGAAGAACGTGTCGCAGGACAGCGCCAGCGCCCGGTCGAACCCGATCATCCCGTACGACGCGGACTCGTAGTTCTTGAAGCGGCGGTTGCCGACCTCGAAGTACGACGAGCAGTCGAGCCGGGTCTTCTGGCTGTACCCCGCGCCGAGCGCGGCCGAGGTGGTGATCGGCTTGAACGTCGACCCCGGCGCCAGCTGCGCCTGCAGCGCGCGGGAGACCAGCGGCGTCCCGGACTTCGCCGAGTACAGCGCGTCGAGCTCGCGCTGGCTGATCCCGCCGACCCACACCCCCGGGTCGTACGACGGGTAGCTGGCCATGCTGACGATCCGGCCGGTCTTCGTGTCCAGCACGACCGCGGCGCCGGAGTCGGCGACGTACTTCTTGTGGGTGACCGGGTCGGTCTGCTTGCGCGCGGTCATGATCGCGTTCTTCAGCTGCGCCTCGACCGACGCCTGGACCCGCGCGTCGATCGTGGTCACCAGCGTGGCGCCCGGGACCGGCGCGGTCTGCTTCTGGATGCCGGTGGTGTACCCGACCGCGTCGACGATCACGTCCTTCTCGCCGGGCGTGCCGCGCAGCAGCTTGTCGTACGAGCGCTCGACGCCGGCGCGCCCGACCAGGTCGGAGCGGTGCGGGACCGAGTCCACGCCGGCCTTGTCCATGTCCTCGAGCTCTTCGGTGGTGATCGGCGAGAGGTACCCGAGGATGTGCGCGGCGTTCACCTTGAACGGCGCGGGGTACGCGCGCAGCGTCTGCGAGTCGGCGGCGACGCCCGGGAAGTCCTCGCGGCGCTCCATCACCTCGATCGCGACCTGCTCGCTGACGTCCTTCGCGACCGGGATCGGCTGGTACGGCGTACCGTTCCAGCAGGCGGGCGGCTTGGACGCTCCAGGTTCGCCGCACAGCATCGTCCGGGCCTTCAGGTCCTTCGGCTTCTGGCCGAGCACCTTGGCCAGCCGCGCGATCACGACGTTCTGCTGGCTGTCGGGGAGTTTCGCGAGCACCGAGCGGTCGACCGTGATCATCAGCGAGACCCGGTTGCCGACCAGCGTGCGGCCCTGGGAGTCGACGATCGTGCCGCGCGGGGCCGGGATCAGGACCTTCCGGATGTGCTGCTGGGTCGCCGCCTGGGTGTAGTCCGCGCTCGACATCACCTGCATGTACCAGAGCCGGCCGAACAGCGTGCACAGCAACGAGAAGACCAGCACCCCGATCACGAACAGCCGCAGCCTGGCCTTGAGCGGCGCCTCGAAGCCGTCCCAGCTCATGCCGGCACGCCTTCGGTGAAGGGGTGCGGCGTGCTCATGGAGTGACCCGGCGGCGTTCGCGGGGCGGTTTGACGCGGCCCAGGATCCACATGACCAGCGGGATCACCACGATCGCGCCGACCACGTCGTACCCGGCGGCGATCCCGAGGCGGACGCCGAACTCGCTCCAGTCGACCGACGGATCATGCAGCAGCGAGCCGGTCGCGCTGTACAGGAAGAAGGAGATCGCCGTACCCAGCACGACGGTCAACGCGACGCCCAGTGGTCCGACAGGGGCGGTCGAGGTGCGCTCGCGGCGGATCAGGCCGGCCACATACCCCGCGACGGCCAGCGACAGCGCCCAGCGCCCGGCCGTGTGATCGGCAGGCGGCGCGACGTCCATCAGCAGACCGCCCGCGAATCCGGCGATCGCGCCCCACTCCGGACCGCGGGACAGCGCCAGCGCGATCACGACGATCAGCGTCAGGTCGCAGGTCACGCCCGCGACCGCGACGTTCGTCAGCACGGACGTCTGCACGGTCACGGCGATCATCAGGAACAGGGCAGCCAACCCGATGCGTAGTGCGATCACGTCAGTTCCCCTTTCCGGTGAGCTGTTGGCGTGGCGGGCGGGCAGGTGGCCCTGTCACCACGCCGACGGTGTCGATCCGGGTCGGATCGACGAACGGCTTGATGGTTGCGGTGGACCCGAGGGCGCCCTCGTTCGGCGTCACCGAGGTGACGACGCCGATCGGGACGCCGGGAACGTACGGCGCGTTGTCGCTCGAGCCCCAGGTGACGATCCGGTCGCCGACCTTGGGCCGCGCCTTCAGGTCGACCAGCTGGTAGTCGAGCGTGCCGGCCACGTCTCCCCGTCCGGAGACGAAACCGAGCGCGAACGTCGAGTTCAGCCGGCCGCCGACGGTCGACTTGCGGTCGCCGATCAGCAGCACGGTCGCGGTCGCCTGGGTGGTGCGCACCACCCGGCCGACCAGACCGGTGCCGTTCAGCACGGTCATGTCGGTGCGGACGCCGTCCGCCGTCCCGGCGTCGATCGTCACGGTGTGGCTGAACGACTGCGCGCCACCGAAGCCGATCACCCGGGCCGGGGTCATCGTGTACTCCGGAGCGATCTTGAGCAGCTTGTCCAGCTCCTGCGCCCGGTTGCGGGCGTAGTCGGACGTGTTCAGCTCCCGGGTCAGGTCCTCGTTGTCCTTCTTCAGTTTTTCGTTCTCGGCCTTCAACCTATCCATTTCCGCGAACCGGTCGCGGAGGTTGTCCACAGGCTGCCGGGCGGAGGTCGCCGTCGACTCCAGCGGGCCGAAGACGGCGGCCGCGCCCTCCCGCAGCGGCTCGACCGGTGAACCGGCCGAACGCCGGGCGTCGAGCACGATCAGCGTGAAACAGGCCAGGATCACCAGCGCCAGCACGGACCGGCGGCGGCGCACCTCGCGCGGCGTACCGGCGGACCGCAGCGGCGTCTCGCCGGCCGAACGGAAGGCGCTCCGGGTGGAGCCACTCCTGGGTGTGGTGCTGCGGGACGGCGTACCGAGGTCTTTGAGCATCGCTGGTATCTCAGCGCCGGTTGTCGGTGACCAGGATGCGGTTGAGGGTCTCGATGTTGTCCACGCACTTGCCGGCGCCGAGCACGACGGCGTCCAGCGGGTTCTCGGCGACGTGGATCGGGATCCCGGTCTCGTGCCGCAGCCGCTCGTCCATGCCCTTCAGCAGCGCGCCGCCGCCGGTCAGCACGATGCCCCGGTCGACGATGTCGCCGGCCAGCTCCGGCGGGGTCTTGTCCAGCGTCGCCTTCACCGCGTCGACGATCGCGGTGATCGGCTCCTCGATCGCCTGGCGCATGTCGGCCGAGGACACCTTCACGGTGCGCGGCAGGCCGGAGACCATGTCGCGGCCGCGGATCTCGCTGTCCGGGCCGTCGGTGGTCGGGAACGCCGAACCGATCGTCATCTTGATCTGCTCCGAGGTGGCCTCGCCGAGCAGCAGCGAGAACTCCTTCTTGCAGTAGTTCACGATCGCCTTGTCGATGGCGTCGCCGGCCACCCGGATCGACTGGCTGGTGACGATGCCGCCGAACGAG
>DASXXB010000093.1:0-28516 GCA_036503355.1 Kribbella sp. | reverse complement strand
TCCTGCAGTAAGACGACGCCTCATTCGGCTACTCCCCCAGCTCCCCAGCGACCCCCATCAGCTCGCAGCCGAAAGTAGACACCCAGCAACACCCACCACGCAAGGAGTAACCGCGCCCCTCACGCGCACCTCACCACGGTGCGGTGCTAGGCAGGCTCAGTGTCCTTCTCGGTGATGTTCTTCAGGACGGTCGTTGCGGTCATGCCGTTGGGCCAGCCGGAGTAGAACGCGAGGTGCAGGAGGGCTTCTTTCAGTTCGTCGTCGGTGAGTCCGTTCTGGCGGGCGTAGCGGAGGTGGAATTCGAGCTGGTCGGCCTTGCCCAGTGCGGTGAGCGCGGCCACCGTGATGAGGCTGCGGTCGCGCTTGGACAGGGCCGGGCGTTCCCAGACCTCGTCGAAGAGCACTCGGTCGGTGTAGTGCACCATTCCCGGAGCGAAGTCGCCGAAGGCGTTCTTCCCGCCGGTCCATCCAGTGCTCTGAGCCATGTTCGCTTCCCCTGTTCGTCGTACGTCGATGGTTCGATGACAGCGCAGAACGGGCGTCGTGGGGGAGACTCCGATAAGGGATGTACTGACAGAGGATCCCTCGCTCGGACGCGGCGCCGTAGCGTTGATGCTGTGGACAACAGGACCGAAGCACGGGAGTTCCTCATGTCCCGCCGGGCGAATCTCAGCCCCGAGCAGGCGGGTCTGACCGTCTCCGGGCACCGGCGCGTGGCGGGGCTGCGGCGCAGCGAGGTGGCGATGCTGGCCGACGTGAGTCCGGAGTACTACGCCAAGATCGAACGCGGCCACCTGGCCGGCGTCTCCGACGCCGTCCTCGAAGCCGTGGCCCGGGCCCTGCAGCTGGACGACGCCGAGCGCGAGCACCTGTTCGACCTCGCGCGGGTCGCCAACGGGGCTGCCCAGCCGGTACGCAAGCGCAGGACCAAGACCTGGGTCGCGCGGGAGAGCCTGACGCGTGCGCTGGACGTCATCGACGGCGGGCCGGCGTTCGTTCGCAACGGCAGGATGGACATCCTCGCCGCCAACGCCCTCGGCCGGGCGTTCTACGACGAGGTCTTCGACGGGCCTGGGCAGGGAAATCTGGCGCGATTCTGCTTCCTGGACCAGCGCGCCAAGACGTTCTACCCGGACTGGGAGGCCGCCGCCGACGTCACCGTGTCGATCCTGCGGACCGAGGCCGGCCGTGACCCGCGCGACAAGCAGCTGCACGACCTGATCGGCGAGCTATCCACGCTGTCCGAGGCGTTCCGTACGCGGTGGGGCGCGCACAACGTACGGCGGCACGGGTCGGGCACCAAGAACTTCCACCACCACGAGGTCGGCGAGATCACGTTGACCTACGAGGGCCTGGAGCTGACCGCCGAGCCCGGGCTGTCGTTCCTCATCTACACCGCCGAGCCTGGATCGCCCAGCCAGGAGCGGCTGCACCTGCTGGCCAGCCTGGCCGCCACGCCGACAGGCGAGCACGAGACCGAGCCGACCGCGTCGTACCAAGAGCAAACAGAGCAAACAGAGCAGACGGAACCGCAGGAGACGAAGCGATGAAGCAGCTGCCCCAGACCCCGACAGCCAAGAACCCGCCGGAGCAGTTCACCGGCGATGTGTGGGTCGACCCGATCGCCGCACCACAGGAGCCCGGCCAGCGGATGGTCGTCGCGAAGGTACGGTTCGCGCCCGGCGCTCGCACCGCCTGGCACTCCCACGCCAAGGGGCAGACCCTGCACGTCACCGACGGCATCGCCCTGATCGGCACCCGCGACGGGGCGGTCGTCCGCGCCGTCCCCGGCCAGACCATCTACACCCCGCCCGGCGAGGAGCACTGGCATGGGGCCGCGCCGGACCGGTTCATGGAGCACCTCGCGATGCTGGAGAACGCCGACGACCCCACCGCGACCACCACCTGGCTCGAGCACGTCCCGGACGACGACTACGCCCACGCCCTCACCGCGGTGGACTGACCCGATGCACCGCAGGACGCTCGGACAAGGACTCGAAGTCTCCGCGATCGGGCTCGGCGCGATGGGCATGTCGCAGAGCTACGGACCCAACCCCGGCGACCGCAACGACATGATCGCCGTACTACGCTCCGCCGCCGACCACGGCGTCACGTTCTTCGACACCGCCGAGGTCTACGGCCCGTACGTCAACGAGGAACTCGTCGGCGAGGCCCTCGAGCCGATCCGCGACCAGGTCGTGATCGCCACCAAGTTCGGCTGGGACATCCGTGACGGCAAGAGCGTCGGACTGAACAGCCAACCGGAGCAGATCCGCCGGGTCACCGAGGCGTCCTTGAAGCGGCTACGCACCGACAGGATCGACCTGCTCTACCAGCACCGCGTCGACCCCGACGTCCCGATCGAGGACGTCGCCGGCACCGTCGGCGAACTGATCGACGAGGGCAAGGTGAGGCACTTCGGGCTCTCCGAGGCGTCCGCCGCCACGATCCGCGCAGCGCACGCCGTCCGCCCCGTCACCGCGGTGCAGAGCGAGTACTCGCTGTGGACCCGCGACCCCGAGGCCGAAGTACTCCCCACCCTCGCCGAGCTCGGCATCGGGTTCGTGCCGTTCAGCCCGCTCGGCAAGGGCTTCCTCACCGGCACCGTCGACGCCTCGACCACGTTCGCCGAGGGCGACATCCGCAACCGCGTCCCACGCTTCGAACAGCAGAACCTCACCGCGAACCAGGCCCTGGTCGACCATGTGAAGGACCTGGCCGCGCAGAAACAGGTCACCCCAGGGCAGATCGCGCTCGCGTGGCTGCTGGCCCAGCAGCCCTGGATCACCCCGATCCCCGGCACCCGCCGTACCGCCCGCATCCAGGAGAACACCGCCGCGACAACAGTCGCGCTGTCCGCCGATGAGCGCGCCGACCTCGACTCCCTAGCCCAGCGCATCGGCATCCGCGGCAACCGCTACGACGCAACCCACATGGCGTACGTCAACCACTGAAGAGCGCAAACAGCCGAGCGTGGTCACTTCCACGACCCCAGGAAGACAGAGAGCCGGTGAGGGGATTCGAACCCCTAACCCCCGCTTTACAAGAGCGGTGCGCTGCCAGTTGCGCCACACCGGCGGGTGTGTGGGTACATAGTAGTGGATTGTGTGGGGGCTACTGCGGGGGTCGGGGGCGTTTCGGGGGCTTTGGGCGGCTCGGGCTGTGTCGTTCCTGGGGGACTCGCTCGGGCTGGTTGCGCTGCTGTTGTACGTGCAGCGGACGACGGCGGCGGCGCTCGCGGTGGCGTTGTTGCTGTTGGCGGGGGACTTCGTGCCGGGGTTGTTCGGGGCGTTCGCCGGGGTGGTGGGCGATCGGTTCGATCTCAGGACGGTGATGGTGGCGTGCGACCTCGTTCAGGGCGTACTCACGGTCGTGATGGCCGTCACGTTGCCGCCGCTGACGGTTCTTCTGGTCATGGTCGCGGTCCGGAGCGTCACGGCCACGGTGTTCCAGGCGAGTTCGCGCAGCGCGATGCCGGCGCTGGTGCGTGACGACCAGCTCGAGACTGCCAACGCCGCCCTCGGCGCGGGAACGAACGGACTGGAGGCGATCGGCCCGATCATCGCGGCGGGGCTGTTCCTGCTCACCGACGTACGCGGGATCCTGCTGATCGACGCGGCCACGTTCTTCGTCTCGGCTGGTCTGCTCAGCAGGTTGCCCAAGATCCCGCCGTCGAAGCCCTCGGGGCACAACGTCCTCAAGGACGCGCGCGACGGGCTGGGCTACATCTGGACAGCGACGCCGATCCGCGTCATCGGGATCGGGTTCTTCGCCGTGGTCGCGTTCACCGGGGTGGACGACGTCGCGATGGTGTTCCTCGCGAAGGACGAGTTGCACGGCAGCGACTCGGCGTCGGCGACGCTGTACGCCGGTGTGGGCATCGGGCTGATCGCCGGATTCGCGATCCTGGCCCGGTATGCGGGCAGGTTCAGGATGTCGGCGCTCATGCTCCTCGGGTTCGCCGTGAGCAGCCTGGGCAACCTCGCGACCGGCCTGGCGTGGGCGATCTGGGCGGCGCTGGCGCTGCAGGTGGTCCGCGGGCTCGGGATCGCGGGCATCGACGTCGGCGTCAACACTCACCTGCAACGCGTCGTACCGGCGCACCTTCGCAGTCGGGTGTTCGGCAATCTGTACGGCGCGATCGGTGTCGCAGCAGGCCTTTCGTATGTGTTGGGCGGGCTGCTCCTGCAACACACCGACGCCCGTACGACGTTCGTCGTCGCCGGCGCGGGTGGCTTGATCGCTACGGCTGCGACTGCGATCGGAGTTCGGCGATCGGGCGGCGAAGAGCACGAGCCCCGGGTACGGCGATGAGCGCGATCGCCGCCATCACGAAGAACGCGCCCGCTGGGTGATCGACGAGCAGGCCGACGACGACCGCTACGACCAGGCCGCCGAGGTTGCCGGCCATCCAGATCAGGCCGGCGGCCGTGCCTTCGGCTTCTCCGGTACGGCGTTCTACCAGCTCCAGCACGATCGGTAGAGCGGGCAGCAGGAGCAGGCCGATCAGGGTGATGGCCACGAATCCGGTGAACGCGCCCGGGGCCAAGGCCAGGACCACGCACGCAGCGGCCGTGGCGGCCAGGCTGATCATCAGAAGAGTGGATTCCGCGCGTCGACGTACGACGAGGATCGGGATGGTGGCGCTGCCGAGAACACCGGCGACGACCTGTACCAGGAGGATCGTGCTGGCCGTACCGCCGCCGACGCCGGCCGGCTCGAGGAGTGCCTGCGCAAAGGTGCTCATGGCAACGAACACCCCGAACGGGAAGATCGCGAGCACGCAGAGCCGGCGGATCAGCGGATCACCCCAGGCGGCCGCGAGAGCCCCGCGACCGGGGCGCGAGGCATCCAAAGGCTCACCTCCGGGACCGGAGGGTTGAGAGGGCCGGAGGGACGCCTCGTACGGCGCGTTGGTTTGGAGGGTGGCGGTCAGGACGACGGCCGCTGCGACGCAGAAGATCGCCGTCACGAGCAGCATCGTGGGGATCGTGGACGCGGTGGTGAAGAGGGCGGAGAGCAGGAAGGCGAGGACCATGCCGGCGAAGATGCTGGCGGTGCCGATGGCGATGCCGGTGGGGCGGTCCTTCTCGGCGAGGTAGCGGCCGGTGATGCCGGTGACCGCGTTCAGGACCAGGGGTTGTGCGATCGAGGCGAGGATCTGGCCCGCGAGCAGCCAGCCGAAGTCGTCGCCGATCAGTCGCACCACGGCGCCCGCAGCAGTCAGTACGGCGCCCGCGATCAGCCCGGCGCGGAACCAGCGGTCCAGGATCAGGCCACACGGGATCGCGAGTACGACGTACAGCAGTGGGAACACCTGCGCGAGCCAGCCGATGGCGCTCTCGGACACGCCGTACCGCGCGGCGGCCACGGTCGTGACGCCGGCGAAGTTCAGCCAGACCAGCTGGGTCGCCGCGCCGACCAAGGAGTAGCCGACGATCGCCGACCACCGGCTCCGCATCTGCATGCGCGAACTGTACGCGCCCCGGCTCGGAAGGATGCGCAATTCGTGACCAACTAATCCGCGACCAGGTGCGTCTCTTGATGCGGCGGGCTCACAAGGAGCCCGTACAGGGGAGGAAACACCAACATGCACAAGTCTTTCGGTCGCCGGATTGTTGCTGCAGGCGCTGGTCTCGGACTCGCCGCCGGCGCGTTCATCGGCATCGGCGCGCTGCAGGCGGACGCCGCCACCCAGCACACCAGCACCGCCACCGCGGCGGCTGTGGTGAAGAAGTCCGTCACGATCGACTCCAGCGACTGGATCGTCCCGAAGTGGTCGAAGGTCCGGTACTTCGGCAAGACCACCGGGATCGCGAAGGGCACCAAGGTCCAGGTGCAGCGCCTGGAGGGCAGGAAGTGGGTCAACTTCCCGGCCACCACGACCGTGACCTCCAGGGGCACCTACTCCGTGTACGTCGCCAGCGGAAAGGTCGGAAAGTTCCAGTTCCGCGTCGTCGTCGCGGGAGTCGCGAGCAAGCCCTGCTACCTCACCATCACGAAGTAGCCGGCGGAAACCGTTTTCGGAAAGTCTCCTGATCGGGGTGCCGATCCCCGCCGCGTGAGCTGGTCGACGAGGCTCACCGGCGGGGATACGGACGCGAGCGACATGGTCCGGCTCGATGGGAAGGCGGCGCAGCCGGCGCTACGGTAGGCGGGTGGATTCGAAGAAATCGCCGCGCGACAAGTGGATCACCGTCTACGGCCGCAAGCCGGTGCTGGAGGCGCTGCACGACCCGAAGCTGTCGGTGGCGAAGGTCGTGCTCGCGGACAACGCGACCGGGCAGTCGATGCAAGAGATCCTCCGGGCGGCGGAGAAGTACGGTACGCCGGTCGAGCGGGCGACCGCGAGCCGGGTGAAATGGCTGGCCGGAAACGGCAAGCACGACCAGGGCGTGGTCGCGGACGTGAATGCGCCGCGGATGACGCCGCTGGATGAGTTCGTGCGGAGCCGCGGAAACCGGCCGACCAACGTTTTCCTGCTCGACGGCGTGACCAACCCGGGGAACGTCGGCATGATCCTGCGGACCGCGACCGGCGCCGGGTTCGACGGTGTGATCCTGCCCCGCGCCGGTACGCCGCACGTGGGCCCGCTGGTCATCAAGGCCTCGGCCGGCGTCGCGTTCCAGGCGCCGATCGTGAACACGTCGACCGCGAAGGCGGCGGTCGACCTGCTGCGCACCTCCGGGTACCACGTCTACGGCCTGAGCGCCCGTTCGCAGGACTCGCTGTTCAAGACCGACCTCGCACCGCGCGCGGTGTACGTGCTCGGCGGTGAGACCAACGGCATCACCGTCGACACCGACGTGGACCTGCAGATCCCCCTGCACGCCGGCGTCGAGTCCCTGAACGTCGCCGTCGCCGCCGCGATCGTCGCCTTCGAGGTCACCAACCGCTGACATGCCCAGCTAGCCGGTGATTTGTTTGGCGAGGGCTTCGGCGGATTCTCGGGTGTAGGTGCCGGAGATCTGGACCTGGCCGCCGGGGATCGCGGACTGGACGGCGGGTGCGGCGACGACCTGGCCGCGGACGACGATCGCCAGCAGGTTCGCGGGCGGGGTCTGCTCGGCCAAGCTCGCGGTCAGCCGGCCGAACAGCTTCGCGCCTTCCGGGTCGAGGTTGAGGTTCACGTACCAGTAGCCGGTGGACGCGGTCTGGAATCCGGCCTTCACCTCGGACACGTGGCTGCCGTCGAGCTCGACCTTGCCGAGCGTGTAGATCGTGCCTTTGTCATCGCACGCCGTACCGGCTCGTGCCGGACTCGGACAGGTGCCGGCTTTGCTCGTCAGCACGCGGCGGAACTCGACCGCCGTCGGGTCGGCGGGTTTGGTGCGAGCGGCCGGAGATTTGTCGGCGGACGGTTTGGCGTCGCTGCGGTTCACGATCAGGACGATGGCTGTGCCGACGACCAGTACGAGCAGCAGGACGAGGCCACCCACGATCAGCAGCGGCCCCCGAGACTGCTTCGGCGGCTCGTACGGCGGAACCGGGACCGGAGGCTGCGTCATGCACGCCATGCTATGTAGTCAGGAAGTCATCAGCCGGGACGCCAGTTCCGCGTTGCGTTGTGCGAACGAGCGCCACGGCTCCGGAGTCGCCGCGACGCGCTCCCGCGCCGTCGTCTCCCCCACGGCACGCTGCGACCACGTACACATCCGCCCCGCCCGCAACTCGAACCGCACCAGCACCCCGTCGGCCCACCCGTAGACGTCAGCGTCCCGCGGCTCCAGCCAGGCGACCTTCTGCTCCGCGACGATCCAGTCCAGCGCCTCGATCTCGCCCTGCACCTTCGCCGCGAACTCGTACCGCAGTTCACCCGACGCCCGATCACGCCGCCGTACCAACTCCAGCCGCAACGCCGCGACGGCGGCCGGATCCCGTTCCAGTACGGCGATCACGGTCCGGACCAACGCGTCCCGATCCCCCGGACCGATCCCGAAGATCCGCCCGAACTCCTCGGCCGACCCGTCGCCCTCCACCGTGTACTGCAACGGCAGCACGCGATGCAGTCCGGAGATCGCCTGCCGGATCCGCAGCCCGCCGAGGTACGGCCCGAAGTGCCGCGCGGTCCCGTGCACGGTGTGCTCGAAGCGCAGGCCCGGCCGGGAGCCGTCGCCGAGCCGGATGTAGCCGACCACCTCGGCGCCGCCCTCGGTCCGGTTCCAGCGCGGCTTGGAGTGTTCGAGCAGATTGCGTTCGAGCCATGCCGCTTCGTGTTCGGAGTCGCACCAGACACCTTCCACCCGGGCGATCCGCCGTACCATCCGCGCCAGATGCGGACGGTCGCCGAGGTTCACCCAGTACGACCGCACCCGGCGCCGCAGGTTCCGCGCCCGCCCGATGTACAGCACCTTCCCGGCGTCGTCCCGGAACCGGTACACGCCCGGCCCCGTCGGCAACTCCCGGATGCTGCGGATCATCAGCCCAGTGTGCCCGGTCCGATCGTCCGCGTGACCGATTGGTGGCGTGTTCGAAACGAATGCCGGCCGGGCCTTGCGCTGCGTCGTACGGAACGGTCATCCTGACGGGCGATCCGGGTGCTCGCAGGGGGTTGTGAGGACGGGCACCGGAGTTCGGGCCTGGGGGGCTTCGTGAGGATTTCTGCCCAGTGGCTGCGCCGTGCGCTGCCCACGTTGTGCGTCGTACTGCTGCTGCCGCTCGCGGTGATCGCGCCGGCACGCGCTGCTGTCACGCCGACCGGATTCGGTGAGCAGGTGGTGTTCAGCGGACTGACCAGTCCGACGAACGTCGCGTTCTCGCCGGACGGCCGGGTGTTCGTCGCGGAGAAGAGCGGCCTGATCAAGGTCTTCGACTCCCTCGACGATCCGACCCCCAGCGTGTACGCCGATCTGCGCACGGAGGTCTACAACTACTGGGATCGCGGCCTGCTCGGGCTCGCACTACATCCGAACTTCCCCGCGGATCCACGGATCTACGTGCTGTACACGCACGACGGCCTGATCGGTGGACCGACACCGAAGTGGGGTACGCCGAACACGAACGACGACCCGTGCCCGACGCCGCCCGGCCCGACCGGTGACGGCTGCCAGGCGAGCGCGCGACTCTCGGTCCTGAACGCGAACGGTGCCGAGCAGGTGCTCGTCGAGGACTGGTGCCAGGTGTACCCGAGCCACTCGATCGGCTCGATCGAGTTCGGCCCGGACGGCATGCTGTACGCCGGTGGCGGCGACGGCGGGAGCTTCAACTACATCGACTACGGGCAGGACAGCTACACCTCGTCCGATCTGACGCCCGATAACCCGTGTGGTGACGGCCCCGCGCCCGTGGGGGCAACGCTCACACCGCCGACGGCCGAGGGTGGTGCGCTCCGTGCCCAGGACCTCCGTACGCCGGGAGACCCGACCGGTCTGGACGGCTCGATCATCCGGATCGACCCCGACACCGGCCAGGCCGCGCCGGGCAACCCGTTGACCGCAAGCGCCGACCCGAACGCCCGCCGGATCGTCGCCGAGGGCCTGCGGAACCCGATGCGGTTCACGTTCCGTCCCGGGACGAACGAACTCTGGATCGGCGACGTCGGGTACTCGAACTGGGAGGAGATCGACCGCGTCGTCGCCCCCGCAGCGAGCGTGACGAACTTCGGCTGGCCGTGCTACGAGGGCCCGAACCGGCATCCCGGGTACGACGCCGCGAACGTCAACATCTGCGAGAACCTGTACGCCGCCGGCGCATCCGCCGTCGCCGCGCCGTACTACGCCTACAAGCACAGCGACCAGGTCGGCGGAACGTGCTCCACCGGTAGCTCGTCGATCTCCGGATTGTCCTTCTACAAGGGCGGAAACTACCCCGAGCAGTACGACGGCGCGCTGTTCTTCACCGACTACAGCCGCAAGTGCGTGTGGGCGATGATGCCCGGTAGCAACAACCTTCCGGATCCCGCGAACATCAAGCTGTTCGCGTCGGGGTACGGCGCGACGCGTCTGCAGACGGGCCCGGGCGGCGATCTGTTCACGGTCGACTACGACAACGGGCGGATCCTGCGGTACGTGTACAACGGGACGAACAATCCGCCGACGGCGATCATCCACGCCGACCCGTCGAGCGGTCCGACGCCGTTGACGGTGACCTTCGACGGCACCGCGTCCAACGACGCCGACGGCGATCCGCTCACGTACGCGTGGGATCTGGACGGCGACGGGGTGTACGACGACTCGACCGCGGCGACCGTGCAGCACACGTACACGACGACCGGCACCGCGATCGCGCGATTGCGGCTGTCGGACGGAAAGACCACGAGTACGACGTCGACCCAGATCAACGTGGCGAACACCGCGCCGACCGCTCTGATCACCTCGCCCGGTCCGGCGACCACCTGGAAGGTTGGCGACACCATCAGTTTCTCGGGATCGGCGACCGACCCCGAGCAAGGCACGTTGCCGGGGTCCGCGCTGAACTGGACGCTGATCATGCACCACTGCCCGAGCGACTGCCACACGCACACGATCACGTCGCTGAGCGGGGCGAGCGGCTCGTTCACGGCGCCTGATCACGAGTATCCGTCGTACCTCGAACTGAAGCTGACGGCGACCGATGCCCAGGGGCTGACCGACACCAAGAGCGTGCGGCTGGACCCGAAGACGGTCGGGATGAAGTTCGCCAGTTCGCCGGCCGGGCTGCCGGTGACGGTGCTGGACAAGAGCGGCAAGAGTCCGCTCAGCGCGACCACGATCGTCGGATCCAGCGTGTCGGTGTCGGCGGATCCCTTGCAGCTGGTCGCGAACCAGCCGTACCGGTTCGGCCTGTGGTCGGACGGTGGGGCCCGGGACCACAACCTGCTGGCTCCGGCCGCGCCGACGACGTACACGGCGATGTACGGCGCGAAGCGGAACCTCGCGCGCGGGCGTCCGGCAGTTGCCTCCAGCGTCTATCTGGCCGGACGCGAGGCGTCGAAGGCGGTCGACGGTTCGATGAGTACGGCCTGGTCGAGCGCGCGGACCGATCCGCAGTGGTACCAGGTCGACCTCGGGTCGGTACAGGTGATCAACCGCGTCACGATGAACTGGCTGTCGACCGCGTACGCGAAGTCGTACCAGATCCAGACATTGGCGACCGGTCGCACCTGGAGGACCGTGGCGTCGACCGTCACCGGCGACGGCGGGACGGACAACGTGACGTTCACGCCGACCTCCGCGAGGTACGTGCGGATCACCGCCACCAAGCGAGCCGTTGCCGGGAGCTACTACTCGTTCTGGGAGTTCGGCGTGTTCCAGGACACCGGGTACGGCGTCGGCATCGCCGGGCAGTGCATCGACGTCTACCGGGCGCTGACCGCGGACGGTACGCCGACGACGCTCTACACCTGCAAGGGCGCGATCAACCAGCAGTGGACCCCGTCGACGGACGACGGCACCGTTCGCTCGATGGGCAAGTGCCTGTCGGCCCGCGGTACGACGCTCAAGACGCCTGCTGTGCTGTGGACCTGCGACGGCTCGGCCGGCCAACGGTGGATCCCGCAGCCCAACGGCTCCTTGGTCAACGCGGCCTCGGGAATGTGTCTGGACGCCACCGGCGCCTCGTCGGCGAACGGCACCAAGCTCATCCTCTACCTGTGCAACGGCGGCCTGAACCAGAAGTGGGCGCTGCCGTAAATTCGATCGTCCGGTGCGGGCCGGAAGACCTATCGTTCGGGACATGAGCCAGGGATGGGTGGACGACGGGTTCGGCGCGGTTGCGGACACGTTCGTGGAGAACTTCTCGATGTTCCCGGAGCTGGGCGCTGCGGTCACGGTGTACGCCGGTGGGCGCAAGGTGGTCGAGCTCTGGGACGGCGAGGCGGCGCCGGGACGGGCGTGGTCCGCGGAGACCGTGGTGCCGGTGTTCTCTTGCGCCAAGGGGCTGGTGAGTGTCGTCGTACACCTGCTCGCTCAGGAAGGGCAGCTGGATCTCGACGCGCCGATCAGGACGTACTGGCCCGAGTTCGTTGCTGAGGGCAAAGAGGCGGTCACGTGCCGGATGGTGCTCGGGCATCGTGCCGGGATCCCGGTGCTGGACCGGACGCTGACATTCGAGGAAATCGCCGCGTGGGACCCTGTGGTCGCCGCGATCGAGGCGCAGAAGCCGTTGTGGGAGCCGGGGACGACGTACGAGTACCACGGGCATGTGTTCGGATTCGTACTCGGTGAGGTGGTGCGTCGGATCACTGGGCAGTTACCGGGGTCCTACTTCCGTACAGCGCTGGGCGACCCGCTCGGACTGCGCACGTGGATCGGGTTGCCGGATGCGGAACTGCCGGCGCTGGCGCGGCTGGAGGAGGCTGAGGGGCGACCGCCGGCGCTCGATCCCGAGCACCTGTTGATGCGGATCGTCACGATGAACGGCGCGCTCGAGTTCCCCGGCCTCGACGTACCACACGGCTGGAACGATCCCGCGTTGCTGGGGATGGAGCTGCCTGGTGCGGGCGCTGTTGCGTCGGCGACCGGTCTCGCCGGGGTGTACGCGGCGGCTGTCACGGGCATTGACGGTTCGCCGCGGCTGCTCACGGAGGAGACCGTGAGCGACGCGGTGCGTGAGGTGTCGTCGGGTGCCGGGTTCCTCGGGTTCGACGCCGACGCGCGGTGGGGGTCGGGATTCCTGCTCGACTCGTCGTTCCGTCTGATGCTCGGAGCGCGCAGCTTCGGCAACGACGGCGCCGGCGGCCAGTTCGCCTTCGGAGACGACGAGTACGGCGTCGCGTTCGCCTACACCGCCAACCGCATGCTCGGCCACGGAGACCCCCGCGCCACCCGCCTGATCACCACCCTCCGCACCTGCCTGTCCTAGCCGCTGATTGCGTGCCAGGTGAAGGTGGGGCCTTGGCGATGGACGTGCCCCAGGCCAGGGAACGGGAGGTGGTAGGCGTGGATCAGCAGGTGGTCGTCGGCGGCGCGTTCGAGGAGGCGGCGGCGGGTCGCGATGGAGGCGGGGGCGTCCAGGTCCCACGGGGTGACCCAGTCCGGGTTCGTGAGTTGGAGCGGGTCGTAGAACGTGTCGCCGACGCAGAGCAGGCGTTCGCCCCGCGACTGTAGGAGGATCGCCGAATGACCAGGCGTGTGACCTGAGGCGGCGAGGGTGTGTACGCCGGGAAGGATCTCGGCGTCGTACTCGAACGGCCGCAACTTCTCGCCGTACAACCGAATCGTCTCCCGCGCCGCTTCGAGGTGCGGCTGTGCCGACGGGAGGTCGACGGACCCCGACCAGAACGCGACCTCTGACGCGTGCGCGAACGCGGTCGCGGCGGGGAACGAGACTTCGCCCGACCAGACCGCCCCGCGCGAGTGGTCCTGGTGCAAATGCGTGAACACAACCGCGGACAGCTCCGCGGGACAAGCCGGCAGACGCCATCTCGCCCTCGAGCTGTCCGACGAGCGGCTCGATGTATTCGCCGTACCCGAGAAAGCTCGCCCCCAGCCCCGTGTCGATCACGGCCATCCCGTCGAGCGTGCTGACGAACAGGCAGTTGTAGCCACAGGTCAGCGTCGAGCGTCCGTGACAAGCATCCCGCAGTACGTCGTCGGGCACCGTCGGGAAGAAGTCCTCCAGCGCGGGCTCCCACGGCGGCGCGGGCTGGCCGTCACTCACCACCACGCATTCAAGCGCTCCGACTGCGAACCGGAAGAACATCGAGTCAGTATCGCGTTTTCCTGGGGTTCATGGGGTGGGGTGGTGGTGTTCATTTGGTGGGGTGAGGGTCGCGGGGACGGCTGTGAGGGGAGAGTTGGCATGTCTCGACGCAAGTGGCTGGCGGCGGTTTCGCTGGTGGGGGTTTCCGCGTTGGTCGGTGGTACGGCGCAAGCGGCGTCGGCGGATGCCCAGGGTCCGCGGGTGGTGGGGACGGCGACGTTGCCGGACATCTCGCTGAAGGGGTTCTCCAACGACCTGATCCGCGGCTCGGTGGACGACGACCGGAAGGTCGACCTGGGCGGGATCGGGAGCGACATCTACCCGGCCGGCAAGGACGAGTTCTGGACCGTCACCGACCGCGGGCCGAACGGGCAGATCAAGGTCGACGGCACCAACCGCCGGACGTTCCCGGTCCCGGGCTTCGATCCGGCGATCGTGAAGGTCAAGGTGGCGGGCAAGAAGCTGAAGGTGATCGACGCGATCCCGATCACCACCCGGCACGGCAAGCCGGTGACCGGCCTGCCGAACCAGGCGACCCGCGACGAGCTTCCTTACACGTACGACGCCACGAAGCAGCTCAGGCTGAACCCGAACGGCCTCGACACGGAGGGCATCGTCCGCGCGAGCGACGGCACGTTCTGGCTCGTCGACGAGTACAGCCCGTCGCTGGTGCACGTGTCGGGCCGCGGCCGCGTTCTCGCCCGGTATGTCCCCAAAGGTCTGAACCTGCAAGGCGCCGACTACCCGGTGATCGAATCGCTGCCGGCGATCTTCCTGACCCGCAAGATCAACCGCGGCTTCGAGGGTCTCGCCCAGTTGCCCGGCGGCGACCTGGTGCTCGCGCTGCAGAGCCCGCTGTCGAACCCGAGCAAGAAGGTCGGCGAGGCGTCGCTGAACACCCGCCTGCTGAGGTTCTCGCCGCGGGCCGGGAAAGTGACGGCGGAGTACGCGTACCAGTTCGACCCGGTCGGCGTGGTGGATCCGGGCGAGGACGACACCAGCGAGCTGAAGATCTCCTCGATCGTTGCTGCAGGCCCCGAAACGCTGCTGGTCGAGGAGCGCACCGACAACGCCGCCCGGCTGCAGCAGGTGGTACTGCGTCCCGCGAGCAACATCCTCGGTTCCAAGTGGGACGACGCCGCGACAACACCGTCGTACGAGGCGGATGCGACCGGCGTACCCGTGCTGACGAAGAAGCTGTTCCTCGACCTGAACACGGTGAAGGGCGCACCGAAGAAGGTCGAGGGCATCGCGCTCCTGCCGCACGACACGCTCGTCGTCGTCAACGACAACGACTTCGGCATGACCGACGGCCCCGACGCGTTCGACGCCGACGGCAACCTGGTCGACAGCACCATCGAAACCACCCTGGTCACGATCCGCCTGCGGTAGTCCAGTATGGCCTGATGACGATCGAAGAGCAGGTGCTGCTGGATCGCTAGCGGACGACTCGCTCATCACAGCATGCGGGTGATTGGTGGCGAGCGCGTGGCTCGGGCCGGGGACGTGGTCGTGCTCACGGCACGCAAGGCGAGCACGGGTTCCTGGGAAGGTACGCCGTAGTCCGCGGACGAATGGATCAGCCAGGTCTGGGTGGAGACGGCTGCCGGCTGACCGCAGACGAAACAGGCCGGTGGATTGTGATGTGGGGTTGCTCACGTCACATCGGCCGGGCGGCGCTCGTCAGGTGTTTGTTCGAAGAGGGCAAACGCGAAGGAACGTCATGAGCGCAGTGATCGAAGGATTTGGTGGGGAGATCGTCGGTCCGCAGGACGCGGGGTACGACGCGGCGAGCCGGACCGTGCTGGTCGGCGGCGCCCCGGCCTACGTACTCAGGCCGGCGACCGTCGAAGACGTGCAGAAGGCCGTCGTGTACGCCGCCGGTAGCGGGCTGCCCGTCGCGGTCCGAGGCGGTGGGCACGCGTTCGGAGGATTCGGGACGAACGACGGCGGTGTGGTGATCGACCTGTCCCACCTGCAGAGCATCGACATCGTCGACAAGGACAAGCACCTCGTGCGGATCGGCGGCGGCGCCACGTGGGGGCAGGTCGCGGCAGCCCTGGCACCCCACAACCTGGCGATCTCGTCGGGTGACACCAAGAGCGTCGGCGTCGGCGGGCTGACGTTGAGCGGCGGGATGGGGTGGAAGGTCCGCAAGTACGGCCTCGCGCTCGACAGCCTGGTCGCGGTGCAGCTCGTGACCGCGGCCGGTGACGTCGTACGGGCGTCCGCGGACGAGAACCCCGAACTGTTCTGGGCGGTCCGCGGTGGCGGCGGCAACCTCGGGATCGTGACCGCGTTCGAGTTCACGGCGCACCCGACGACCGACATCTTCTTCGGCAAGTTGTCCTTCCCTGCCGCGGAGATCCCCGTCGTCCTCCAGGGATGGGCCGACTACCTGCGCACCGCACCCGCCGGTCTGACCGCGGTCGCCACGTTCGCGAACCCGTTCCTCGGCGGCCCGGAGGCGCCGCTGGAGATCGAGCTCGCGTTCGACTCCGACGACGCGGACCTCGCCGCGCAGGCGATCGACCCGATCCGCGCCCTCGGTACCGTGCTCGCCGACGAGGTCGCGTTGACGCCGTACGCCGAGGTGCTCGTGGACGGCGTCGTGCCGCCGCCCGGCATCCAGCTCGTGACGCGAAGTGCCTTTGTCGACAAGGATTCGGTGCCGGAGGTATTGCGCCTGCTTGCCGAGGCGGGAGCCACGCAGGGCGCGCCGATCATGGCGATCCGCAGCCTGGGTGGGGCGGTCGCGCAGGTCGCCGACGACGCGACGGCGTACGCGCACCGGCAGGCCGAGCTGATGTTCGCCACCACCGTGATCGGTCCGCCGCCGGTGATCGAGGCATCTCGTCCGGCCCGGCAGGCCTTGTGGGACCGACTGACGCCGCACACCACCGGCGCGTACGCGAACTTCCTGTCCGGGGCCGACGACGCGGACGTCGCCGCGGTCTACCCGCCGGCGACATACGAGCGACTCGCGGCCGTGAAGCGCGAGTACGACCCGGAAAACGTGTTCGCAGGCAACCACAACGTGCGGCCCGCATGAGCCCGAAGGAAAGCAAGGTCTGGTTCGTCACCGGCTCGTCCCGCGGTCTTGGCCGCGCGTTCGTCGAGGCTGCCCTGTCCCGCGGGGACCGGGTGGCCGCGACGGCCCGCAAGAGCCTGACCGAGTTGTCGTCGCAGTACGGCGACGCGGTCCTCCCTCTGGCCATGGACGTCACCGACAAGGCCGCCGTCTTCGCAGCCGTCGAACAGGCCCACGCGTACTTCGGCCGGCTCGACGTGATCGTGAACAACGCCGGATACGGCCTGTCCGGCGCGGTCGAGGAGCTCGACGAGGCCGAGCTCCGGGATCAGCTCGAGACGAACTTCTTCGGTCCGCTCTGGGTCGTCCAGGCAGCGCTGCCGTATCTGCGTGACCAGGGCGAGGGCCGCGTCATCCAGGTCACCTCGGTGGCCGGCCTGACCGGGCTCCCGCTGGGCGGCGCGTACTGCGCCTCGAAGTGGGCGCTCGAAGGACTGAGCGAGGTGCTCGCACAGGAGGTCGCACGCTTCGGCGTCAAGGTCACAGTCCTCGAGCCGGGCGGCTACGCGACCGATGGCGTCACCGGCGGCGTCCAGTCCGCACCGATTCCGTTGTACGACGACCTGCGCCAATCGCTGTCGTCGTACCTCGCCACTGCGGACTTCGGCGATCCGGCCGCGGCCGGGCGGGCGATCCTCGAACTCGCCGATGCACCGAACCCGCCGTTGCGTGTCTTCTTCGGCACGCAGGGCTACCCGATGCTGCAGCAGGTGTACGCCGATCGGCTGCAGACCTGGGAAGACTGGCAGGACCTGTCCAAGAAGGCTATGTAGCTTCGCGATGCAGCCCGACCGCGACGACGATGATCGCCACCGCCAGCAGCTCGGCAGGCTGCGGGAACTGCCGCAGTACGAGGGCACCGATCACCGTCGCCGTGGCGGGCAGCAACGCCAGCATCAGCGCGAACGTCGAGCGCTTCAGCCGGGCCATCGCCAGCTGATCCGCGACGTACGGAATCACCGATGAGCAGACGCCGACACCGATCGCCGAGGCCAGCAACCTGACATCCGTGAACGCCGGGGCGGCCGCCCTGACACCGACTGGTAGCGCGAGCACCGTCGCAATCCCCATGGCCAGCGCGAGACCGTCGATCCGTCGCAGTCCTGCGGCCCGTGACACGCGATGCCCGAGGACGACGTACGCCGCGAACAGCATCGCGTTGAGCGCGGTGCACACCAGGCTGATCCAGTCGTGAGACAGGCGGATCTCGGTCAGCACGTACACGCCTGTCGCGGCGAGCACGAGCGCAAGCACGTTCCGCAGGCTGCGTACTGCGATGGCGGCGAGCACGATCACCGGCGCGAATTCCGCGGCCGCGACCGTCCCGAGCGGGACGCGATCGATCGCCAGGTAGAAGCAGCAGTTCATCGCCGCGAGTACGGCGGCCCACGCGAGCACAAGCCGACGGGTACGCGGGTCCAGGATCCGCCAGGCCCGCCACGGTCGCCGCCAAGCCGCGAAGATCAGCCCAGCGGACGCGATCCGCAACCACGCGACACCAAGCGGATCGATACGCGCGAAGAGCAGCACTGCCAGCGCCGGGCCCAGGTAGTGGAAGACGGCGCTGACGACGAAGTAGGCCTGCGGCGGGACGCTTCTTCGCACAAGACCCACGCTAGGAAGCGGACCGGCGGACAACCATGCCGTTCCGGAAAGCCTCCGGTTTCCAAGCTTTCCGGAACGGGAACTTGCCGGTTGCGGTGACCTACTCGCTCAGGTGAGCTTCGTACGCCTCCGCCGACCAGGAGGCGGCGGTCTTCGTGACGAGGCGCGCGCCGAGGCGTTCGTAGAAGCGGTAGCCGGCCGTGTTCTCCAGGCGCAGGCCCCAGCCGATCGGGAGCCGCTCGGGAAGTGCGAGGCGGGCGAGCGCCAGCATCAGTTGCCGTCCGACGCCCGCGTCGCGGAACTGCTCGCGGACATAGAGATCGTCGAGCGCGAGCTGATCGCCGCCGACCCACAGGTACGGGCGGCGCAGGGCCGACACGTACCCCGCCGTCGTCCCGTCGACCTGCGCGATCAGCACGATCACGTCGTCGCGTGCGAGGAACCCCTCCCAGTCCTGCACGCTCGCGGTCACGTACTGCCGCTGGTCCTGGTAGTCCGCCAGCTCCCCCATCAGCGTTAGCACGGTCTTCGCGTCCGCGACCACCGCGCGGCGAATCTCAATGGACATGAACCTCTCCCCTTGCAGGCTTGAAGGACGGTACGACGACCAGCGCCAGCACAGCAGCCACCGCTGCAGTGACTGCGGCGAACGTGAAGCCACGGGTGAACCCGGTGGTCACGCTCCCCGCGAGACTCGCCGCCGCGATGCTCGACACCACCGCGACGCCGAGCGACGCACCGAATTCGTGGAACGTGCTCAGGATCCCGGACGCCAGTCCCGCCTCCTGGTGGTCGATCTGCACGAACGTCGTGGTCGACGACGCCACGAACGCGGCGCCGAGCCCGACAGTACCGACCGTCATGCCGATCACGATCACCACCGCACCCTCCCATACGGCGGGAGCCGCAACGCCGATCGCGGTGAGCAGGAACCCCGCGATCGCGATCGGCCGCGCACCGATCCTGCCGACCAGTTGACCGGCGAAATGAGCGCCGGCGATCGCGGCGACCGCCACCGGCAGGAAGAGCAGGCCGGTGCGCAAAGCGCCGTACTGCTGGAAATGCTGCAGGTAGAACGATCCGAGGAAGAACAGCGAGATCATCAGCGCGGTCGCGACCAGGAGCATGAAGGTGCCTGCGGCAACTGGTCGGCGGGTCAAGATGCGGAGGTCCATCAGGGGCGACCGTACGGTGCGCTGCACCCAGGCGAAAACGCCGTACAGGATGAGAGCTCCGGCCAAGGTTCCGAGGGTCGCGGCGGAGAGCCAGCCGCGGTCGCCGGCGTTGATGAGCGCATAGATCGCCGTACCGGTACCGGCCGTGACGAGAAGGGCGCCCGGTACGTCGAGACGTCCTTGCTGCTCGGCCCGCGTGTCGGCGGGGAGCATCCGGATCAGCAAGGTGAACACGACCACGCCGATCGGCAGGTTGATGTAGAACACCCATTGCCAGCCCGGGCCCGCGGTGAGGAGGCCGCCGAGCAGTACGCCGATCGCGGAGCCGCCACCGCCCATCGCGGACCAGATGCCGAGAGCCTTGTTCCGCTCGTCGCCGTCGAACGTCTTGGTGACGACGGACAACGCCGCGGGCGACAGCATCGCGGCGCCCACGCCTTGCGCGACGCGGCCCGCCAGCAGCAGCTCCGGTCCGTTCGCGAGGCCGGTGGTCAGCGAGGCCAGGGTGAAGACGGCGAGGCCGGTCAGGACGACGCGGCGGGAGCCGAACAGGTCCGCGGCGCGGCCGCCGAGCAGCATCAGGCCGCCGAACATCAGCGTGTACGCGCTGACCACCCAGGTCAGTGTCTCGCGTTGCAGGTGCAGGTCGGTCTCGATGTTCGGCAGCGCGATCGCCACCACGGTGACGTCCAGGATCAGCATGAACTGCGCGACGGCGAGCAGCCCCAGCAGCCACCACCGCCGGGGATCGGGTTGGGTCATGGCTTTTCATCCTTAAGTCGAACAGGTGTGTACGGGTTGTCGGATCACGGTAACTCGTACACTGGTGTTCGACAAGAGGAATTCGTACAATGGTGTTCGAGATCGGGAGGCCGAGTGACGACGACGCGACGGGCCGACGCACAACGGAACATCGCGGCGATCCTGGACGCCGCCGCGGAGTGCCTGAGCCGCAATCCGGCCGCGAGTACGTCGGAGATCGCGAAGGCGGCCGGTGTCGGGCGGGTCACGCTGTACGGGCATTTCCCGTCGCGGGCCGAGCTCATCGACGCCGCGTTCGTGCAGGCGATCGCCACCGGCGAGGAGACGCTCGGCCAGGTCGATCTGACCGGCGATCCGCGCGCGGCGCTGAGCCGGCTGATCGAGTCGAGCTGGCAGCTGGTCGACCGGTACCGGTCGCTACTGCTCGCAGCTCAGGAGGCGCTGCCGCCCGGGCGCGTGCGTGAACTGCACGCCGACCCGATGGCGCGGGTGGAGCGGCTGCTGGAACGCGGACGTGCCTCGGGCGATTTCCGGACCGACCTGCCGACGTCGTGGCTCGTCAGCGTGATGCACAACGTCATGCACGGCGCGGCCGGCGAACTCCAGGCTGGGCGCATCACGTCCGGCCAAGCAGCGCCGTACATCACCGCGACGCTGCTGGCCGCCTACACACCCCCGGCCTGAACTAGGCCACCAGGGGATTTCGCCTTGCTGACCTACTCCAGCCAGGTGGTTTCGAAGGTTGGGTTCGCGTGGATGTGTACTGCTTCGTAGCCGCCCGGCCCGGTGCGGAACTTGTGCGGCGTGTTCGCCGGCACCACCAGGATCTGGCCGGCCCTGCCGACGATCTCCTCGGTGTCCACGGTGAACGTCGCCGAACCACGCCGGATCAGGAACGTCTCGGCGTACGGATGCAGATGCAGCCGCGGCCCGACACCCTCCTTCGTCGTCGACTCGAGAATCAGCGAAACCCCGGCCCCACCCGGCAGCTCCGTGTAGTTCTCGGTCCACTCCTCGCCGTCGTCCCGCCCGTCGGCCCGGCTGATCACCGCGGCCCCAGACTTCGCAATCTCCGTCATGCCACCCTCCTCGCTCAACCCCGCCACGGTAACCGCGCACCAGCCCTTTGAACACCGATTTCGCCCCGATGCACCACTAGGCTCCGACGATGGAGCTGACCCGGACGTTCACCGACGAGCAGTACTCGCGAGCGCTTGAATCCTGGACGTTTCTCGAGCTGGACGGGAAGGTCCCGGTGTTCACATCGCCGTTCGGGGACGTGTTCTTCCAGGCCGCAGACGGGTTCTGGTGGTTGGACACGCTTGAGGGCACGCTGACGCGTCCTTGGGCGAACGCCGAGGAGTTGCAGCGCGAGCTGAACACGGAGGACGGGCAGGACCAGTACCTGCTGGCGGGACTTGCGTTCGGCGCCGCGAACGAGGGCGTCGTACCGGCCGGCGATCAGGTGTATTCGTTCGCGCATCCGCCCCAGTTCGGCGGCGAGATCGCGCTGGGAAACGTCGAAGTACTGGACTTCGTGGTGTCGCTGAACATTCTCGGGCAGCTCCACAGCCAGATCCGCGACCTGCCTCCCGGTACGGCGATCAGCGGGATCACGCTCACATAAGGTGTGCCGCATGCCGTTGTATTCGTTCGAAGGTAAGGCTCCTACCGTTCATCCGGAGGCGTGGATCGCGCCGACCGCGACGCTGGTCGGGGACGTGGTGGTCGAGGCCGGGGTGTCGATCTGGTACGGCGCGGTGATCCGGGCCGATCTGGGCACGATCACGATCCGCGCCGGCGCGAACATCCAGGACAACACCGTCATCCACGTCGGCCACAACGGCTGCGAGATCGGCCCGAATGCGACCGTCGGCCACCAGTGCCTCGTCCACGACTGCACCATCGGCGAACAGGCCCTGGTCGGCAACGGCGCGATCGTCCTGGACGGCGCGGTCGTCGGCTCCCGCTCCCTGGTAGCTGCCGGTTCCACCGTCACCCCCGGCGCCGTCATACCGCCCGAGTCGGTCGCAATGGGCAGCCCCGCCAAGAAGATCGTCCCCTTGGACGGCACCGCCAAGCTCTTCGTAGACCACAACGCCGCCGTCTACCACGCCCTCGCCCAACGCCACGCCGCCACTGTCGAACTCGTCGAGGAGTGACGCCGTGATCGACGAATTCGCGAAGGCGTACCTGCACGACGCACTCCGATTCGTCCGCGAGTCCCTGGCCGGCAAGGTCGACGGGCTGTCCGAGTACGACGTACGCCGACCACTCACCCACACCGGCACCAACCTGCTCGGCCTGATCAAACACCTCACACTCACCGAGGCCCGGTACTTCGGCGAAGTCTTCGACCGCCCGTACGCCGACCCGCTCCCCAGGTACACCGACCCGGACTACGCGAACCGCCACCACCTCTGGGTAACCGAACACGAGACCCGCGCACAGATCCTCACGAACTACCACCGCGCCTGCGCCCACGCCGACACCACGATCGCAGCCCTCCCGATCAACACCCGCGCCACCGTCCCCTGGTGGCCACAGTCGGACGTGATGCTCTTCAACGTCCTGGTCCACGTCCTCACCGAGACCAACCGCCACGCCGGCCACGCCGACATCCTCCGCGAACAACTCGACGGCACCACGAACAACAACCCCGACGTCGACTGGACCACCCACCGCGCCGAGATCGAACGCGCCGCCCGCGCCGCCAAGCCCTGACCCCCGGCCGGCCGCAGCTTGCCCGTCCAGGTGAGGGGTTGCCCACTCGAATTTCCAGAGGGCAACCCTCTAGTTGAGTGGATGACGTCCGAGATGGAAGGTTCGCCGCGGTGCCGCCCGGGCGGTGCATCTGAGCGGAGCATTGGGGAGTCTGACTGGTCGTTTCCGGTGCGCAGTAGTCCCCAGCGCGGCAACGCAGGCCGGCACGGCCGGCGCGGGCCGGCGGAATCACCTTGCCGTGGGTCCGGCCGGGGTGGCCGGGGCGGGCGTGGGCTCGCCCCGGGACGCGCTGTCCTCACAGCGCCGGCTACGACCCGTACGTCTCGTGGAACGGCAGTAGTTGTGGTGGGCATGAACAGGAACTGGTGGGTGGGGACCTGATATTTGAGGTGCTCACCCACCGTTTCCTGTGCTCACCCACCAGTTCCTGTTCACACCCACGCCGGATGCGCGGTGGGAAGTTCAGGTTTTCCAGGTGTAGCGGCGTTCGGGGCGGCCGGTGGTGCCGTAGCGGAGGGTTACTTCGGCTTGGCCTTGGGTGGCGAGGAACTCCAGGTAGCGGCGGGCGCTGACGCGGGAGATGCCGATCAGTTCGGCGCATTCGGCGGCCGAGAGGTTCTCGGGAGTTTTGCGCAGGGCGGCCGTGACCAGTTCGGCCGTTTCCTGTGAGAGGCCCTTCGGCAGCCGGTTGACCGTGGGGCGGGCGGGGGCGAGGACGCGGTCGACGTCGGCCTGGCTGGTGACCTCGTCGGGGACGCTGGCGCGACGCCGCGCGTACTCCTCCAGCCGCACCCGCAGATCGTCGAACCCGAACGGTTTCAGCAGATAGTTGACCACCCCCTGCCGCACCGCACCCCGGACAGCCTCCGCCTCACGGGCGGCCGTGATCACCAGGATGTCGACCGATGGCCGTACGGCGCGGAGCCGAGCGATCAGGTCCAACCCGAAGACGTCCGGCAGGTACAGGTCCAGCAACACCAGATCGGGCGCCAGCGAACGCAGCGCGGCGACGGCCTGGTCGCCGGAGTTCGCCGTACCGACGACCTCGAACCCGTCCACGCGGTCGACGAACCCGCGGTGGATGCGCGCCACCATGAAGTCGTCGTCGACGACCAGGACCCTGATCATCGGGCTCCCTCCGGTGTACGTTGCGTGGACATCCGGGCGACGAACGCGGCGCCGCCCTCGGCCAGGTTGGTGACCGCGACCTCGCCGCCGCGGCGCCGGCAGATCAGCCGGGTCATAGCCAGCCCGATCCCGCGCTCGCCCTCGGCCGCCGCCTTCGTGGTGAATCCGTGCGCGAACACCTCCTGTGCCAGCTCGGGTGCCACTCCCGGCCCGGAGTCACGGACGACGATCTCCACGCTGGTGGCGTCCTGGCGCAGCTCGACCTCGACCCACGCGGGCGACAACGGCGTACCGGACTGTGCCGCCGCATCCACCGCGTTGTCGACGAGATTGCCGAGCACCGTCGCGATGTCGGCGGACAGTGACGGATCGAGCCGCAGCAGAGTCGTCCGCTCGGACACCCGGAGCTCGACGCGGCGTTCGGCAGCGAGCGAGGACTTCGCCATCAGCAAGGCGGCGACCGTGGTGTCGTGGACCCGCCGGGTCACGGTCAGGTCGAGCGACTCACGATAGCGGTTGAGCGCACCGACGTACGCGACCACCTCGTCGTACTCCCCGATCTGGATCAGCCCGGAAATCGTGTGCAGCTGGTTCGCGAACTCGTGCGTCTGCGCCCGCAGCAGCTCGGCCGACGAGCGGAACGACCCCAGCTCCCGCTCCAGCTGCGCCAGCTCGGTACGGTCGCGCAACGTGGTCACGGATCCCAGCGACCGCCCGTCCTTCAGCACACTCATCCGGTTCATCACGAGCACCCGGCCACGCCGTACGACGACCGCGTCACGAGCCCCGTCCTCACCCTCACCGGACAGCACCTCACGCAGCCGACCCTCGATGCCGAGCTCCCGCAACGACTTGCCGACCGCATCGGTGGGGAGATCGAGCAGTCGCCGGCCGACGTCGTTCACCAGCGTCACGCGCAGATGGGGGTCCAAGGCAACGACTCCCTCGGCGAGCCCGTACAGCATGGCTTCGCGGTGTTCGGCGAGACCGGCGATCTCCCGCGGCTCGAGCCCGAGAGTCTGGCGTTTGATCCGCCGCGCGAGCAGCCACGATCCGAGCAGCCCGAGAACGCAGGCGATCCCGAGATAGATCGCCAGGTACGACGAGGCGCCGCGCAACCGCTGCAGTACCGACGGAGCGCGCTCACTGACCATCACCGTGCCGAGGTGGTCACCGAGCGATCCGTCCGGATTGCCCTGCGCGTCCCGGCCCTCGCTCAGCACCGGGACCTGCGCGACCAGCTCGTTCCCGCCGTCGCCACGCAGCTGTCCGGACCAGCCGCGACGCTTGTCACCGGCTCGGTCACCGAACGTGAGATCGGTCCCGATCAGCGTCGGATTGGTTGCCGCGACCACCTTTCCGTCGGCGTTCGCGACCGTGATCGAGGTGACGCCGGACTGCGCGACGCTGGTCTGCAACGCGGGCGACAGGATTTCCGCCGGGGCCGGGTTGCGGATCCCGAACCGCAGCGCGGGGCTGGCCGACAGCTGCTCGGCCAGCAGCGTGACCCGGCGGCCTTCGACCCGGTTGAACGTGGCGGCAGACTGGGCCAGCGAGACCGCGGCGACCGCGACAAGGACGATCACGACGATCGCCAGCTGCAGCACCAGCAGCTGGCCGGCCAGCGTGAGCCGCCTTCCCAGGACCGCCATCGTCACCTCCTCGCCCGTTCCACACCGTTCCACACCGCACCGCATGATCACCGCTCCGGCGCCCGAGTGCCACACTTCAACCAGGTTCCGCCTGTGACCACAATGAACTCAACCACCGCTGCGGCCACAACGCAGACGCCCGTACCTGTGGAGGTCCACGATCGTCGCCACCTGATCCCCATCGAAAGGACTCCGCCATGAGGTCTCGGCTCCTGGCAGCCACGGCGCTGCTCGCCGTGGTCGGCCTGACGGCCTGCGGTGCAACCGCGGAGAAGAAGGACACGACCGGCGGCGACGGCGGGAAGCCGGCCACCGGTCTGCGGCTGATGGTGCCGAACACCGCCGGCGGCGGGTACGACACCACCGCCCGGACCGCCGCGAAGGCGATGGAGGACGCGAAGATCGCGACCGGTGTCCAGGTGTTCAACCTGCCCGGCGCGGGCGGCACGGTCGGCCTGCAGCGGATCGTGAACGAGAAGGGCAACGGCAAGCTCGCGATGCAGATGGGCCTCGGCGTCGTCGGCGCGACGTACACGTCGAAGTCCAAGGCGACGCTCACCCAGACCACCCCGATCGCCAAGATGATCGAGGAGGCGGGCGCGATCGTGGTGCCCAAGAACTCGCCGTACAAGACGATCCAGGACCTGGTCGCCGCCTGGAAGGCGAACCCGAAGGGGATGGCGGTCGGCGGCGGGTCGTCGCCGGGCGGGCCGGACCACCTGTTGCCGATGCAGCTCGCGCAGACGGTCGGCATCGACCCGAAGAGCGTCAACTTCGTCTCGTACGACGGCGGTGGCGAGCTGCTGCCCGCACTGCTCGGTAGCAAGATCGCGTTCGGGGCCAGTGGGTTCGGCGAGTTCCTCGACCAGGTCGAGAGCGGCCAGGTCCGCGTCCTCGCGGTGACCAGCGAGAAGCCGGTCGACGCACTGAAGGACGTGCCGACGCTGAAGAGCTCCGGGATCGACCTGGTGTTCACCAACTGGCGCGGGATCGTGGCGCCGCCCGGGATCAGCGACGAGGACAAGAAGGTCTGGATCGACGCGCTGACCAAGATGCACGAGTCGGCGGAGTGGAAGGCCGAGGAGAAGAAGCACGGCTGGACGGATGCGTTCATGACCGGTGACGAGTTCGGCCAGTTCCTGACCGCGCAGGACAAGGCGGTCGCCGACGTACTGGCGAAGTTGGGCCTGGCGTCATGAGTTCCGCCGAGGCTCAGGTCGAGGCTCGGCGGGACAGGACGCAGTACGGTGTGTGTGCGTTCCTGGCGGTGGTCGGCGTCCTGGTGATCGTCGACGCCGCCCGGATCCAGCACATTGCCACCAGCAACGATCCGATCGGCCCGAAGCCGGTCCCGATCGTGCTCGGCGTACTGCTGCTGGTGGTCGCCGTGCTGTACGCCGTGGACGTGGCCCGCGGCGGCACCGGTGAGGCCGAGGAGGGCGAGGACGTCGACGTGACGTCCTCGATCGACTGGCGCACCGTACTGCTGCTGATCGCCGCTTTCGTGGTGAACCTGGCGACCATCGAGCCGCTCGGCTGGGTGATCAGCGGAACGTTGCTGTTCTGGGGTTCGGCGTTCGCACTCGGCAGCCGGCACCACATCCGCAACGTGTTCATCGCCGTCGCGCTGGCCCTGATCACGTTCTACGCGTTCGCGATCGGGCTCGGCGTCAACCTGCCGGCCGGCGTACTGCAAGGGATTCTCTGATGGACAACCTGATGAACCTGCTGAACGGGTTCGGTGACGTTCTCGCGCCGGTCAACCTGCTGCTGGCCCTGCTCGGCGTGACCGTCGGTACGGCGGTCGGCGTACTGCCCGGGATCGGTCCGGCGATGACGGTGGCCCTGCTGCTGCCGATCACGTACGGGCTGGAGCCGGTGCAGGCGTTCATCATGTTCGCCGGCATCTTCTACGGCGGCATGTACGGCGGCTCCACCACGTCGATCCTGCTGAACACGCCCGGGGAGTCGTCGTCGGTGGTGACGGCGATCGAGGGCAACAAGATGGCCCGCGCGGGACGAGCCGCGCAGGCACTGGCGACGGCCGCGATCGGGTCGTTCATCGCCGGCACGATCGGGACGCTGTTGCTGGTCCTGGTCGCGCCGCAGGTGGTGAAGTTCGCGATCAGCCTGGGTGCGCCGGACTACCTGGCGATCATGCTGCTCGCGTTCGCCGGTGCGACCTCCGTGCTCGGGTCGTCGCGGATCCGCGGGTTCGCGGCACTGCTGCTCGGGCTGGTGATCGGGCTGGTCGGCATCGACAAGGTGACCGGCCAGCAGCGGCTCACCCTCGGCATCCCACAGCTTGCCGACGGCATCGATGTCGTGGTGGTTGCCGTCGGCATCTTCGCGGTCGGCGAGGCCCTCTGGGTCGCCGCGCACCTTCGACGGAACCCGGGCACCGTGATCCCGGTGGGCCGTCCGTGGATGGGCAAGTCGGACTGGCGTCGCTCGTGGAAGCCGTGGCTGCGCGGTACGGCGTACGGCTTCCCGATCGGTGCGCTGCCGGCCGGCGGTGCGGAAATCCCGACGTTCCTGTCGTACGCGACCGAGAAGAAGCTGTCCAAGCACCCGGAGGAGTTCGGGCACGGCGCGATCGAGGGTGTTGCGGGACCCGAGGCGGCGAACAACGCGTCGGCGGCCGGCACGCTCGTCCCGATGCTGGCGTTGGGCCTCCCCACGAATGCGACCGCGGCGGTGATGCTGGCCGCGTTCACGTCGTACGGCATCCAGCCGGGGCCGCTGCTGTTCCAGCGCGA
>DASXXB010000092.1:0-13621 GCA_036503355.1 Kribbella sp. | reverse complement strand
AGCCGTCGGCTCCAGCCCAGCGGTCGGCGACGGCGGACGTTCAGGCCGCGAAATCCAGCACGCCCAGGAACGCGGCGAACGAGGCCGAGGCAACGACGACGGCCTCGGCCGCGGCTAACTCCCCAACCCAAGCACCAACCCCAAGCATCCAACCCAGACAGTCACCAACCCATGGCGCGTGCGGACACCGACCAACCCGAGCCTCCGCAGACGCCGACGAACCCCAGCGCCGGTCAACAGCAACCACCTGCTGACCGGCGCTGGCCTGCCCGGCTCAACCAGTGACCAACCCGGCCGGCCGCGGACGGCGGCGAACCGGGCGCTCGCAGGCGCCGATGAACCCCAGCGCCGGTCAGTAGCAGTCACCTGCTGGCCTGCCTGGCTCAGCCAGTGACCGACCCGGGCGGCCGTGGACGGCGGCGAACCGGGGCGGCCGTGGACGTGGGGAACCGGGCGCCTGGGGATGGGGACGAGCCTGAGGTGTCGGTCAGTGGCGATCAGCTGCTGGCTGGCGTTGGCATGTCCGCGCGCACTCTCGGCGTGTCGGGGTGCATCGGCGTTCGAGTCGGAGCGGTCGCCTGCCATGACTGGGCGGTCTGGGGAGGATTTTGGCCCGATTCGGGCGGGAAATCCTCCCCGACCCCGCTTGTCGAGACACAGGAGTACGGGGGTGGATCGGCCCCTCGAGTTGACCCGAGATCGGCCGCGGACTCGTGGCACCTGCCTGCCGGTTGCCGAACCCGCCGGTGGAGGGGCCCACCGGAAATGGGGCGTTCGGGCCCGGGTGCGGGTTTGCGAGCAGAGCGTTGCTGGACGGGCATTAGCCGGCCGCAGCGCGGCGTGCGTGCGCCGTGGGGGCGTACGGGCTCGGTGGGGTGGGTCAGTAGACGAGGGCTTGGGTGGATTCGGTGAGGATTTCTTCGGTGAAGGTGGGGGCGCCGGCTACGCGGGTGTGGGGGCGGAGGTCGGCGTCGGTGAGGTTGCGGCGTTTGGCGCACTGAGTGCAGACGGTGAGTTGACCGCCTTCGAGCACGGCGGCGAGGAGGTCGGTGAGTGGTGCTGCGTGCGGGAGTTCGAAGGCTTCGGCGCGACCGGGTACGGCGAACCAGACGGCCTCGCCGGTGAGCCAGAGCGAGACGGTGGCGCCGGCCGCGACCGCGGACGCTGCGACGGTGAAGGCCTGGTTGGCGCGCTCGGGGTCGTCGGCGCCTGCGGTCAGTTTGATCACCAGCGTGCGGGGCATGTCGCCAACGTATCGGGTCACACGCAGCCACGGTCTGCGGGGCGCCGTGTCACGGGCGCTGGTCTGCGGGGCGCCGTGTCACGGGCGCCGGTCGGCGGGGCGCCGCGTCACAATCGCCGGTCGGCGTGGCACCGTGCCACGAGCGGCGGTCCGCGGGACGCCGCGCTACGAGCACCGGGCCGTGGGGTGCGGGATGTCACGTGGGGGTTGGCGGAGGGCGGCGTACGGATCCTCTAGACTGGCCAGCGTGTTGCATGTCGTCTTCACCACGCTCCTGGTCCTGGTCTGTGTGTTCATGGGCTGGTTCTCGGCGTTCGTCGTCTACCGGCTGTACCGCGGCCGCAGTACGAACTGAGTGACCTGATGGCGTTCGAGATCCCGCAGGACCTGCACCCGGACCTCATCCCGCTCGCGTGGCTGCTCGGTCGCTGGGAAGGGCGCGGGCACGGCGACTACCCGACGATCGAGAAGTTCGAGTTCGGGCAGCAGATCGACTTCACCCACAACGGGAAGCCGTACCTGCACTACGTCAGCCAGACGTTCGTGGTCGGCGAGGACGGCACCAAGGAGCGTCCGCTGGCCGTCGAGTCCGGCTTCTGGCGCCCGCAGCCGGACAACAAGCTCGAGGTCATCCTGGCGCACCCGACCGGGATCGCGGAGATCTGGTACGGCGACATCGACGGCGCGAAGATCGAGCTCCAGACGGACGTCGTCGCCCGAACGACCTCCGCGAAGGAGGTCACCGCCGGCCACCGCCTCTACGGCCTCGTGAACGGCGAGCTCCTCTGGGCGTACGACATGGCCGCCGAAGGCCAGTCCCTCCAGCCCCACCTCTGGGCAACCCTCGTCCGTAGCTGACTCTCGGCGAACAGCTAACTCTCCGCCACCCAGGAGTATTCGACTTTTGGGCGGCCGCTGCGGCCGTCGTAGCGTTGGGTTCGTAGCGCTTGGCCCTGGTCGGCGAGGTGTTCGAGGTAGCGGCGGGCCGTGATGCGTGACGTCCCGATCGAAGCGGCGATCTCTTCGGCGGTCCAGCCCTCGCGGTCGGCCAGGAGCTGTACGACGCGATCCAGCACACCGCCGGCCAACCCCTTGGGAACCGACGAGACGGTTGCCGGATGCAACAACCGGTCGACCTCGTCCTGATCCGCCACGACGTCACCCAGTGCGAGCGCCCGTCGTTGCCGTGCGTACGCCGTCAATCGGTCCCGCAACGTCTCGAACGCAAAGGGCTTCAACACGTACTGCACGACCCCGATCCGCGCGGCGGCCTGCACCGCTGCGACCTCCCGCGCCGACGTCACCGCGACCACGTCGATCTGGTTGCCGAGGGCACGCATTCGCCGTACGACGTCGAGCCCGTGCCCGTCCGGCAGGTGCATGTCGAGCAGCACCACATCCACCCCGCCACGGGTGAGCACCTGCAACGCGCGCCCCGCCGTACCGGCGATGCCTACGCACGTGAAGCCGGGCAGTCGCTCGACGTACGTGCGGTGCGCCTCCGCGGCGACCGGATCGTCCTCGACGACGAGTACGCGCAGGTCAGGCACTCGCGCTCACCGCCCGCGGCAGCCGTACCCGAACCGTCAGCGCCGGTACTTCGTCCAGCTCGGAGTCGGGGTCGACCATCAACGACCCCTGCCAGCGCTCGACCGTGCTCCGCACCAGCACAAGCCCCAGCCCATGTCCTGGCTCATCCTTTGTCGTCCACCCGCGCTCGAACATGTGCGCCAACTCCACCGATCCCAGCTCGGCCCCGGTATTCGTCACGATCAGGTCGATCATGTCCGCCAACGCCGCCGCCCGGAACTCCACCTTCCGCGGCGCCGGCCCGCCCCGCGCGGCCTCGATCGCGTTGTCCAGCAGGTTGCCGACGACCGTCACCACGTCCTGCGCCGGTAGTCGCGTGTTCAGCGCCTCGTGCCCGAGATCCAGAGACAGTACGACGCCACGCTCCTGCGCCTGCGACAACTTTGCCAGTAGCAACGATGCCAGCACCGGATCGCCGACCGTACCGACGACCCGATCCGTCATCGCCTGCGCGAACTGCAACTCCGACACCGCGAACTCCCGAGCCTTCTCCGGCTTCCCGATCTCGATCAGGCTGACCACGGTGTGCAGCCGGTTCGACGCTTCATGATTCTGTGCCTGCAGCGATTCGGCCAGACTCCGTACGGCGTCCAGCTCGCCGAGCAACCGCTGCAACTGGGTGTGATCGCGCAGCGTGACGATCCGCCCGCGCCCCGACGGCTGCTGGTTCACCACGACCACGCCCTGCGCGCCGAGATGCAACTCGTCGTACGCCGTCCGCCCGGTCGCGAGCAGCTCGGCCAGCGGGGCGCCGAGGTGCAGCTCCTCCAGCGGCGTACCGGGAACGACCTCGTCGAGTCCGAGCAGCGTCAGCGCCTCGTCGTTCGCGAGCTGGACCCGGCCGTCGAGGTCGAGCAGGATCAGCCCTTCACGCGCGGCGTGCAGCACGCCTTCGTAGAAGTCGAGCATCCGGGCCAGCGACTGCGTGCCCACGCCACGCGTCGCGCGCCGTACCCGCCAGGTGACGAGCGCGTTGCCGGCGATCGCCACCCCGAGCATCAGGCTCGCGATCCCGAGCATCGAGCGCAGGTCCAGTCGGACCAGCTCCCACCAGCTCGGCACGGGCAGGCCGGTCACCGCCTGGTCCCGCAGCGCCTGGGCCCGGGAACGGCTGACCACCACGATCCAGACCATCGCAATGAGTACCGTGGCCGTGACGGTCTGCAGCCAGAGGACCTGGCGGCGCAACTCCCACGGCCGATGTTTCATGCCGAACAGTTTGCCCCGACTTCGCGCAGCGAACGATATGAACGAAACACGGGGTTCTCCTGTGCGTCACGTCACAGTTACTGACCAAGTACTCACACAGCACCGAACAACCCCTCCGCCAGGCCGATACAGGAGTCCCACCATGTCGAGCCCGACCGAACCCCGCCCGACTCCGGTCCGCAACGACCGGACCCATTTCCTCTACATCGCCGTCATCGTCGCCGTCCTGCTCGGGATCGGCGTCGGACTGCTGTTCCCGCACTTCGCGACCGAGCTGAAGCCGCTCGGCACCGGATTCGTGAACCTGATCAAGATGCTGATCAGCCCGATCATCTTCTGCACGCTGGTGCTCGGCATCGGATCGGTCCGGCAGGCCGCCAGCGTCGGCAAGGTCGGCGGCCTGGCGCTCGTCTACTTCCTGGTGATGTCGACGGTCGCGCTCGGCATCGGCCTCGTGGTCGGCAACCTCGTGCAGCCGGGCGCCGGCCTGGACCTCACCGACAAGCTCCGGCAGGCCGGTCAGAAGCAGGCCGCCGGCGCACACGCCAGTACGACGGACTTCCTCCTCGGGATCATCCCGAAGTCGCTGCTCTCCTCGCTGACCGAGGGCGAGGTACTGCAGACCGTACTGGTCGCGCTGCTCGTCGGGTTCGCGCTGCAGGCGATGGGATCGAAGGGCCAGCCGATCCTGGTCGGCATCGGCCACATCCAGCGGCTGGTCTTCAAGGTCCTGGCGATGATCATGTGGACCGCGCCGATCGGTGCGTTCGGCGCGATCGCCACGGTGGTGGGTGCGACCGGCACCGACGCCCTGGTCAGCCTCGGCAAGATCATGCTGGCCTTCTACATCACGTGCCTGCTGTTCGTGGTCGTCGTACTCGGCACGATCCTGCGGCTCGTCACCGGGCTGTCGATCTTCCAGCTGCTGCGCTACCTCGCCCGTGAGTTCCTGCTGATCGTGTCCAGCTCGTCGTCGGAGACCGCCCTGCCCCGGCTGATCGGCAAGATGGAGCACCTCGGCGTCGACAAATCCGTCGTCGGTATCACCGTGCCGACCGGGTACTCCTTCAACCTCGACGGTACGGCGATCTACCTGACGATGGCGTCGCTGTTCATCGCGGAGGCGATGGACACGCCGTTCTCGATCGGCCAGCAGATCTCACTGCTGCTGTTCATGATCGTCGCGTCGAAGGGCGCCGCCGGCGTCACCGGTGCAGGCCTCGCCACACTGGCCGGCGGTCTGCAGTCGCACCGGCCGGACCTGGTCGACGGCGTCGGACTGATCGTCGGCATCGACCGGTTCATGTCCGAGGCGCGGGCGCTGACGAACTTCGCCGGGAACGCGGTCGCGACCGTCCTGGTCGGGCACTGGGTCGGCGAGTTCGACAAGGAGCAGGCCAAGCAGGTCTTCGCCGGCAACGACCCGTTCGACGAGGCCGCGTTCGCCGCCGGTGACACGCACGCCGGCGACGCCCCGGCCGCCGTCGAATCCCGTCCCGCCGACGTCTAGTCCACCTCTCCACCCCTCCAAGCGCTGCCCGCCGGACCACAAACCGGCGGGCAGCGCTGTGGGTGGGGATGGCCTGGGGATCCGCATCACTTGCCGTTGAGCAGGTTGACCACGGGGGCGAGGTCCTCGAGGTACGTCGAGTTGACGCTGATGTACGACGTACCGAACTCGTCGCGGCGGCGCTGTAGTTCGTCGGCCATCTGTTGCGGCGTACCGCGCAGCATCATCAGCGAGTCGCTCGCCTCGAGTACGTCGGGCTCGACGCCGGCCGCGCGCTTCGTCCACGGGGGGAGTTCGCGGGTGCCGGCCGCGAACAGGTTCATCGCGAGCTCGATGTCGTCCGCACGCGATCCGGCCAGCTCACGCAGGTCCTTGACCAGCTGGGCGACCTCGGCGCGCGGCGTCATCGCGTCCTTCGCCAGCGAGACGATGTCGGCGCGGGCGGCCGCCAGTGCGAGCGCCCGCGGTCCGCCGGCGGCCAGCATGATCGGCGTACGGCGGTCTCCGTCGAGCTCCCGGAGGTGGTCAAGGGTCTGGCGCACCTGGTCGCGGCGCTCCTTGCCCGACCCCCACGGCAGGCCGAGCTCGGCGGTCTGCTGCTCGGCCACCGGCCGCCCGGTCCCGATACCGAACTCGAACCGGCCGTCGGTGAGCACGGTCAGCGTGTGCGCATCCCAGGCCGCCGCCCGCGGCGTTCGCAGCGGAGCCGCGGCGACGAACGTGCCGACCCGGATGTCCGCGACCGCGGCGGCCATCGCCAGCGACGGGAACGGCGACGGGAGCTGCAGCCCGTCGGGCATCAGCACGGTCGAGTACCCGAGGTCCGCCGCCTGGCGAACTGTCTTGATCCACTCCGCGCCGGTCGTCGGACTGCCCACCACACCGAACCGGAATCTCATGGCCCTGCTCCCTCCGTCGTTTGGTGATTCCAGACTGGCGGTACGGGGGGTCTGTCCACATCCCACGAGGGGAGTCCTTCGGTGTACGCCGAAGGACGTACTCTGGTGACATGTCACGCAACCGCAGCCCCCTGCTGGACCGGCCCGGCGCGGTCGAGGCCGACGGAATCGACGCCGGCGTCGCCGCGCACTACGGCTCGGACCTGCGCGAACAGCGCGCACTGGTCGCCGGCGAGGCGTTCGTCGACCTGTCGCATCGGGACGTGGTGACGATCACCGGCCCGGACCGGCTGACGTGGCTGCACGCGCTGACCACGCAGTACTTCGAAAACCTGCAATCCGGTACGTCGACCACCGCGTTGCTGCTCTCGCCGACAGGGCACGTCGAGCACGTGATGTACGGCGTGGACGACGGCGAGACGTTCTGGCTGCACACCGAGCCGGGCGCGGCCGAGGCGCTGGTGGAGTGGCTGCAGAAGATGGTGTTCATGTCCCGCGTCGAGATCGCGGACGTGACCGACGACTACGCGATCATCTGGCGGCCGGGGCCTGCTGCCGGGGAGCACCTGACGCGGAGCGGCGAGGATTCGCTGGGCGGGCACGAGGTGTTCCTGCCGCGGGCCGAACTGGCGAAGCTCGAGGGCCAGGCGGCCGGGGTCTGGGCGTACGAGGCGCTCCGGATCGAGGCGGGCGCGCCGCGGTTCGGCCTCGACACCGACGAGCGCGCGATCCCGAACGAGCTCGGCTGGCTCGGCGTCGGCGTACACCTGAACAAGGGCTGCTACCGCGGCCAGGAGACAGTCGCCCGGGTCCACAACCTCGGCCGCCCGCCGCGGCGCCTGGTGCGGCTGCACCTGGACGGCTCGGTCGACCACCTCCCGGTCCACGGGTACGCCGTCAAGGCCGGCGACAAGCAGGTCGGCTTCATCGGCTCCGCCGCCCGCCATCACGAACTTGGGCCGATCGCCCTCGCGCTGGTGAAGCGCAACGTCGACCCGTCGGCGATCCTCGAAGTAGTCGCCGAGGACCAGCCCACGGTCACCGCGACGCAGGAAGTGCTGGTCGACCCGGAGGCCGGTCTGCACGTCCGCTCCCGGTTATGAGCCCGAACGCAGGCGGCGCGGGATCTGGAGGCTGGCAGAGCTGGCCAGCCCCAAAGTGCACAGGAACTGCTCGAGGCTGAAGGCCGCCATCCCGAGGGCGACCGGATTCCCCGGCACCCGGGACGCCTCGACGGTAAGGCCCGCCCGCGAGCCCGGCAGGACGTGATCGGGCAACTCCGACCGAACCGCCGGGATCAGCCACTCGCTCAGTGCGGCCGTCGTCCACCCTGTCAGCGTGATGTGCGAGATGTTCAGCAGGTTCACCAGGTCGCCGAGTGACGCGGCGAGGTAGTGCGAGGTACGACGGGCAAGTTCGGCCGGCGCACTGTCGTCGGCCGCGAGCCCCTCCGCGACCGCGTCCACGAACCCGCGCTGCTGCGGCTCCTGCAGCGCAGGATGATCCGGGTCGATCTCGGCCAGCGTGGTCTGCAGGCCGCCCACGCCCAGATACGCCTCGACGCAGCCGCGCCGCCCGCACCGGCACGCCCGGCCGTCGAGCTGGAGCAGCGTGTGTCCCCACTCGCCCGCGTTGTTCGTCTCGCCGCGCAGCAGCGACCTGTCGATCACGATCCCGGCGCCGACGCCGGTACCGAGGTTGACCACGGCCATGCTCTTGGTCTCGCGGCCGACGCCGAACCACATCTCCGACAGCGCGACCGCCTTGAGCGGGTTGTCGACGTACACCGGGAGGCCGAGACGCTCCTCGAGCAGGGCCTCGATCGTGACGTCGTGCCAGTCCCAGTTCGGCGCGAACACCGAGACGCCGGCGTCCGGCCGCACCTGACCGGGCATGCTGACGCCGGCCCCGATGATCTGGTCGCGCTTCGTGCCGCCGTCCGCGATCGCCGCGTCGATCGCACGGACGATGCCGTCCACGACGTACGTCTGGCCGTTCTGGTGCTCGTCGAGCGCGACCTGGCTCTGGCCGAGGGGCTGCAGCGTGACGTCGTACACGGTCGCGTCGACGTACGTCTCGGCGACGTCGATGCCGAGGATGCGGCCGCGGTCGGGATCGATGGTGAGCCGCTCGTACGGGCGGCCGACCGTGTTCTGTTCGACCGTCGCGATCCGCAGCACGCCCTCGGCCAGGAACTGGGTGACCAGGGTGGCCACCGTCGCCGGACTCAGCCCGGTGTGCCGGGCGATCTCCTGGCGGGTCGACGGCCCCAGGGCGAACAGTGCGTGCAGCACCTCGAACCGGCTCTCGTTCCGCAGGTCACGAGACGTCTGCCGCGGCACGTCCACCCCCTAAGTGCTCTCGATCCTGACAGTGCGAAGCTCCGGCGTGGCCGGTCCGTCGACGCCCCGCACCAGCAGCGTCAGCCCGGACCATCCCGGCGGGATCCACAGTACGTCGGGATCGCCGCCGGAGAACGCCGGTCTGTCACCGAGCCAGACCCGTCCGACACCTTCGCCGGACGCCCAGCCGGTGACCCGGACCTGCGTACCTTCGGGCCGTACCAGCACACCATTGTCCAACGTTGGAACCGCGACGTCGAGCCACGCCTCCGCGCCCGGTTCGAGCTTCATCGGCAGTTCGAGCTCGGTCCCCGGCTCGCGGCGCTGAGCGAACGCGGTCAGCAGTTCGTCGTCCTGTACGGCGCACGTCCAGTCGCGGATCGCGCTCAGTGTCAGCAACTCAGCGCGCAGACCACCACCGCTCGGATTGTGCGGGACCGTGACGGAGAGCTGCTTGGTCCCCGCCGGCAGCATCACCCACGGGTCCTCGGTGTGGACGGTCCGTGGTTGACCGTCGTCCACGGTCACGGCGACCGGCTCGCGAACGCCCTCCAGATGCAGGGCCGCCGGCGCATCAGTGTCGACGTGGCGCGTATACGTGATCGGCGTACCGACGCGGGTGCTGCTCCAGCCGGTCAGGGTGCGCAGCGGCGCGGGGTTGCCGGCCCAGTGCCCTTCGACCGTCCAGAGCGCGGAGATGTCCTGCGTCTCGACGACGTTCCACAGCGAACCGAGGCCGCGCAGGGCACCGAGCCGCAGGGACGGCAGGCGGGTGTCGTCGAAGTTCGCGTGGCCCCAGATCTCGACGGTCGCCTCGATGTCGCCGGTGAGGCCGCGGACGTCGAGGCGTCCTGTCGCGCCGAAGCCTGCCAGCGTGTGGACGCGACCGCCGATCGACAGGTCCACGATGTCGGCGGCGCCGACGAGCAGGAGTTCGCCGGTCAGGTCGGTGGTGGTCGTGTACGTCCCGCGCCCGCGATAGACCCCGAGTGACTCCAGCGTGGGCGGCAGCTCGTGCGTTCCCGCCGACGTGGACGGTGGGACCGACGTACGTCGCCGGATCGTCGCGTGTGCCGCCTCGGAGACCTCCGGGCCGTCGACCTCGGGTGGTGGCTCCACCGTGACCACGACACCTTCGACGGTGCGCGACGATCCGACCGGGATCACTTCGGTGGTGTTGCCGATGACAACGGTGACCGGTACGGACGAGCAGAACAGCAGGCCCTGCCGTGCATCCATCAGGTCGGCCGATGCCAGCCGGAGCGTCGTCTCGCCGAGCGGCAGGTCGAGCAGCATCAGCGGGCACGAGTCCGCCGCCACCGCGACCTGGACCCCGTCGACGATCGCGTGGCCGTCCTCGGCGCCGAGGTTCGGTATGGCGACCAGTCGTCCGCCGCCGTCCAGGTCGAGCACCGAATGCACCGAGCTGGTCGGGAAGTCCGTGACCACCTCGATCGGCTCACCGAGCGTCGCCGACGCCAGCCGCGGCCTGAGCGCCTCCAGTACCCAGGCCAGCACCTGCGCCTCGGCGTACTCCGGCCGTTCGGCTCCTGTCGACGAGACGTAGCCGCCGAAGTCGTAGCCGTGACTCATGAAGTTCCCCGGCCGGCCCCAGTTCCCGCTCGACGGGGTGTAGCCGAAGTTCCAGCCCGAGGACTGCAGATACGGCGCGATCAGCGAGGCGCCACTGGCCAGCAGCCGGCGCAGCGTCCGGTGCCGGCGGTTCGTCTCGGTGACGAGCAGTGGTAGCCCGCGTTCCGCGAGCAGCCGGGCGTACCGCCGTACCTCGTCCTCGATGAACGGCGAATCGTCGTTCGGATAGAAATTGCACGCCGGTACGACGCCCTCGGCATCACCGGTCGCTCCGAACAGATCCCCTTGCCCGGAGCAAGCAATCAGCGGTACGTCGATGCCGTGGGCAACTGCCAGCTCGCGCAAGGACCGCAGGTAGCCGGGCCGGTCGTCACAGTCGAAGAAATCAAGCTCGTTCTCCAGCTGGACCATGATCACCGAACCGCCGGCGCCGTGCTGCCGCGCGGCCAGGATCGGCAGCACCTGGTCGAACCACGCCGTCACCGCCGCGAGGAAGCGTGGCTCGTTCTGGCGGACGCGCAGCGCCGGATCGAGCCCGAGCCACGCCGGCAACGCGCCGCCGTCCCACTCCGAGCAGATGTACGGACCCGGCCGCGCGATGACGTGCAGCCCCACCTCGTGGGCGAGGTCCAGGAACGCGGCGACGTCACGACGGCCCTCGAACGACCAGCGGCCGGGAGAGAGTTCGTGGAAGTTCCACGGCAGGTACACGTCGACACATGTGTACCCGGACCGCCGAACCTGCTCGAGCCGCTCCCGCCACTGCTCCCGCGGCAACCGGAAGTAGAACAATGACGCGCACAACACGACCTGCACCTCGTCGTCGATCCGGACACCGCGTGCGTCCAATGAAACTGTCACTTGACTCCCGCACTCCCGCCGCTGATGTCCATCTCGTACAGGTACCGCTGTCCCAGGTAGTACACCAGGATCATCGGCGCGGTGAGCAGGATCGACCCCACCATCACCAGGTTCCACGGTGGCGCCTGCAGCGCGGCCGATGTACTGGTGATGTACTGCACGCCCAGCGCCAGCGGCATCTTGGACTCGTCGTTCAGGTAGATCAACGGGCCCATGAAGTCGCCCCAGGTCGCGGTCAGCGTGAAGATGCCGATCGCGATCAGCACCGGTGCGAGCATCGGCAGCATGATCCGGCGGTAGATGCCGAAGAACCCGAGCCCGTCGACCATCGCGGCCTCGTCGATCTCGCTCGGCAGCCGGGACACGAACTGCCGGACCAGGAACACGTTGAACGCGTTCGAGAAGAAGTTGGGCACGATCAACGGCAGGTAGGTGTTCACCCAGCCGAGGTCCTTGAACAGGATGAACTGCGGGATCATCGTGATCTGCGACGGGATCATCATGGTTGCGATCACGACGATGAACAGGGCGTTCTTGCCCGGCGCCCGCAGCCGCGCGAACGCGTACCCGACCAGGCCGCTGGACAGCACCTGGCCGAGCACCGCGCCGGCCGAGATGATCACCGAGTTCAGCAGGAACCGCTGCATCGGCAGGTCGGTGCCGAACACCCGGGTGAAGTTGGCCCAGTGAAACTCGCGCGGAAAGATCGTGAACGTGTTCGCGTTGACCGTCTGGTCGCTCGACAACGCGATCGACACCACGAACACCAGCGGCACGCACAGCACCGCGGACACGATGATGAGGGTCGCGTAGCTGAACGGCGTCGCCTTGAAGACGCCGATGACCCGGTCCTTGCTGCCTCGGGTCCGCTCCGGTCCCGGCTGCTGCTCTTGCTGCGACGGGGCGGCAGCGGAGATGACGGTGGCCATCACTTCACCTCGGTTTCGTAGAACACCCAGCGGCGGGCCGTCCGGAAGGCGATCAGCGTGAACGCCAGGATCACCAGGAACAACATCCACGAGATCGCCGAGGCGTAGCCCATCTTGTAGAACGAGAACGCCTGGTCGAACAGCAGCGGCACCATCGTCTGGCTGGCGTTGTTCGGCCCGCCCTTGGTCAGGATGTACACCTGGGAGAACACCTGGAACGCGCCGATCAGCCCCATGATCAGGTTGAAGAAAATGATCGGCGTGAGCTGCGGGACGGTGATGCTCCAGAACTGCCGCGTCCGCGAGGCGCCGTCCACCTCGGCCGCCTCGTAGAGTTCCCGCGGGATGCCTTTCATTGCCGCGAGCAACAGTACGGTCGCGCCGCCGGCCCCCCAGACGGACAGCAGGATCAGCGCCGGCTTCACCCAGACCGCCTCGAGCAACCACGACGGTCCGGGGATCCCGAACCAGCCCAGAACGTCGTTCAGCGGCCCGGACGGCGCCAGCACCATCTTGAAGATCATCGCGGTGGCGACCAGCGGGACCAGCGTCGGCAGGTAGATCAGCGTCCGGAACACCTTGCGGGCGCGAACCTGCTTGTTCAGCAGGTTCGCCAGCCACAACCCGATCACCAGGCCGAGCGGGACCGAGATCGCCGCGTAGTAGAACGTGTTCCACAACGCCTTCCAGAACACCGGATCGTCGGTGAGCAACCGGGTGTAGTTCTGCAGCCCGACCCACTTCGGCGGCGTGAACGAGTCCCAGTCGGTCAGCGAGATGTAGATCGACGCGATCATCGGCCCCAGCAGGAAGACCACGAAGCCGATGATCCACGGCGACGCGAACAGGTAGAACCAGAGTGCCTCGCGACGGCGCAGCCTCGACATCAGGCCGGCTTGACGATGGACTCGAGCTGCTTCTGGATCGCGGTCAGCGCGGTCCGGGCGTCCTGCTTGCCCAGCCAGAAGTCGGCCAGCCCGTCGTCGAACGCCTTCTGCATCTCGTTCCACTGCGGGATGAACGGCGCCCGGTACACGAACCCGCTGGACTCGCCGAACACGTTCATGTTCACCGGCTTGGTCATCCACGACGGCTTCAGGAACGCGTCGCTCTTCTGTACGTCGAGATTGGCCGGCACGTCCTGCCCGGTCGCGATGATCTGCTGCTGCGCGTCCGGCGAGGTGAGGAAGTCGATGGCCTTCAACGCCGCCGCCGGGTTCTTCGCCGTACGGGAAACGGCCAGGCCGCTGCCGAACGCGCTCACGGCCTGCTGCTTACCTTTCCACAGCGGGGCGATGTCCCACTCGATCTTCGACTTGGTCAGTCCGCTGATCGCCCAGAAGCCGGTGGTGTTGACCGCGACCTTGCCGTTCGCGAACGCCTGGTCGCCGCCGATGTCCGCGCCCATGTCGGCGTACTGCTTCGCCGTCGGTACGACGCCGTGC
>DASXXB010000091.1:0-10330 GCA_036503355.1 Kribbella sp. | reverse complement strand
GCGACCGATCAAGTAGCCGGGCGAGCGAGCGGTGCGGCCGGCGGGAGGGGCGGTGGGATCGACACCGAGCATCCGCAGTTCACGCTCGCGGTCGTGCCGGACACGCAGTACCAGTTCGACCAGGACCGGGGTGACGCGGCGCCGCTGACCGCGACGTTCAAGTACCTGATCGAGCAGCGCGCCGAGCAGAACATCGTGTTCATGGCGCACCTCGGCGACGTCGTGGAGAACGCGCAGGCGAGCGAGTTCGCGAAGGCGGACCCGGTCTTCAAGATCCTCGACCGCGCCCGGTTCCCGTACTCCGTACTCGCCGGCAACCACGACATCGACGGCTCGAAGGACGACACCCGGGGCGCCTCGCCGTACCTGGACACGTTCGGCCCGCGGCGGTTCCGGTGGATGCCGACGTACGGCGGATCGACGCCGAACGGGTACAACTCGTACCACGTGTTCCGCGCCGCGGGCCGTCAGTGGTTGCTGCTGGCAATGGACTGGCGGCCGTCGGACGCGAGCTTCGCCTGGGCCCGCGCGGTGATCAAGGCCCACCCGAAGCTCCCGGTGATCCTGACCATCCACGAGCTGGTGAACGCCGACCACGGCAACCCGGTCGCGTACTTCAGCGACCACGGCAACCGCGTCTGGGAGCAGCTCGTCGACGACAGCGACCAGATCTTCCTCACCCTGAACGGTCACTACTGGCCGCCCGGCCGCGTCACCCGGAAGAATGCCGCGGGCAACGATGTGCACCTGCACATCACCAACTACCAGGACCGGTACTACGGCGGCTCCGGCATGGTTCGGCTGTACCACTTCGACCTGGCCCGGAACACGATCGACGTCGAGACGATCGCGCCGTGGATCATGGCCCAGGACCCGGCGCGGCGCAACGAGCTGGCCGAGGCGGAGATCGAGCTGAGCGACGACACCAACCGGTTCGGCATCCCGATCGACTTCGCGGAGCGGTTCGCCAACTTCGCGCCGGTCCCGGTGCGCCCGGCGCGTCCGGCCGAGCAGCTCGTCATTCCCGGTACGGCGGCGTACTGGCGCTTCGACGGTCTGGTCACGGACCAGGTGGCCGACCGGTCGGGGCAGGGCAACGACCTGACGCGGGTCCAGCTCAGCAACGACCTGCCGACCGCGTCGACGGAGTACCACCCGGATCAGCCGGGGCACGCGAGCTGGCTGTTCCCCGGCGGCAAGAACCCGGCCCGCGGCGGGTACCTGAAGACCGCCGACGACGCGCCGCTGAACGCGATGACGTTCCCCAAGGGGTACACGATCGAGGCGTTCGTGAAGCTGGCCGACGACGGGCAGGACCACTCGTGGGAGGGCCTGTTCACCCGGCTCGGCACCGGGCGCGACGCGGGCAAGACCGGCAGCGACCCGGACGAGCCGGGGGTCAAGCTCGGGTTCTCCGGCGGGCTGCAGGTGCAGTGGGCGGTGTACCCGGCCGACCGCAACGAGACCTTCACCAACTGGGGCCACGAGCAGCGCGCGGGTGAATGGTTCCACCTGGCGATCGTGAACGACGGGCGGCACAGCGTCGTGTACGTCGACTCGTCGGAGCTGCTGCGCAACCCGGCGACACCGTCGAACGGGCTCGCGACCGCCGGCAAACCGTGGCTGGTTGCCGCCGGCCACTACGCGAACACCGTCGACCAGGCGTTCGCGGGCCATATCGGCGAGCTCCGGGTCGTGGCCCGCGCACTCAAGCCGTCCGAGTTCCTGAACGCGTGATTCTCACAGGTACGAGCGGATGAGCTCTTCCTGTGCGGGCAGGAGGGCCAACTCCTCCGGGGTGAGGGTGATGTTGCGGCCGCGGTCGGCGAGGGCGTCGGCCAGGCCCGGGGTCGGATCGATGGAGTTGGCGAGGTAGGCACCAAGGGCTTCGCGGATGAGCGGGGTGAGCGCCTCGTAGGACGGATCGAGGGCGACCTGGGCGCAGATGATCGCGGTCATCGCGACGTCGAACGCAGCGCTGCCCTCGTGGGCGTTGCACCAGTCGATGACGACCGGGCCGTCGGCGGTGCCGATCACGTTCAGCGGGTGCAGATCGCCGTGCACGACGACCCGACCAGGAGTGCCGCTGGGCGCGGGGATCGCGTGCAGGCGACGGTGCAGGTCGGCGTGGATCTCGCCGAGCTCGGTCCCGGTCAGATTGCCCGCGATCGCCGAGTCCGCGAGAGTCGGGCCGCTCAGCCGCTGCAGCACCATGTCCGGGCCGTCGACCTCACGCACCTCCGGCACCGGGTAGCCGTGCTTCGCGACGTGCCGCATGAAGTCGGCCTCGTCGCGGACCGGGTGGCCGTTGCGGTAGCGCCGCAGGACCCACCGGTCGTCGATCGCGTAGATGTCCGCGTCCCGCCCGAACGCGAACGGCTCAGCTCCCGGCGGAAGGAGCGGAGACCCGCCCGAGGGTCGGGTCATCCGATCTGGCAGCCGTTCGTCGCCGGCTCGAGGGGCTTGGCTCCGATCGTCGGCATCCCGAGCATCACGCCCGGCGCCTCGGCCGGTGCGCCCTGCGCTCGCTGCCACGCGTCGCCGGCGCGCGTCCGGCGTACCGTGCCGAACACGTCCGCGACCAGGTGGTGCGGAGCGGCGTACGTGATCTCGACCGTTGCCATGTCACCCGGCCGTGGCGCCTCGGCACCGTCCGGTACGGCGAAGTGGACGAGCCGGTTGTCCGCGCCGCGACCGCTGAGCCGGTGGGTGGTGGCGTCCTTGCGCCCCTCCCCCTCGGCCACGAGCACCTCGACCGAACGCCCGACGAGCAACTTGTTCTCGGCCCAGGCCATGTCGTCCTGCAGCGCGACGAGTCGCTCGTACCGCTCCTGGACGATCTCGCGCGGGACCTGGTCCTCCATCGACTCGGCCGGCGTCCCCGGACGCTTCGAGTACTGGAACGTGAACGCACCCGCGAACCGGGCCTGCCGGACCACGTCGAGCGTGCCCTGGAAGTCCTCCTCGGTCTCCCCCGGGAACCCGACGATGATGTCGGTGGTGATCGCCGCGTCGGGCATCGCCGCCCGGACGTCCTCGATGATCTTCAGATACCGATCCCGGCGGTAGGAGCGGCGCATCGCCTTCAGAATCTGATCGGACCCGGACTGCAGCGGCATGTGCAGCGAGTGCATCACGTTCGGCGTCTCGGCCATCGCCTCGATCACGTCCGCGGTGAAGTCCCGCGGGTGCGGCGACGTGAAGCGGACCCGCTCCAGGCCGTCGATCTCCCCGCATGCGCGGAGCAGCTTCGAGAACGCGTACCGGTCGCCAAACTCCACGCCGTACGAGTTCACGTTCTGGCCGAGCAGGGTCACCTCGAGCACACCCTCGGCGACCAGCGCCTCGACCTCGGCGAGGATCTCGCCCGGCCGGCGGTCCTTCTCGCGGCCGCGCAGTGCCGGCACGATGCAGAACGTGCAGGTGTTGTTGCAGCCGACGCTCACCGACACCCAGGCGCTGTACGGCGATTCGCGCCGGGTCGGCAGCGTCGACGGGAACACCTCGAGCGCCTCGAGGATCTCGACCTGCGACTCCTGCTCGACCCGGGACCGCTCCAGCAGCGCCGGCAGCGAGCCGATGTTGTGCGTCCCGAACACCACGTCGACCCACGGGGCCTTCCGCGTGATCGTCGCCTTGTCCTTCTGCGCCAGGCAACCGCCGACGGCGATCTGCATGCCGGGTTTGCGGGCCTTCACCGGCGCCAGGTGGCCGAGGTTGCCGTACAGCTTGTTGTCGGCGTTCTCGCGGACCGCGCAGGTGTTGAAGACGACGACGTCGGCCTCGTCCCCCTCGGGCGCGCGGACATAGCCCGCATCCTCCAGCAGCCCGCGCAGCCGCTCGGAGTCGTGGACATTCATCTGGCACCCGTAGGTGCGGACCTCATAAGTACGCATGACAGCCACCAAGAGTACGTGCCGCGGTAGACAAATCCCTACCTGGGATCGGCTGCCTGGCCCTCCTGCCCGTCGGGCAGCCGCGGACAATAGTGAGGGGTATGAACAGTTCTCGTCGTCAGTTCCTTGCTCGTACCGCCGCCGGCGCTGCCGTGCTCGCCGGAGGCACGTTCACCACGGCTCCCGCGATCGCAACGGGCCGGAGAAGCATCACCGCGCTCACCGGTGTCACCGTCATCGACGTCAGTACCGGTCGTAAGAACCCGCACCAGACGGTGCTGATCAACGGCGACCGGATCCTCGGGGTCGGGCGGTTCCCGGTGCCGCCGGGCGCGGTCGAGGTCGAGTTGCGCGGGAAGTACGTCATCCCCGGCCTCGCCGACATGCACGTGCACAGCCTCGGCGACGAGCACGTCTCCCCGCCGCTGTACCTGGCGAACGGCCTGACCACGGTCCGGGAGATGTCCGGCACCAACCCCGCACTGTACGACTGGCGCGACCGGATCGCGGCCGGAACGCTGCTCGGCCCGCGGATGGTGGTCGCGAGCAACATCATCGACGGCGACCCGACGCTCTGGGACCCGAACCTGATCAAGGTCATCGTGGTCGACAACCCCGCCGACGCACGGGCCGCCGTACGCCGGGTGAAGTCCGAAGGCGCCGACTTCGTCAAGGTGTACTCGCGGCTCAGCCGCGAATCCTGGCTCGCGATCATCGACGAGGCCCGCAAGGTCGGGCTGACCGTGCACGGCCACGGCCCGGACCAGGTCACCTCGAAGGAGGTCAGCAGCGCCGGCCAGCGCAGCATCGAGCACATCCACTCGCTGGGGCTGGCCGTGTCGACTCGCGAGGCCGAGGTACGGCGGATGCTCCTCGACATCAACGTCAAGACCGGTGACTACAACGGCTGGTTCCGCCAGCTGCACCCGATCGAGTGGATCGCCGCGAACACCTACAGCCCATCCCGCGCCGCCGACGTGTTCGGCACGCTGCGCCGCAACGGGACTCGCGTCACGCCGACGCTGACCATGCACAACGTGCTCGACCAGATCGACTACACCCGCCTCGACCCGGCGCTGGCGAAGTACCTGAGCGAGGACTCGATCGGGACGTACGACTACGTCATCCAGACGCTGTACGCCGCGAATCGCACCGCAGAGGAGATCTCCCACCAGCACGAGATGTGGGCGTGGCGGCAACGGTTCGTACGGGAGCTGTTCGCACACGACGTACCGATCATGGCCGGTACCGACACCGGTACGCCGTACTCCGTGCCAGGGTTCGCGCTGCACGACGAATTGGAGCACCTCGTCGGCGCCGGAGCCACGCCACGCCAGGCCCTGTACGCCGCCACTGTCGAGCCGGCCAAGTTCCTCGGGATGCAGGCGCACCTCGGATCGGTCGAGGCGGGCAAGATCGCGGACCTCGTCGTACTCGACGCGGACCCGCTGGCCGACATCCGGAACAGCCGCCGGATCAACACCGTCGTCACCCGCGGCCGGGTCATCTCCCCCGCCGCACGCCAACAGCTGCTCGCCGACGTCGAGGCGGCGGTGAAACAACCACCCACTGCCGCGACCCTCGCCGCCGGCGGCTGCTGCGGAGCGCACTGACTCTCTCCTTGTGCACCCACCAACCAGATTCCTCGCCGAATCTTGGTTGGTGGGTGCTCAAAGACGCCTGCCCAAGCGGATCAGGCGGGCGGGGTGATGCTCCAGATGCCGCGGCCGTGGGTTGCGGCGTAGATGTTGCCGTCGGGTCCGGACTCGATGTCCATCACCGTTGTTGTCGGCAGGCCTGTGCCGAGCACCTGCCAGCTCGTCGCGCCGGGCGCCCGGTAGAAGGTGGCCAGGTCCGACCCGACCACGAGGGCACCGTTGGCGAGTTGCTTGACCGCGCTCGTCGGGACGTCCGGCAGGTTCGCGGAGATGTCCGACCAGGTCGCGCCACCGTCCTTGGTCTCGTAGACGTGCCCGACGCCCGCGCCCGGTCCCTCGGTGAAGCGCCGCGAGAAGCCGTTCACGGCGACGTACGCGTGCTGTCCGTTGGCCGGATCGATGCCGACGCCCGCCAGGTAGCGGTTGGGGAAGTCGGACGGCAGGGTCACCTGGTGCCAGGTACCGCCGGCGTTGGTGGCCAGGCCCCGGGCGAACCCGGCGTTGTTGCACGGACCGCACCAGCTGACCCAGCCGGTTCCGCCACGCATCGCGACCGCCGTGGCCGAGTGGCCCGCGCCCAGGTCGAACGCCTTGGTCCAGTCGGATGCACTGCGCATCCCCCAGCCCTTGGTGGAGGTGTACACGTACTGGCCACCGGCGATGAACCCGCTCGAGTTCGCCGAGTCGATCGCGATCGGCGCGATGAACCGCGCTCCCGGGTCACCCGGATCGAGGCTCCACGAGCTGGCGTCGGCCTGGCTCAGCGCACCCTTGTTCAAGGCGCAGTTGTTGGTGATCTTGACCGCCAGCGCGACGTACTCCTGCAGCTGGTTACAGCCGTTGGCAGGATCTGCGGCGCCGTCACCGCCGTCACCACCGAAGTTCGAGCCCATCTTGGTGTCGGTGTTGCTGCCGTTCGGCTTCACCCCGAACAGGTTCGAGACACCGTTGTCCTGCAGTCCGCCGGACACCACCACGCCACCGTTCCTGGTGTCCTTGCCGACCGACACCGAGTAGTACTGCAGCGCGTCCATGGTCCCGTCGGTGGTCAGCGACTTCCAGTCGGTGCCGTTCTTGTTGGCGTTGACCTGACCGTTCACCGGTCGCTCGTAGATGCCGCCGTCGTTGCCGATGAACACCACCGGCTTACCACCCGACGTACCGACCGCGACCGAGTGCTGGTCGGAGTGCGGCGCCGTCGGGCAGGTGTTCTTGGCGTCGTCGATGTTCCAGCAGGAGAAGCCGAAGTTCCAGTACGGCGCGACCGCGGCCCAGTGCGACCCGGCGTCGGACGTCTCGAACACTTCCTCCAGGCCGGCCCACACGTGGTCGGCGTTCGCCGGGTCCACGGTCAGGAACTGGTTGTACCAGGCCTGCACGCCGACGGCGTACCCCTTGCGGTCCAGCGCGGAGCCGCTGTTGTGCAGGATCTGCGGGTCGGCGATCTTGTTCCACGGGCCCGACGGGCTGCCGGACTTGGAGACGAAGATGCCGGCCAGGCTGGTGCTGCCGTTGATCTTGCTCGGCTGCTGCACCAGCGCGTACAGACGGTCACCGGTCTTGCTGAACGCGAACGTCGTGTAGCCGACGTCCGTGCTGTTCTTGATGCCACCCAGTACGACGTCGAGCCGCTTCCAGCTCGACGGGCCGGCGGTGAAGTCGTTGGTCTCGTAGAACCCGTTGTACGTGTCACCCGAACGCCAGCCGATCGCCGCGATCACGTGCTTGGGGTTCTTCGGGTCGATCGCGATGTCGTTGACGATGTTCTTGTACGCCGCATTCGTCGCGCCACCGGTCTGGCTGCCGGCCGGGACGAGTACGTTGCCGGCGTCGTCCTTGATTTCCGGCATGTAGTCCGGGTTCGGGTAGAACGCGACCTTCCAGGCGCCCGCGGTCGTCGACGCGTCGTGGTACCAGACGCCGCGGTTGGTCGCGGCGAACACCTGACCGCCGCCCCAGCGCAGCCGGCCGACTGTGGTCGACTCGAGTTCCTTGCCGCCGACCCGGTCGGACGGCGAGTAGGTGCCGGTCACCGGGTTCGCCAGGCGGTACACCCCGGACCCGACGTACGACGTCCCGCCCGTGTTCGCCTCACCGGTCGCGTACCAGAGCGAGCCGTCACCGGCGAGCTGCAGGTCGCCACCGCTCAGAGAGGGCAACGAGTCGCTGAGCGGTGTCCAGTTGCCACCGCCGGTGGTGGAGCGCCAGACGCCGCCGTTGGCTCCGGCGGCGTACACGTGGTTCGAGGTGTCGGCCGCCAGCCCGGTGATCCGGCCGGTGACGTAGCCGGCGCCGCCGCTGGAGTTGGAGTACCAGTCGCGATAGCGGGCGTCGTCGGCGTCGTACGGGACCCTGGTGACCTCGTGCCAGTTACCCGCGGTGTGCGGCAAGGAGGTGAGCTGCCCGAACGCGGCCGAGTAGGCGCCCGGCGCGACGATGCCGCCCGGCGCCGTCCGCGCCTGCTCGAACTCGTCGGCGATCGTGAAGGCTTCCTTCGACTCGCTCTGCATCTCCGACGGGTTGCCCCCGGCGATCATCAGCGCCTTCTCCATCACGGCGGCGTTGTAGTGCCGCCCGGCCCACTGATGCTTGAGCCACTCCTCCTTCAGCTCGTAGCGCCCGGCATAGGCACCGATGCCGGCCGCGATCAGGGCGGTCCCCAGACCGCCCGCGAGGATTTGACGACTACGTCTGGTCAGCGAGATCCGCATGACGTACTCCGGTCGTTCTTGGCGGGTCGCCGTCCTGCGGCGGCGCTCCCGTAGCCCTGTCACGCGAGGGCCGCGGTGAACATACGTCCACCTCCCCGGCAGGCGGAAGTGATCGTCGACCTACCCGGAGTGACAAGGGAAAACCTGCAGTTTCGGCACTGTGTGACGCAGCCGGTACGAAACGTGTTTTCATTGCAGATCGTTACCACCGTGGTACCACCCACCGCTGCGACCCGGCCCCCGCCTCCGCTAGGTTCTGGCCATGAGCGATTCCGGTACCTTGACGCAGGGCTCATCGAAGGCGACAGGCCTGGTTGCGCTGACCGGCGTCAACAAGCATTTCGGTGACCTGCACGTCCTGAAGGACATCAACCTGTCCATCGACCAGGGCGAGGTCGTCGTGGTGATCGGCCCGTCCGGGTCCGGCAAGTCGACGCTCTGCCGCGCGATCAACCGGCTGGAGCCGATCGACTCCGGCGACATCACCCTGGACGGCCAGCCGCTGCCCAGCGAAGGCAAGGCGCTGGCCAAGCTGCGCGCCGACGTCGGCATGGTCTTCCAGTCGTTCAACCTGTTCGCGCACAAGACGATCCTGCAGAACGTCACCCTCGGCCCCCTGAAGGTCCGCAAGGCCGACCCGAAGCAGGCCGAGAAGCGCGCGATGGAGCTGCTGGAGCGGGTGGGGGTCGCCAACCAGGCCTCGAAGTACCCGGCTCAGCTGTCCGGTGGTCAGCAGCAACGCGTGGCGATCGCACGCGCCCTGGCCATGGACCCGAAGGTCATCCTCTTCGACGAGCCCACCTCGGCGCTCGACCCGGAGATGATCCAGGAGGTGCTCGAGGTGATGGTCGACCTCGCCAAGCAGGGCATGACGATGGTCGTGGTCACGCACGAGATGGGCTTCGCCCGGACCGCCGCGAACCGGGTGGTGTTCATGGCCGACGGCGAGATCGTCGAGGAGTCCACCCCGGAGTCCTTCTTCACCAACCCGACCTCGAGGCGTGCCCAGGACTTCCTCGGCAAGATCCTCAAGCACTGACCCGTCAGTGGTCTCCGCCCGCGGCCGTACCCAGCAACGAAACGAAGGGGAATCCTGATCATGAGAATGCGCACCCTCGTCGCCACGCTCGGCGTCGCAGCGCTCGCGCTGACCGCCGCCGCCTGTGGCAAGGACGAGCCGAGCGCCGGCGGCGGTGGCGGCGGCGGCAACGCGTCCGACTCCTGTGGTGACCTGCACAAGTTCACCACCGCGAGCGGCGTCGACGTGGCCGGCAGCCCGACGTTCACCAAGATCAAGTCGGCCGGCAAGGTGACGGTCGGCGTCAAGGCCGACCAGCCGAACCTCGGCTACAAGGACGCCAACGGCAAGCGCTGCGGGTTCGACATCGAGGTGGCCCGGATGGTGTCGGCCGGCCTCGGCTTCGACCCGGACAAGATCGAGTACAAGGAGATCCCGTCCGCGAACCGCGAGACCGCGATCTCCGGTGGTGAGATCGACTACTACGTCGGCACCTACTCGATCACCGACAAGCGCAAGAAGCAGGTCTCGTTCGCCGGTCCGTACTTCATCGCCGGCCAGGACCTGCTGGTCCGCAAGGACGACACCTCGATGGACGCCGGCAAGACCGCCCTGAAGGGCAAGAAGGTCTGCTCGGCGACCGGTTCGACCCCGATCCAGCGGGTCAAGGACGAGCAGCTGACCGAGCCGAACAACATCTCCGAGTTCAAGACCTACTCGGAGTGCGTCTCGCAGCTGCTGGACAAGAAGGTCGACACCGTCACCACCGACGACGCGATCCTCAAGGGGTACGCCGCCACGGCGCCCGACCAGCTCCGCGTGGTCGGCAAGCCGTTCAGCACCGAGAAGTACGGCATCGGCCTGCCGCTGGCCGACAAGGCGCTGCGCGACAAGGTGAACTCGATCCTGGAGACCTCCGCGTCGGACGGCACCTGGAAGGCGATCTACGACGAGACGCTCGGCAAGTCGGGCTCGGACTCGACGCCGCCGCCGCTCGAGAAGTACTGATCCACGGACCGGCCGCGGCGTCCTGAGCCGGACGCCGCG
>DASXXB010000090.1:0-5709 GCA_036503355.1 Kribbella sp. | reverse complement strand
TCCACGTAGATCCGCGCGACCTCCGGACCGTCCTGGGCAACCGTGGGGCGAATGTTCACCATCTGCCCGATTATCCCGGCGCCGGGCTGGGGGTGCAGGTGGTTATCAGTTCGGGACGATGAGGCCGAGGATTGCGATGGCGGCGGCGGTGAGGAAAAGGAAGGTGGTGTCGAACATACGGCCGCGGACGTGGAGGAGGCCGGCGGCGGTGTCGGAGAGGGTTGCCCGGAGCAGTCCGGCGAGGCCGACGGCGCCGGCGAACACCAGTACGCCGTTGCGCCAGTTGTAGAACCAGAGCACGACTAGACCGGTCAGCGCGACCAGCAGCGACAACGCCAGCGGCCACTGGCTGCGACGCTGGGCCTCACCCGCCATCAGCACGCCACACCGATCTCGACCAAGCCCGCCACACCCAGCTCGACCAAGCCCGTCACATCCGGCTCGGCCAAGCCAGTCACATCCAGCTCGGCCGGGCTCACCGGGGGAGGCTCGCTTCGGCGGCCTCCACCACGTTGGTGAGGAGCATGGCGCGGGTCATCGGGCCGATACCGCCGGGCATCGGAGCGATCCAGGCGGCCTGCTCGCGGGCCGCGGCCTCGATGTCGCCGACGATCTTGCCCTCGGCGTTGCGGCTGGTGCCGACGTCGAGGAGTACGGCGCCGGGCTTGACCATGTCGGCGGTGATCAGACCGGCCGAACCCGCGGCCGCGATCACGATGTCACCGGTGCGCACAACACCGGCGAGGTCCTTCGTGCCGGTGTGGCACTGCGTCACGGTCGCGTTCTCGCTGCGGCGGGTGAACAGCAGACCCATCGGGCGCCCCGCGGTCACCCCGCGGCCGACGACCACCACGTGCGCCCCGGCGATCGGTACGTCGTACCGCCGCAGGATCTCCACGCAACCCTTCGGAGTGCACGGCAGCGGCCCGTCCTGCCCGAGGACGAGCTTGCCGAGGCTGACCGGGTGCAGGCCGTCGGCGTCCTTGGCCGGGTCGATCAGGCCGAGGATCGTGTTCGTGTCGACGTGCTTGGGCAGCGGGAGCTGGACGATGAAGCCGGTGCACTCCGGGTTCTCGTTGAGCTCCTGGACCTTCGCGGCGATCTCGTCCTGGGTCGCGGTGTCCGGCAACTCGACCTGGATCGAGGAGATCCCGACCGCGGCGCAGTCGCGGTGCTTGCCCGCCACGTACGCGCGGCTGCCCGGGTCGTCACCGACCAGGATCGTCCCGAGCCCGGGCACCACACCCTGCTCGGCCAGCTTCGCGACCCGGACCTTCAACTCGTCCTTGATCGCCGCCGCCGTCGCCTTGCCATCCAGAATCTGCGCCGTCACGCCAAGAGTCTCCCACGCCGCACCGCCACCCCATCGACCGGGGAATGCGGGTGGTCTTGCCGTGGTTCGCACAGATAGTTTATTCTTGAACTACTCAGCAGCGAGGAGCACATCATGCCCGCCGTGACCGTCAGTGACATCACCGTCCTGCCCCGGATCAGCCCGCAGGACCCGGCTGTCGTGCGGGAGCGTCCCGTGAAGTCGGTGACGTCCGCGCCGAGCGGCTTCGAAGGGGAAGGATTCCCGGTACGTCGTGCCTTCGCCGGCGTCGACCTCCGCGACCTGGACCCGTTCATCCACATGGACCAGATGGGTGAGGTCGAGTACGCGCCGGGCGAGCCGAAGGGCACCCCGTGGCACCCGCACCGTGGGTTCGAGACCGTCACCTACATGCTCGACGGGATCATGGAGCACCAGGACTCCAACGGTGGTGGCGGTGTCATCTCGAACGGCGACACCCAGTGGATGACGGCCGGCAGCGGGCTGCTGCACATCGAGACCCCGCCCGAGCATCTGGTGACGAGCGGTGGCCTGTTCCACGGCATCCAGCTCTGGGTGAACCTGCCGAAGGCTCTCAAGTGGGCCCCGCCGCGCTACCAGGACATCCGCGGTGGCGACGCGGCGCTGCTCTCGACCCCTGACGGCGGCTCGCTGATCCGCGTGATCGCCGGCTCGGTCGACGGCCACGACGGTCCCGGCTCGACCCACACGCCGATCACTCTGGTGCATGCGACCGTCAGTCCGGGCGCCGAGCTGATCCTTCCGTGGCAGGCGGACTACAACGCGCTCGTGTATGTCCTCGCCGGTCAGGGCACCGTCGGTGCCGAGCGGCGGCCGTTCCGCAAGGGACAGCTCGCCGTCTTCGGTCCGGGCGACACGATCCGCACCCAGGCCAGTACGACGCAGCCGCAAGCCGAGCCGAACCTCGACGTCCTCGTCATCGGAGGCCGCCCGATCCGCGAGCCGATCGCGATGGCCGGGCCGTTCGTGATGAACACGCGCGCCGAGGTCATCCAGGCGTTCGAGGACTTCCAGGCCGGCAAGCTTGGCAGCATCCCCGCCGTCCATGGCGCCCCGACCGAACTTCGCAGTACCGACAACTAACCCTCGGGATAGAACAGGAACAGCGTGCAGCCCGTGGCGGATTGCGGGATGTGGGACGACCCGGCCGGGGCGTGGATGAACGAACCGGCCGGGTAGTCGCGTTCACCGTCGTTGAAGATGCCGTCGATCACGAAGACCTCCTCCGGACCTGGATCGTGGACGTCGATGCCCTCCCAGGTCGATCCCGGATCCATCTGCAGGACGAACGCCTTGGCGACAGCCCCCGCCCACAACGGCCGGAGCCGGATGCCGGGGAACAGGTCACGGACCGGTGCGTCGTCGAGCGACGCCCACTCGTAGTTCTCCACGGGTCCGATCCTCACGTTGTCCACAGGTTCGTCCCCAGTGTCTGGATAGTCTTCATCAGGTACTTTTCTGCCATGGCCGGAGAACCGCATCGCGTCGTCGCGCTGGTGACCGCGCCGCAGGCCAGCTTCGAGCTGGGATGTGCCGCGGCGGTGTTCCGCGACGCGCCGTACCGCTTCAGTGTCTGCACCGAGCAGCCGGGGAACGTGCGGACCACCGAGGGGTTCGACATGGCGGTCCGGTCGGGGCTGCGGGCACTCGACCGGGCCGGCACGATCGTCGTACCTGGGTGGCTGCCGATCAATCGTGAACCGACGCCGGCAGTGCTACGGGCGCTCACCCGCGCTCATCGGCGTGGGACGCGGCTGGTCAGTATCTGCTCCGGTGCGTATCTGCTCGCGGCGACCGGGTTGCTCGACGGGCGGCGGGTGGCCACACATTGGCGGTACGCCGAGGAGCTGCAGCGCCGATTCCCCGCGGTCCACGTCGATCCGGACGTCCTGTACGTCGACCACGGCGACGTGGCGACGAGTGGCGGGTCGGGTACCGGGATCGATCTGTGTCTGCATCTGGTACGGCGGGATCTCGGGGCGGCGTACGCGGCAAGGGTCGCGCGGCGGATGGTGATGCCGCCGCATCGCGAAGGTGGTCAGACGCAGTACCGCTCCGATGGCTCGGAAGGGATGAAGGGTGCGGAATCGTTGGGGGAGGCGTTGGATTGGGCGGTCGAGCGATTGGCGGAGCCGATCACGGTGGACGATCTCGCCCAGCGGGTGAACGTTTCGCCGCGGACCTTGGCGCGACGGTTCGAGCAGCAACTGGGGACGGCGCCGGGGCAGTGGCTGCTGGCGCAGCGGATCGCCAGAACACGTGTCCTGCTGGAGGAAACGGACCTTCCGGTCGAGGCGATCGCCACCAAGGTCGGGTTGTCGTCGGCAACGAATCTGCGGCGGCGGTTCCGGACCGCGTTGCACACGACGCCGAGCGCTTACCGCCGCGCGTATCAGGGCAGGTAGTCGCCGGTGTCGTCGAGCGTGATGTAGTGCTCGATCCGCGGATCGTCCGGGTCACCGCCGTACAACTCGACGAACCGCCGCGCCGCGGGCAGACCGCCGTACTGCGGATTGAGGCCGCGAAGGCTCTTGAACATCAGCGCGAGGTCCAGGTACCGATCGCCGGCGCCGAGCCGCCCGAGGTCGAGGATCCCGCAGAAGCGCAGGGTCCCGGGGTCGATGAAGACGTTCGGGGCGCAGTAGTCCCCGTGCGTGACAGCGTCTCCGGCCTCGGGAAACGGTGATGGGAAAGGGCAGCCCGACAGCTGATCGAGCGCGCGGAGCCCGTCCGCCATCGCGGCGAGGACGGCGGGGCGGTCGGTCGCCGGCCAGTCGTCGGAGGCATCCCGGCCGGCCAGCTCCGTTGTCAGGAGCCAATTGTTGCCGCGGTCAACTATCCCGGGGCAGGGAAAGCCGGTCGAGCCAAGCCATGCCAGCCGGTCCGCCTCGTCAGAGACGCCCGGACCGGCCTTGTAGTAGAGGCGTTCTGCCCTGCGATCAAGTCGGACGACTGTCGCTCCGGAACAACCGCCGACGACCGGTTCGGCGCCGTCCGCGCCGAACCGGTTCTGGAGAGTATTCAGATCCACTCAGCGAAGGTTACGGTGCAACGCCGAGATCAGCTCCCCGTTTGCTGTGTCCCCGTCCAGCGACCAGATCATCGCGCCGCCGAGGTCGCGGTGCGAGATGTACTGCGCCTTGCGGGCCATCTCGACCGGGTCGTCCCAGGTCCAGAACGTCGTACCGTCGAACAACCACGCGAAACCGGCCTTGTTGTCGCGGTACACGGTGTAGTTCGCCAGCTGCGCCTTCAGGTAGCGGTAGTCGTCGGTGCCGGGGTCGAACGTCGAGGGCGCCGGGCCGGTCGACGGCTGGAAGAGGCCGTGGTTCTGGTTCGTCACGCCGGTCCAGCCGTGGGAGTAGAACGGCACGCCCATCACCAGTTTGCTCCGCGGCGCGCCACGGGACAGGTAGGCGTCGATCGTCACCTGGGAGCTGAACTCCGGGGTTGTCGGATCGCCCGCCGGAGCGTGCAGAGCGGACTGCTGGTTCGTGAGGTTCTCCCACGGGCCGTGGTAGTCGTAGCCCTGCGTCGTACCGAAGGTCAGGTCCTTGAACAGTTGCCGGACCTCGAACCCCTTGTCGATCATCACCGGGTTCGCCGGCAGGAACGCGGTCAGGTTGGGACGCCTGGGGCCCGGGAGCCGGTCCAGTTGCTTGCGGTACTCGTGCACCAGTGCGGTGAAGTTCTGCTTGTCCTCGGGCCGGATCACGTTGCCCGGGTTGCCTTCGCTCGCCGGCCACTCCCAGTCCAGGTCGACTCCGTCGAAGATCCCCTTCGCGGCGCCGGCGGGCAGTCCCGGCAGGTTGCCCTTCAGCCACAGGTCCAGGCAGGACTTCACGTGCGCGGCCCGCGAGGCCGGTGTGAGGGCCGCGTCGGAGAAGTGCGCGGATCCGGTCCAGCCGCCGAGCGAGATGCTGATCCGGAGCTTCGGGTACTTCTGCTTCAACTCCTTCAGCTGGTTGAGGTTCCCGTTCAGCACCTGCCCCGGTTCGTCCGCCTTGCCGTTCACGCTCTGCTCGGCGGTGAACGGTCGCTGGTAGTCGGCCCACGGATCGCTGCTGGTGCAGTTCCCCTGGGCGTCGACGAAGCCGAACGCGTAGTTGATCTGGGTCAGCCGGGCCGCGGACCCGTTCTTCACCAGATCGCTGACCAGGAAGTTCCGGCCGTACCCGCTCCAGTTGGTGTAGTACCCCACCACACGCTTGCTCTCGTGGGCCTCGGCCGGTACGGCAAGAGTCGTTGGTACGACCATCACCCCGGCCAGCAGCAGCCCGATACTCCGACGCCTCATGACACCCCCATCGGACGATTCCTGCGCACACAGTAGAACCCCCCACCGACTTACACAA
>DASXXB010000089.1:0-3949 GCA_036503355.1 Kribbella sp. | reverse complement strand
GCCGGAGCTTCGGGGTTCGTCGGCTGTGCATGACCCGGCGCGCTTCGCCTGGTGCCGTCGCGGGGCGGCAGCGGCGTGTCGTCAGCGAAGGCGCGGGCCTCGGCGAGACGTTCCGCAGCCTGAGCCTCGAACGTCCGAGTGAAGCGCTCGTCCTCATCACCCCACGGATCATTCGTCGGCTCGGCAGAAGCTGGCCGAGCAGCAGCCTGGCCCCCAGAAGCACCCTCGGCCGGAGCTTGCCGAACAGCAGCCTGGCCCCCAGAAGCACCCTCGGCCGAAGCTTGCCGAACAGCAGCCTGGTCCTCAGAAGCGCCCTTCGCGGAAGCTGACCAATCGGCATCGTGTTGCGCAGAATCGCCGCCGGCGGGAGGCTGCTCACCCGCAGCCACCTGGGCAGAGGTCGGACTCGCCTGGCCGGAGGCTGGAGCCGCTTGGGGGGCTGATGGGGTGGGTGGCCGACGGCGTGGCTTTCTCGTGGACTGCTCATCCTGGTGCTGGGCATCGGCGGGCGAAGGCTCGTCCCAGGGATCGACGGTGCCGACGGTTCGCCTGATGGAACCCGGGCGCCGACGTCCAGTACCTGACTCCGGATCGTCCTCACCGAAGAACTCGTCGAAGCCTGCCCGGTCCGCGCCACCAGAGCGGGCTCGCTCTGGGCCGCCGGAGCCGGAGTTGGAGACAGTGTCGGTACGACGGTTGCGCTTGCCTGCACGTCCCTGCGCGTCGCCCGATGCTTGGCGTGCCGACGTACGCCGAGGCGACGGGCGCTCCGTGGAGGGCACCGTGTCGGCAGAGGCAGACGGTGTTACGCCGTCGGCCAGGAGTTTGCGAGCAAGCGCCAGCCGTTCGTCGTACGGCAGGGACAGCGCCGCGGGGGCAGCGTCGTCGGCAACCGGAGGCTGCCGGGAGACGCTGCCACCCACGGAGGGTCGATCAGAAGTCGACATCGACCTCGGCCGCGTCGGCCGGCTGGTCCAGGGTCGGACCGATGCCCATCTTCTCCATGATCTTCTTCTCCAGCTCGTTCGCCAGGTCGGGGTTGTCGCGCAGGAAATTCCGCGCATTCTCCCGGCCCTGGCCGAGCTGGTCGCTCTCGTACGTGAACCAGGCGCCGGCCTTGCGGACGAAGCCCTGGTCCACGCCCAGGTCGAGGAGGCTGCCCTCGCGGCTGATGCCCTGGCCGTAGAGGATGTCGAACTCGGCCTGCTTGAACGGCGGAGCGACCTTGTTCTTCACGACCTTGACGCGGGTCCGGTTACCGACGACGTCGGTGCCGTCCTTCAGCGACTCGATCCGGCGAATGTCCAGCCGCACCGACGCGTAGAACTTCAGCGCCTTACCACCGGTCGTCGTCTCCGGGGAGCCGAACATCACACCGATCTTCTCGCGCAGCTGGTTGATGAAGATCGCGGTCGTGTTCGTACCGCTGACCGCACCGGTCATCTTTCGCAGTGCCTGGCTCATCAGCCGGGCCTGCAGACCGACGTGGCTGTCGCCCATCTCGCCCTCGATCTCGGCCCGGGGAACCAGCGCGGCCACCGAGTCGATCACGACGATGTCGATCGCGCCGGAGCGGATCAGCATGTCGGCGATCTCCAGCGCCTGCTCACCGGAGTCCGGCTGCGAGACCAGCAGCGCGTCGGTGTCGACACCGAGTTTGCGCGCATACTCCGGGTCGAGGGCGTGCTCGGCGTCGATGAAGGCCGCGATCCCGCCGTTGCGCTGAGCGTTCGCGATCGCGTGCAGGGTGACCGTCGTCTTACCCGAAGACTCCGGACCGTAGATCTCGACGACGCGGCCACGCGGGTAGCCGCCGATCCCGAGCGCGATGTCGAGCGAGATCGACCCGGTCGGGATGACCGCGATCGGCGCCTTGCCCTGCTCACCCAGGCGCATCACCGATCCCTTGCCGCACTGCCGCTCGATCTGCGTCAGCGCGGTCGCAAGCGCCTTCTCGCGATCGGTCGCCGCGCGCTCTGCACTCGCCGCACTCGCTGCACCCGCCATGTGACTGCCACCTGACCCATCTGATAATCCGGGGCCGCCTCCCGGCCGCCCGAAAGAAATTCGTTGTCGCCAGAGAAGGTATTCGTTGCTTCGGACAGTTTTCGCCGCCACTTCGAATCTGTGGACAACTCGGCCGTCCCAGCACCTTCCGGGAACCAAAGTATCCCGAACACGTGTTCGAATCACAACTGACACGCCGAAGCTTGCCGTGGCAGCCCTTCTGACCCACCGGATCTCTACTCTTCGGGGGTGGCAGACCGTCCGGACGTCCCCGATTCCGCCGTCGTCCTCGCGATGAGCCGCGTCGAGTTCGGCATCGATCATGTCCTCGACGCGCTCCGTACCCAGGACCCGTTCGGCATCCGCAGCTACCTGACGGAGTACTCCGAGCAGGAGAAGCCCAATCTGGCCGAGAAAGGCCTGATCCTCGCCATCGACCGGCTGCTGCAGATGAAGGTCCCCGGCCACGAGGAGTGGCCGACTCTCCCGCTCGCCAAGCGCTGCGACTGGTGGGTCGAGCGCCTCGGCGGGTTCGCCGCGGTCGTCGCGGGACTCCCCCGGCTCAGTGGCGCCGCCGCCGACCGGCTGCCGATGAAGGACACCCTGGGCGCGGCCGTGCAGGCGATGGTGATCGGCGCGGTCTGCCGCGAGTACGGCGTAGAGGCGCACGCCGACCGTACGGCGATCATCACCCGGGTGCTGACCGACCGCCCGATCACACCGGACGAGGTTCTCAAGTACGACGACCCGGCGGTCGCCGGCCAGGACGTCACCGAGCAACTGGGACTCGACGAGGTCTCAAAGGACATGGGGTTGCGCAAGGGCGTCCGGCTCGTCTGGCGCCTGAGCAAGCTGTTCGGCGGGCTCAGCGAGGTGTTCGAGGAGCGACCGCGAGGCAGTCTCGGCGCCCGGTTCGTCGGGAAGCTCCCCGGTGTCGGCGTGGTCGGCGGGTTCTTCGACGAGCGCAAGGGCATCAAGAAGGCGGCGTACGAGGCGGCAGAGCTGCTCACCGGCAGGGCGTTCCGGGTCAAACCGGTCTGATCACTGGGCCGCTCACCGCAGTACTGAGATGATCTCCGCATGACTGGGATCGTCATCGTACGGCCGGACGAGACCTGGCCGGCGCAGTACCAGAAGACCGCGTACGCGATCGGCGGGGTGCTCGGCGACCTGGCCCAACGGATCGACCACATCGGATCCACGTCGGTGCCGGGCCTGCCGGCCAAGGACATCCTGGACATCCAGGTCACGGTGGCCACCGAGCCCGAACTGGACGACGTGGCGGAACGGATGGTCGCCGCGGACTGGGAGCTCCGCCCGCCGCGGCGCGACCACCCCGTGCCGGGCCTGCCGACCGACGAGGTCCAGTGGGTGAAGCGGATGCTGGTCGAACCGATGTACCGGCGGCGGGTCAACCTGCACGTCCGGGTCGCCGGCCGCGCCAACCAGCGCTACGCGCTCCTGTTCCGCGACTACCTACGCAGTCATCCGCAGACCGCTCGGGCGTACGGCGCGTTCAAGCAGCACGCCGCGACTCTCCGGCTGGAGATCGGCGACTACAGCGACCTGAAGGACCCGGTCTGCGATCTCGTGTATCTACCTGCCGAGGAATGGGCCACCCGGACCGGCTGGACCGGGTAGGGCGGCGTACTCCGTCGTACCGCAAGTTGGTTGCCCTGGGCCTCAGCGTTCGCTGGGTGGGAGGTTGAGATGCGCCCACACGGCGCGCCACACCACTTTGGCGGCCTCACCGTCGGCCAGGGCCTCGACGACCGTGCGGCCGTCGAGTTCCTGGACCACCTGGGTCTCCGCCCAGGTCCGTGCATACGCCGGACCGAGATGGTGATCCATCCGGGCCCAGAATTCCGTCAGTCTCATGCCTGCCCGTCATCGTCCTTCGGCGGCGGTCGCCAGCCGCCCTGCTGTCCCTGCTGAGGCGCCG
>DASXXB010000088.1:0-25723 GCA_036503355.1 Kribbella sp. | reverse complement strand
CGAGCCGGTCGGCGATGACACGCAGTACTTCGTTCAGGTCGCGGGTCATCCGGGTCCGCAGACCGACCTCGGCGATCCCGCTCGCGAAGCCCGGATGGTCCGGTAGGACGCGATGCACGTGGTGGGTCACCACGGCTCCTGCCCGGTCGGCGGTGATCCGGTACACACCGGCGTACCAGCTCTGCACCCGTAGGCTCGAGCTGTCGACCTGTACGTCGACCGGCTCGGCCCTTCCGGCCAGCTCGGCCCGATAGACGCCAGGGCCGTCCCCTGCAACGACAGTCATCGCCCCTTGCCGGGCTGCTGATGCTCTGGCCAGGACGAGCAGGTTGTCGTCGCCGACACGGCCCTCCCGGACGGCCAGCAACAGTCCGGCGACAGCTGCGACAGGTGCGGGAACTGTTCCGTGCACCGCCCAAAGCGCTGGTGTGTCCATGGCCGAGAGCTTTGATGCCAGGCGCACCCGGGACAATCGACAAGACTACGGCCGGGACAGGGCCGATCTCACGGATCGGGCGCCGACCTGCAGGTTCGCGTGCGATGCGGGCCTGCGCCACGGGTGTCCCGGGACGGGACGGGACAGCTCAGGACAGCCCTGCGCGCGCCTCCGGCACCAGGTAGTCGAGCCCGTGCACAGTCGCGACGTCCAGCGCTTCCTGGAAGTGCCGCGCAGCCATCTCCGGGTCGCCAGTAGCAAGGCAGGCCCGGGCGTACGGCAGGTGAGCGCGCACCAACCGATCCGGCTCGCCAGCGACCTCAAGGATCCGGACGGCCTCGGCCTGGTTCGCTGCGGCCTCTGCCTGGCGGCCCAGGTGGAGTAGGACGATCGCTACGTCGGTGAGGCTGTTCGCCTCGAAGATCGCGTGCCGGGTAGCCCTGCTGATCGCAACGGCCTGCTCTGCGAGGTCAAGCGCACCCTGCACATCTCCCAGGCCCAGCGCGGCCCGGCCGAGTACGTCGAGGCACATGCGGGCTGTCTGGCGGTCGTTCGCGCGGGCCGTCTCCAGTACGTCGGCGGCGATGTCACGAGCTACTGCATACTTCTCGAGCCGCAGGAGCGCATGGCTGAGAGTGCTGCGCACCCGTGCTCGTACGGCGGTGTCGTGTGCTGGCAGCACTGCGATGGCCTGCTCCAGGAGTGCGACGGCTCTCTCCGGGTCGTCGTACTCGTGAAGCTCCCCCAGCTGGAACAGCGCCATGGCCTCGCCGACGCCGTCGCCTTCCGCGGCCATCAACTCGCGGGCGCTCTGGAGTTCGCGGACGGCGTCCGTCAGCCGGCCGGTCCGCATCAGAAGGACACCCAGCAGGTAGTGGTGCGAGGCGAGTGTCCGGCGATCACCCAGGCGTTCGGCGGCGGGCAGGCAGGCCAGCAGCGCGTCGTACAGCTGGGCGGAACCACCACGTCGCGTGTGCGCAATCGTGGCCAGCTGGCCGAGTCCCACGGCCGTCGCATCGAGACGCAGCTGTACGGCGAGCGCGAACGTGGCAGTCAGGTTGGCCCACTCGATGTCCATCCAGTTGACGCCGGCGTCGTGACTGGACAGATCGGGGAGCGCCGACGGCGGCTCTGACACGGTGACCGGCAACGGGATCAGGATCTTGATCAGCTTCTTCACTGCCAGCAGGCCGGTCAGGTAGTAGTCGCCCAGCCGGGTGATTGCCGCGGACGGATCCGCACCCGGGTCGTCCGCCCGGGCTGCCTGGCGCAACAGATCGTGCATCCGGTAGCGGCCGGCTGCCGGTTCCTGGATCAGGTGGACGTCCACCAGGTCTTCCAGCAGCGACCGCGCGTTGGCCAGTGGTATGCCGCCCAGCGCTCCCGCACCGTAAGCATCGATGTCCTCGCCGGGCACCTGCGCGAGCAGCCGGAACATCCGGCGCTGGGCAGGGTCGAGCTGTCGCAGCGACATCTCGAAGACGTCCGGCACCGCCAGGTCGCCGTCGCGCATCCGTTCGACGAGGGTGTCGACGGTCCACGCAGGCCGGTGCCGGAGTCGCGCGGCGGCGACCCTGATCGCCAGCGGCAGGTTGCCACAACGTCGCAGTACCTCGTCGACGTCGCCGGGCCGCGCGCCGCCCACGGACTCGGCGAACAGCTGCGCTGCTTCAGCGGCGGGCAGGACGTCGAGCGAAATCGGCTGGACGCCGTCCAGCTCGACCATCCGCCGACGGCTGGTGATGATCACGAACGTCCGGCCCGCGCCGGGCAGCAGGTCGCGTACGTGGCCGGCATCCGCGGCGTTGTCCAGCAGTACGATCGCCTGCCGAGCTGCCAGCTCCGAACGCCACAGCGCTGCCCGCTCGGCGAGTCTGTCAGGAATCCGTCCCGGTGGTACTCCGAGCGCGGTCAGCAGCACGCGCAGCGCGTCCACGGGCTCGAGCCGCTCCCGGCCCGGCGTGAACCCGTGCAGGTCCAGGTACAGCTGCCCGTCGGGAAAGTCCGCAGTCAACAGGTGCGCTGCGTGCACCGCCAGCGCGGACTTACCCACTCCGCCCATGCCATCGATCGCCACGACCGGCGTACTGCGTGCCGCGTCGAGGAGAGTGTCCAGCTCCGCTCGGCGGCCGGTGAAGGCGGTGACGTCGTGCGGCAGCTCGTTGCGGACCGGCGCCGCAGCAGGCGGGCTGGTCTGCGGGGCGTCCTTGGCACGTTCCCACACCTCACGGAGTGGCCTGGGATCGCGGCCGGCTGCCTTGCAGAGCGCCACGACCGTAGGCCAAGGCGGAACGGCCTGACCGGAGAAGTACCGCGACAGAGATGAGCTGCTGGCACCGACGTCGCGGGCGAGTTCGCGCAGGCTGCGGCCGGTCAGGTCGCGCAACTGCGCCAGCTGCCCCGCCAACTCGTCGCGCACGCCTGATTTATAGCAGTCGGTCCAGAGCCGCCTGCCCGATCGGGCCCCAGTGGGTCTTCCCACTGGGTTTGCCCAATTCTCCGTTGATGCCCATGGCGATCAGGAACAGTGCTCGCGTGAGCGCCCAGCCGCGAGCTCGTCGTACGGTCGCCCCGTCCGCCCCGTAGGCGTCGAGGAAGCGCTCCGCTTCCGGGAGCAGGATCCAGGCGGCCGCCAGGTCGTTCGCCGGGTCGCCGGCGCCGATCTCTTCGAAGTCCACGACGCCGGCAAGCGTGCCGTCGGCAACGACCACGTTGGCCGGGTGCAGGTCGCCGTGCAGCCACACCGGCGCCCCGTCCCATCCGGGCGCCGCGAGCGCGTCCTCCCAGACGGCGCGGATCTCGGCGGAGCGTCCGACGTACGCCTGGACCTCGTCGAACCCGGGGCTCGGCGCGAGGGTGCTCCGTTCGCTCACCGGCGCGTCGGCCGGCACCTTGGTGTGCAGTGCCTTCAGGAAGTCCGCGAGTACGTCGGCAGCAGCCGGATCCGTGATCGGAGCATGGTCCGCGGGCTCTCCGTGAACCCAGGTGGTGATCAGCCACGTCCGCGGGAAGCTGCCGGACGGGTCACAGAGGCGGATCGGGGTTGGGACGGGGAGTGGGAGCTGGGCGGCGAGGCCGGGCATCCACCGATGCTCTCTGCGGAGGGGTTCGGCGCCCTGGTTGCCGCGGGGCATTCTGACCGCCAGATCGTCGCCCAGGCGCCACATCTGGTTGCCCCAACCGCCGATGATCTCCTTCAGCTCGAGGTCCGCCAGGTCGGGGTGCTGCTCCTTCAGCAGGGTCCGCACGAGGTCCGCATCGATATCCGCATCCATGGGCGGTCAGACGCGTCACATCGGTGGCTGGTTGGGAATAGGTCCACGGACCGGACAGTTGCCGACGGTTATGCGTATTGATGTGTGGTCCGACGTCGTCTGCCCGTGGTGCTACATCGGAAAGCGCCGGCTCGAAGAGGCCCTGGCCGCGAGTGGTGACACCGCCGAGGTTGTCTGGCACAGCTTCCAGCTCGACCCGTCGTCGACGAACGACGACCCGCGGGACCTGGCGACCCGGCTGGGCGAGAAGTACGGCCGTGGCCGCGAGTGGGGCCTGCAGGCCAACGCCCAGGTGACCGAGGTGGCGGCCGAGGTCGGTCTGGAATACCACCTCGACCAGGCGAAGGCCGTGAACACCGTAGACGCGCACCGCCTCCTGCACCTGGCCCGTGAGCTGGCAGAGGCCGGAGAGGTGCCGGCCGACACGCAGGGCCGGCTCAAGGAGCGCCTGCTCAAGGCCTACTTCACCGACGGTCTGCCGGTCGGTGACCACACCACGCTGACCGAGCTGGCGACAGAGGTCGGCCTGCCCGCTGACCGGGTGCGTGAGGTCCTGGCGGGTACGGCGTACGCGCAGGAGGTCGCCGCGGACCAGGCGCAGGCGCTGGCCTACGGCGCGAACGGCGTACCGTTCTTCGTCATCGACGAGAAGTACGGCGTGAGCGGTGCGCAGCCCGTCGAGGTGTTCGCCGAGGCCCTGCGGCGCGCGAACGCGGACCGGAAGCCGGTGACCCTCATCACCGCCCCCGGCGCGACCACCGACGGTGACGCCGCGTGCGGCCCGGACGGGTGTCCTATCTGACCACGTGGTTCAGCGTCGGGTACCGGACCTCTGACTGGACGTGGTGTATTAAGGAGGCATGACTGTCGTGCGCGCATTGGCCAGGCCGTTGCTGTCCGTCATTTTCGTCGTGCAGGGCGCGAACGCGATCCGCAACCCCGAGCCGCTGGTCCCCAAGGCGCAGCCGGTGACCGACCGGCTGGTCCCGGTGGTGAAGAAGGTCACGCCGCCTCAGGTCAGCGACCGGCTTCCCGAGACCACGGCCAACCTGGTCCGGCTGAACGGTGCCGTCCAGGTGGTCGGCGGCCTCGCGCTCGCGACCGGCAAGGGCCGCCGGCTCGGCGCGTCCCTGCTGGCGGCGTCGCTGGTTCCGACGACCCTCGCGGGGCACTCCTTCTGGCAGGAGAAGGACAAGGACGCACGTAACCAGCAGCGCATCCAGTTCATGAAGAACCTGGGCATCATGGGCGGTCTGCTGCTCGCCGCAGTGGACACCGAGGGCAAGCCGGGCGTCGCGTGGCGGGCCACGCACGGTGCGCGGGCCGCGAAGCGCGAAACCAAGCGCGGCGCGAAGGCAGCCAAGCGAGAGGCAAGGCAACTCGCCCGCGAAGCCAAGCACGCCGCCCGCCTCGCCAAGGCCGAGCTGTCCTGACCTGACACCGTCGTACTGGCCAACGACAGCTACGGCGGTACGGCGATCTCGATGTGGGCGTTCCGGGACGCCGGACTCGACCCGGTGGCGTGGCCGTAGTCGAACGCCTACCCGCTCGGCGACGGCATCCACGCCGTCTACTACCTGGACGCCAAGACGCTGCTTCCGGTCGCGAATTTCGAGAAGGGCATCGGCGCACCGGCGTACGACGGTGACGAGGCGATCCCGGCGCCGGGCATCCAGGTGGTCAACTACTCGTTCCCGAAGACCCTGCCCGTCCCGGTGCTGAACAGCTCCCCGCAGTACCTGTCGCTGTTCCTTCCCGAAGGCTGGAAGGTGCAGTAGCGATAGGCTCGGGGCGAGATGACGAGCCTAGGGAGTGGTATGAGCGAGCGGAACGAGGGCTGGCCGGCGTCGTCGGCTGACGGTGCGGTCACCGGACGGGTCACGGTGCCCGGGTCGAAGTCGATCAGCAACCGGGCTCTCATCCTCGCCGCCCTCGCCGACGGCCCGTCGCACCTGACCGGCCTGCTCGCGGCCCGCGACACCGCCTTGATGCGGTCCGCCCTGGCCTCGCTCGGGGTGGGAATCTCCGAGAGCGGTACGACGGTGACCGTGACCCCGGGCTCGCTCAAGGGCCCCGCGAGCGTCGACTGCGGTCTGGCCGGCACGGTGATGCGCTTCGTCCCGCCGGTCGCCGCGCTCGCCGACGGCGTGGTCGCATTCGACGGCGACGAGTACGCGCGGGAGCGGCCGATGGGCGTCATCCTGGGCGCTCTGCGCACCCTCGGCGTACAGATCGACGACGGCGGCTCCGGGCGGATGCCCTACACCGTGTCCGGCACGGGTTCGGTTCGTGGCGGCAAGGTGACGCTCGACGCGTCCGGGTCGAGCCAGTTCGTGTCCGCGCTGCTGCTGGCCGGCGCGCGGTACGACGAGGGCGTCGACCTCCGGCACGACGGCAAGCCGGTGCCGTCGCAGCCGCACCTGGACATGTCGGTGGCGATGCTGCGCGAGCGCGGCGTCCAGGTCGACGACGCCGAGCCGAACCGGTGGGTGGTTGCCCCAGGCCCCATTCGGGCGCTGGACACCGCGATCGAGCCGGATCTGTCGAACGCGGCGCCGTTCCTGGCCGCGGCGGTCATCACCGGCGGCGCCGTGACCGTGACCGGATGGCCGTCGGAGACGACGCAGCCGGGTGGTCAGCTGCCCGAGCTCTTCACGCGCTTCGGCGCCGAGGTGACCCGGACCGACGACGGCCTGACCGTGCGCGGGACCGGGCGGGTGAACGGCTGCGACCTGGACCTGAGCGAGGTCGGTGAGCTGTCGCCCGTCATCGCCGCGGTCGCCGCGTTCGCCGACGGGCCGTCGTACCTGCGGGGAATCGCGCACCTGCGCAACCACGAGACCGACCGGCTGGCGGCGCTCGAGACCGAGTTCAACGCGCTCGGCGGGGACGTGACGCAGCTCGAGGACGGGCTGGCGATCCGTCCGAAGCCCTTGCGCGGCGGGCTGTTCCACACCTACGACGACCATCGGATGGCCCACGCCGCCGCGGTCCTCGGCCTGCTCGTCGACGGCCTGCAGATCGAGAACATCGCCACCACCGCGAAAACCCTGCCCGAGTTCCCCGAGCTGTGGTCGGAGCTCGCCGGCTGATGTCGCGGTACGACGAGGAGGCTCGGTACGACCGGCCGAAGCGCCGGACCCGGCCGCGGACCAAGGACCGCCCGTCGTACGACGACGCCGCCGAGGCCGTCGTGATCACCCGGGATCGTGGGCGCTACACCTGCTGGGCCGAGGACGAGGACGGGACCGGCCGCGAGGTGACCGCGATGAAGGCGCGGCAGCTGGGCCGCACCGGCGTGATCGTCGGCGACCGGGTGAAGCTCGACGGCGACGCGACCGGCGACCAGGGCACGCTCGCGCGGATCGTCGAGGTCCTGCCCCGGACGACACTGCTGCGCCGCTCGGCCGACGACGACGACCCGGTCGAACGCCCCCTGGTGGCGAACGCGGACCAACTCGTCATCGTCGTCGCGGTCGCCAACCCGGAACCGCGGACCGGTCTGATCGACCGCTTCCTGGTCGCGGCGTACGACGCCGGGATGCGGCCGCTGCTCTGTCTCACCAAGACCGACCTGGCCGATCCTGATCCGCTGCTGTCGATCTACCGCCCGCTCGGCGTCGAGTCGGTCGCGACGCACCAGGGCGGCGACCTGACCGAGCTCCACGACCAGCTGCACGACCGGACGAGCGTTCTCGTCGGTCACTCCGGCGTCGGCAAGTCCACGCTGGTGAACGGGATCATTCCGGGCGCCGACCGGGCCACCGGGATCGTCAACGAGGTCACCGGGCGCGGGCGCCATACGTCGACGAACACCGTCGTACTGCGGCTGCCGGACGGCGGCTGGCTGATCGACACGCCCGGCATCCGCTCGTTCGGCCTGGCGCACGTGGACCCCGACAAGCTGATCCACGCCTTCCCCGACCTGGCCGAACTCGCCGAGGCCTGCCCCCGCGGCTGCACCCACGCCGAGGATGCCCCCGACTGCGCGCTCGACGAGGCTGTGGCAGACGGCCGCGCCGACGCCGACCGCGTCACGTCGTTCCGCCGGCTGCTCGCCAGCCGCGGCAACTAGGTCCTGTCTGGATTGCCAGACAGGGCCTAACTACTACTTCTTCGGGAGGGTGCCGCCCCAGACGGCTCGGGCGCCGGCGTCGCCGGTGCGGACGGTCTGGTAGATCATCACGACGGCCATCACGACGACAGCCGCGGACACGACCAGCTCGAGCGGCCGGCGGGACGACGTACCCGTTCCCCGCGTCGGTGCGCCGAGCAGCAGGAACGCCGCGACGACGAGGATCGCGAACGCCAGCGCGAACCAGAGCAGCAGGTTCCCGCGCGACCGGTGCACCTGGACCAGCTGCTGCAGTTGCGGGATCGCCGCCACGAACGCGTCGCCACTCTTCTTCGCCACGAACGCGCACACCAGCGCCCCGACGCCGAGGACAAGGGCCGGCCAGCGCAGGAACCAGCGCCACTTCGGCACCGCCGCATAGGCGATCGCGGTCAGCGCGCTCACCGGCAGCACCACCACCGCGAGGTGGATCACCAGCACGTGCAGCGGCAGGTCCCCGAAGCGCTCGAACATTGACGCCTCCCGGCGGTCGTCAGGACGTGGTCAGACACTAGTGGCACGTTCAACCACCCGTTTTGGTTCAATCTGCGCCGTAACCGATCCGCAACTCATCCGCGGGCACCCGGCCCGATCGGGGGCGGTTCAGGCTAGCCTTCCGGCATGCCTTCGCACACGGATGACCTGCGGCTCGCCCACATCCTGGCCGACGACGCGGACTCGACCACGATGGACCGCTACAAGGCGCTCGACCTGCACGTGGCCACCAAGCCCGACCTCACCCCGGTGAGCGAGTCGGACAAGAAGGTCGAGGACGTGATGCGCAAGACGCTCGCCCGGGCCCGCCCGCGGGACGCGTTCGTGGGCGAGGAGGACGGCACCTCCGGCTGGGGCGTACGGCGCTGGGTGGTGGACCCGATCGACGGCACCAAGAACTACATCCGCGGCGTCCCGGTCTGGGCGACCCTGATCAGCCTGATGATCGAGGACCAGGTCGTCGTCGGCGTGGTGTCCGCGCCCGCGCTCGGGAAGCGCTGGTGGGCGTCGTACGGCGACGGCGCCTGGACCGGCCGCGCACTGCACTCCTCGCAGCCGTGCCGGGTCTCCGACGTGAGCAAGATCGAGGACGCCTCGCTGTCGTACGCGTCGCTCAAGGGCTGGGAGAAGCTCGGCAAGAAGAACCAGTGGGCCGAGCTGATGGACTCGGTCTGGCGGACCCGCGCGTACGGCGACTTCTGGTCGTACATGCTGGTCGCCGAGGGCGCGGTCGACATCGCCGCCGAGCCCGAACTGAACCTCTACGACATGGCCGCGCTGGCGATCATCGTGGACGAGGCCGGCGGCAAGTTCACCTCGGTCGACGGCACCCCCGGCCCGAACGGCCCGAACGCCGTCGCCACCAACGGCCGCCTCCACGACGAGGTCCTGAAACGCCTCGAGTAGCCGGGTTTACCGACCACGTAAGGTGGCCGGTATGCCCTTGGACTACCCGATCGCGGAGCAGACGCTCGACAACGGCCTGCGGGTTGTCGTCAGCTCGGACCGCGCCGTCCCGATCGTCGCCGTCAACCTCTGGTACGACGTGGGTTCGCGCCACGAACCGCCGGGGCTGACCGGGTTCGCGCACCTCTTCGAGCACCTGATGTTCCAGGGGTCGCGCAACGTCGCCTCCGGTCAGCACTTCAGCCTGCTGGAGACGGCCGGCGCGAGCCTGAACGCGAGTACCTTCTTCGACCGCACCAACTACTTCGAGTCGCTGCCCAGCGGCGGTCTCGACCTCGCCCTGTGGCTCGAGGCGGACCGGATGGGTTACCTGCTCGACGCGGTCAACCAGGAGAACCTGGACAACCAGCGCGACGTGGTCAAGGAGGAGAAGCGGCAGAGCTACGACAACCGCCCGTACGGCGACTCGTACGAGCGGCTGGTGCGGCTCGCGTTCCCCGAGGACCACCCGTACGCGCATATGACGATCGGCTCGATGGCCGACCTGGACGCGGCCTCGGTCGAGGACGTGCACGCGTTCTTCCGCACGTACTACGGGCCGAACAACGCGGTCCTGACGATCGTCGGTGACGTCTCCGAGGCGGACGCCTTCGACGCCGCCAAACGGTACTTCGGCCACCTCCCGGCGATCCCGACGCCACCGCCCGCGCCGGACGGCACGATCGGCCCGCTGACCGGCGTACGGCGTGACGACGTCCGGTCCGACGTACCGTCCGACCTGATCACGATGATGTTCCGGCTGCCGGTCGACGGTACGCCGGAACTCGACGCGGCCGGCCTCGCGCTCGACATCCTCGCCGCGGGGCAGAGCGGCCGGCTGAACCGGCGGCTGGTCCGCGACGAGCAGATCGCACAGTCGGTGTCCGGCGGCGCGCTGCCGCTGATCGGCGGGGTGTCGTTCGGGACGCTGACCGGGATCGCGTCCGACGGCGTCGACCTGCAGAAGGTCGAGGACGCGCTGCTCGAGGAGATCGAGAAGCTCGCCCGCGACGGCGTGACCGAGGACGAGCTCGCCACCGTGCAGGCACAGGCCGAGCGGGACTGGCTGGAGCAGCTGGCGTCGTGCGCCGGCCGTGCGGACGAGATCTCGCATCATGCCCTGCTGTTCGGTGACCCGAACCGGATCAACACCCGGATCGACCAGGTCCAGGCCGTCACCACCGAGCAGGTGCAGGCGGCCGCCCAGCAGTGGATCCGCGCGGAGGGGCGTGTGCAGGTCACGTACCGCCGTACCGAGTCATCTTCAGGGGAAACCGCAGGAGACGAAGAGTGAACCAGGTTCTGACCACCCCGCCGCCGGTCGGCGCGCCGCGTCCGTGGAAGTTCCCGGCCGCCGTCACGACCCGGACCGGCGTCGGTACGCCCGTGCACGTCTTCGACCGGCCGGGGCAGTACGTCGCCACCGTCCGGGTGACGATCGCGATGCCGCTGATCGCCGAACCGCGCGCGCTCGAAGGCGTCGCGACGATCATGTCCCGCACCCTCGACGAGGGCACCGAGCTGCATTCGGCCAACGAGTTCGCGGCCGCGCTGGAGCGGCACGGAGCGGCGTACGGCGTCGACGTCAGCTCGGACGCACTACACGTCGAGATCTCGGTGCCGGTGTCGCATCTCGCGCCCGCGGTCGCGCTGCTGGCCGAGGCGATCACCCGGCCGGCGTTCAACCAGGCCGACGTCGGCCGGCACGTGACGATCCGGCTCGGCGAGATCAACCAGGAGCGGGCGAATGCCGGCTACCGGGCGCGGGAGGCGTTCGCGGCGCACCTGTTCGACCCGTCGACGCGGCGCTCGCGGCCGACCGCCGGGACGCCGGACACGATCAGGCCGCTGACCAACGTCGAGGTGGCCGAGTTCTACCGCAACAACATCGGCCCGGAGCGCGCGGAGATCCTGTTCGCCGGCGATGCGACCGGCGTGGACGTGGCCGGCGTCATCGACTCGGCGTTCGGCAGCTGGACGTCGAACGCCGGTACGGCGCTGGAGTCGCCGGAGCCGATCTACCTCACCGGGAACCGGATCGTGCTGGTCGACCGGCCGGGCTCGGTGCAGAGCCAGCTGCTGATCGGCTGCGCCGGCCCGGACCGGCGGGATCCGGCGTGGGGCGCGGCCGCCGTCGCGAACCATGTGGTCGGCGGGACCATCACCTCCCGTGTGGACACGGTCCTGCGCGAAGAGAAGGGCTACACGTACGGGACCCGGACGAGCTTTGCCGCACCGCGCAAGGGCGGCACGTTCAGCCTCGGAGGCGCCGTACGGACCGAGGTAACGGGCGCCGCGGTCGGTGACGCGCTGCGGATCCTGCGCGAGGCCCGCGACGGCCTCACCGAGCAGGAGGTGCAGGAGGCGAAGGACAGCCTGATCCGGACCGCACCGCTGCGCTACGAGCAGGCGGACTCCGTGGCCCAGCAGGTCGGCAGCAACATCGCGAACGGCGTACCGATCGACTTCGCCGACACATACCTGACCAACATCGCGGCCACCACCGCCGCCGAGGCGACCGAGGCCTACCGGCGGTACGTCGGCACCGACGGCCTGCTCGTGGTCGTCGTCGGCGAGGCCAAGGACGTACGTGCCCAGCTCGAGGCCCTCGCGTTCGGCGAGCTGATCGAGTTCAACTGAGGCTGAACGCGGCTGCCCCCGATTCGGTCGGGGGCGCCGCCGGCGTCAGCTGGTGATGTAGTTGGACAGCTGCTCCTTCTCGAACTCGAGCTCGCCGATGCGGGACTTGACCACGTCCCCGATGCTGACCAGGCCCGCAAGGTTGCCGTCGACAACGACCGGGACGTGCCGGATCCGGCGGTCGGTCATCATCCGCATCAGATTGTCGATCAGGTCGTCCGGAGTGCAGGTGTGCACCTCCGACGTCATGATCGCGCTCACCCGCACGTCACCCGCTTCCGGCGTACCGTTCCAGAGCCGCACGATGTCGCGCTCGGACACGATCCCGGACACCGACGACCCGTCCGCGCTGACCACCACCGCGCCGATGTTGTGTTCGGCCAGCAGGGCGAGCAGCTCGGTGACGGTGGCGTCTGGGGAGATGGTGACGACCTGGTTGCCCTTGCCGCGCAGTACGTCGTTGATCTTCACGGAGCCTCCTGCAGATCGAGGGACCAATACCCCAAGGTAACGGCAATCCCCCGGTCACCCCCAGTGACAACGACGGACAACCGGCCCGGTCCCCGGCGTTTAGGTATTTGAACGCTCAAAGGGCTGGCACTCCGGGACTTCGCTACTTAGGGTGACACCAGGTCGCGGGCGAGGGGGGATCGTGCACGGCGCTGGTGATGCCGGACCGATCGTGCGGGCGGTGAGGAGGGGGGACCGCCCGCACGATCGGTTCAGCTGCCGGTTCAGGTGTCGGTTCAGCGATCGTCGCGGAGCAGATCGATGGCCGCCTGACGGTCCTTGACCCGGAGTTTTCGCAGCACCGAGGAGATGTGCACGCGGATCGTGGTCGGCGCCAGGAACAGCCGCTGCGCGACCTCGTCGGTGGTCAGGCCGTCGCCGAGCAGGCCCATCACCTCCCACTCGCGGGACGTGAGCAGGGCCGCCTGTGAACGCCGGGCCGAGCGCCGTCGGCCCGGCTCCCGGAACTCGTCCAGGATGCGCGCGACCAATGCCCGCGGGATCGCCGCCTCCCCCGACAGCACGCCGCGCAGCGCCTCCGGCAGCCGGGCCGGATCGGTGTCCTTGAGCAGGTAGCCCGACGCTCCCGCACGCAGCGAGTCGAACAGGTCGTTGTCGTCGCGGGACACGGTCAGCATCACGATCGCGACGTCCGGCAGCAGCCGGGAGATCTCGGCCGCGGCCCGGATCCCGCCGCCGGGCATGTGGATGTCGAGGAGTACGACGTCCGGCACGTGCTCCTCGGCGAGCCGGACGGCCTGCGGGCCGCTGGCCGCCTCGGCGCAGACCTCGAAACCGCCCGCTTCCAGGGCCTGCCTGATGTGTGCCCTGAGCTGCGGGTGGTCGTCGGCTATCACCACCCGGTGGGCTTCCGCGTTCACCACCTGACCACCACCGTCGTCCCCTCGTCCGGCCGCGTCGTCAGTACGAAGGTACCGGGCAGCGCCTCCGCGCGCTCCCGCATGCTGACCAGCCCGAACCCGGTCCGCGGCTGCGCCGGATCGAACCCGGGCCCGTCGTCGGCGATCCGCAGCCGGTTCCCGTCCGCTTCCCGGGCGAGCTCGACCTGCACGCGATCCACCCCGCCGTGCCGTACGGCGTTCAGCACCGCCTCGCGTGCGATCCGTACCAGCGCGTGCCGCTGCTGCCCGTCGACGACGATCGACTCGTCGACCTCGAGCTCGAGCGTCACGCCGTACCGCTGGGCCAACTGGTCGACCGCCCGGTGCAGGACGAACCCGAGCGGTTCGTCGTCGGAGCGGCCGAGCGCCTCGAGCATCTGCCGCGCCTCGTCCAGCGCCCGCTCGCTCGCGGCGAGGATGTTGCCGACCCGGGGGCCGTCGAACGTCGACACCTCGGAGCGGATGTAGCCGAGCTCCTGCAGTACGCCGTCGTGCATCTCGCGAGCGAGCCGTCGCCGGTCCTCGATGACAGCCGCCTCGGCCTGCAGCGCCCAGTGCCGGCTGATCTCGCGACCCGCCGCGACGACCAGGAGGAGGTACGAGATGGTCCGCAGCACGTCACCGGAGTACAGCCAGTCGGAACGAGTCGGCGGGAAGAGCAGATAGTTCAAGCGCGCGATCGCTCCCACTGCGCAGGCAGGGCCGAGCCAGCGGAGCAGTACGTCGTCGCGGCTGCGGGCCTGGAGTGTGAACGCGACGGCTGCGACCCCGAAGGACAGCAGCGTCACGAGCTGCGGTACCAGAAACGCTGTGGAGGTAGCCGATACGGCAGCCGGCAGGTGGCCTCTCAGCCCGTACAGGACCGCGCCGAGCACGAGCGTTCCGGCAATCGGCGGAGCCAGCGCCCAGTGCCGCCAGCCCGGGCGGCGCGCCTGCCGATCCGGAACGAGCGCCGACGCGGCGATCAGCACCGTCCCGGCGATCCGCAGGGCCGGTGGGAGCCAGGTGCCGAACGCTCCGACCGGCTGGTTCTTCATCAGCGTGATGCTGAGCAGCGCGTTCGCCGTACCGAGAACCACCAGTCCCTGTAACAGCAGGAGATCCTGCCACGTGTTCGTACGCAGGAAGCGCCCGTAGACCAGGTACGCGAGCAGGAGTGCGACGCAGGCGTTCACGGTCTCGAGTACGAGGTGCATGGCCGGGCTCTGGTACCCGAACTCGCGCTCCCATCTCCCCACGACCAGCGTGACCAGGGCCAGGCAGACGACAAGCCCCACGAGCGCCACGGTGCCGCGTGCCGCCCAGAAGCCCCCTACCAGCCGCCGTCTCACAATCACCGACCGTACGCCTCGGGTGGCCTCGAGTGGTACGTCCGTCGAGTACGCTCACCAGGTTCGGAAGAGGGGTGGACGGGTGGGGTTCCGGCAGGATCTGGCCGTACTGCGGCATCGTGACGTGCGGGTGTTCGTGTCCGCGCGCTTCATCTCGATCCTCGGATCGTCGATCGCACCGGTGGCGCTGGTGTTCGCCGTACTGGATGTGTCGGACTCCGCGAGCGCGGTCGGCACCGTCCTCGCGGCACGCAGCATCCCGAACATCGTGTTCCTGCTGCTCGGCGGCGTGATCGCCGACCGGCTGCCGCGGCATCTGGTGCTGGTCACCGCCAACACGATCAGCGGTCTCACCCAGGGGCTGGCCGCGACGCTCATCCTGACCGGGCACGCGACGATCTGGCAGCTCGCGTCGATCGAGGCGGTGAACGGCATCGCCTCGGCGTTCGTGATGCCCGCGATGAGCGGGATCCTGCCGTCGATCGTCAGCCGCGCCGAACTCCCGCAGGCGAACGCGATCGCCGGGTTCGCGCGGTCGTCCGCGATGATCGGCGGCGGCGCGGTGGCCGGCGTGATCGTCGGGCTGACCGGGCCGGGAGTCGGGCTCGCGGTCGACGGCGTGACGTTCCTGGTCGGCGCGTTTCTGCTGTCCCGGTTGACGATCCCGCGGATCGAGCGGGCGGCGAGCTCGATGCTGACCGATCTGCGCGAGGGCTGGCACGAGTTCGCGTCCCGGCAGTGGGTGTGGGTGATCGTGCTCGCGTTCGGGCTGCTCAACCTGATCTACACGGCCTGCTACCAGGTCCTCGGTCCGGTGATCGCGGACCGCACGTTCGGCCGCACCGGCTGGGGCATCGTCAGCGCCTGCTTCGGCGCCGGACTCGTTGCCAGCGGCATCATCATGCTCCGCCTCAAACCCCGCTACCCGCTGCGCACCGGGATGCTCGGCGTGCTGCTCACCGTTCCCGCGATGCTGTGCCTGGCGCTGCTGCCGCACCTGTGGTCGATGGCGATCGCCGCGTTCCTGATCGGCGTCGGCTTCGACATCTTCGGGATCAGCTGGGAGACCGCGCTCGGCCAGCACGTACCGATCGACAAGCTGTCGCGCGTGGCGTCGTACGACATGCTCGGCTCGTTCATCGCCGGCCCGGTCGGCCAGCTCACCGTCGGGTACGTCGCCGTGGCCATCAGCGCCCGCGCCGTCGAACTGTACGGCGCCGCCCTCTTCGTCCTGATCACCGTCGCGACACTCGTCGTCCCGTCCGTCTGGAACCTGCGTAGGCTGGACGCGTGAGTTCAATCGTCCCGGGACCGAAGAAGAAGCTCGAGGAAGAAATCAGTGCGGCCCGCTCCGGCGGGAAGCCCCTCGATGCGAGCACCCTCAACCCGTCGGCCCCGCGCCACGAAGAACTGACCGGCCTGGACGACTGGCCCGACACGCTCCGGGCGGCGGTCGAAGCCGAACGCACCCGCCTCACCGCCCTGGACACCAACCGCCGCAAAACCGCCGACCGGGCAATTCCCGCGGTGGTCGAGCCTCTCGACGCCCTCCTCACCGACATCGCCGCCCACCTCGGCAAACCCCGCCTGTTCGGCAAACCCGCCGCCACCACAGCCGACCCGGAGATCGCCGCCTTCCTGGGCATCCCGACCGATTGCGTGGTGATCCCGCCCAGCCGCGGCGACCACCGCACCCTCAAACAACTCCGGTCGCAACTGAAAGACCTGGAGCAAACCCCCGATCACGACCGCCTGACCCGCCTGTCCACCTTCACCATCCGCCTGGCAGTAGCCCTCGAAGCCGCAGCCGGACCCACCGCCGCCCTGATCCCGACCGCCCTGGCCCGCTACACCCAGGCAGCGCCGGATCCCCAATGGAACAAGCCCTTCCAAGACAAACTCGCCTCCTGGAAACAAGCCCTCAACACCCCCTGAACCCCGCCGGCTCGGCCGTGTGCCCCGGTAAGCCCGGCCCTGCACAGCTTCATGTCAAGCGTGTGACGGACTCGTCACGTATGGTGTTCGCATGAGTTACATCGTGCCCGGGCCGGGACGGCGGCCGGACGCGTTCTTCGCCACGAAGGACACCTCGCAGCGACCCGCTGCCCCGGGATCACGCGGGCAGCTGCCCCGATTGGACGAGCAGCTTGCGGCAACCAGTTGGCCGCCGGTCCTGCGTAATGTCGTCGCGGACGACGACCGCCGTACCCAGGCGCTGGCGGACGGCCGCCTGAACACAGCGAATGCTGCCCTGCACGACGTCGTCCGGGGACTGGATGACCTGCTCACACTGGCAGCGAGCCGGATCAAGGCCGAGCCGGTGAAGCGCGCCCGCCCGGCGCGCCGGGACAACGCGGCAGTTTCGGCCGGCGCCCAGCTGGCTGACCTGCCCCTGCGTGAGGTGGGCGCGCTACTCCACATTCCGGCCGACGACGTCGACACGGTTCTGGCCGCGGTCAGGCAGCCGTCGTTCGACGGCCGAAAGGCCCGGCGCGAGGCGTTGCGCTCGATCAAGCAACTGCGGCGCCAACTGCAAGAAGTCGACGTCACCAAGAACCATTCGCGGTTGAACCGGCTCCGCGACTTCATCGTGCGCCTCGTCCTCGTCCTCGGCACCACGGTCGGCTCTCAGTCCGTCTCCGAACTGGTCGCGGGCGATCCGCACGTCGAGGCATTTCTGCAGGTAGCGGTAGGGGCCTTGGTCTCGTACGCCCTCAAGGGCCTGGTCGACGTGAGCCTCCGAGCCCGGCACGACCGCAACCCCACCGTCCGTTCAGCCGAGAGCCACGAGGCACTTCTGTCCGCTCTTGCCGACGCCGCGGCCCTCACCAAGCCGGAGGCCTACGCCAACGAACACACCGTCCTGGCGTTCCGCCTGCTCGTCCGCTCCGCCCACTCCTGGGTCACGTGCTTCGAAGTGCACCGGCCCTTCACCGAGAAACTCCAGTACTGGCAGGCACTCGACCGCATAGCCCCCACGATCCGCAGCGGAACACTCCAGGACTTCGAGACCCTGCACCGCCAACTGAAAGCACTGACACCTGCATAGCCGGCACGCGCCGAAGGGCAGTCGCCGGGAGCGGTGTCCTTCGGGGCGTCGCCCGGGTCAGCCCTTGATGGCGCCGCCGAGGGCGAAGGCGCCGCCCAGTTTGCGGCTGAGGAGGAGGTAGAGGAGCAGGACGGGGGTGGTGTAGATGAGGGAGTACGCCGCCAGCTGGCCGTAGTTCGGTTCGCCGTACTGGCCGAAGAACGTGAAGATGCTGACCGACGCCGGCAGCCGTTCGGGTGACAGCAGCAGCATGAACGGGACGAAGAAGTTCCCCCACATGCCGATGAACGTGAAGATCAGCACGACCGCGATGCCCGGCCACATCAGCGGCAGCACGATCGCCCGCAGCGCCCGCATGTTGCCCGCACCGTCCACCCAGGCGGCCTCCTCCAGCGAGATCGGTACGCCGTCCATGAACGTCTTGGTCAGCCAGATCGCGAACGGCAACGCCGACGTCGCCATGAACATGATGGTGCCGCCAATGGTGTCCACCAGGTTCAGCTGTACGAACAGGCCGTACACCGGCACCATGACCGCGGTGATCGGCAGCCCCGTGCAGAACAGCACCGTGAGCAGGAACGGCCGGTTGAACCGGGTCCTGAACCGCGACAGCGGGTACGCCGCGAGTACCGCGCACACCATCGTCAGCAACGCAGCACCACCGCACAGCACGATGCCGTTGAGCACCGGACGGTACGTCGTGTCGGTGTTGAGCACCGCCTTGAAGTTCCCGAGCGTCGGATGCGTCGGGAACTCGACACGCAGTCCCGCGGTGCGGTTGATCGACGCGAACAGCACCCACAGCAGCGGGAGCACGAACAGTACGCCGATCGCGAGCAGGACCAGGTTCGACGCGAGCTTGCTGATCCGGTCGCGCGCTATCACGCTGCCTCCGAGTTGAGTCCACGCAGGTAGATCAGCGAGAAGACCGCGCCGATCGCCAGCATCACCAGCGCGATCGCCGTACCGTAGCCGATCTGGGAGAAGCTGAATGCCTGCTCGTACATGTACAGCGGCAGCGTCTGGCTCTTCGTCCCCGGGCCGCCGCGGGTCATCGCGTAGATCAGGCCGAACACGCTCAGCGTCTGCAGCGTGATCAGCATCAGGTTGGTCATGATCGCGCGGGTGATCATCGGCACCGTGACGAAGACCAGTCGCCGCCAGCCGCCGGCGCCGTCCATCTCCGCGGATTCCTCGATCTCGCGAGGGATCTCGCTGAGCGCGGCGGAGTACACCAGCATCGAGAACGCCGTACCGCGCCAGATGTTGGCCAGCGACACCGCGATGATCGGTGCCCCGTACAACCAGTCCTGGCCGGGCAGGCCGACCGCGTGCAGCATGACGTTCAGCGTGCCGTCGTCGTTGAAGAACGCGCTCAGCAGGTACGCCGCGACCACCTCGGGCAGCACCCACGCGCCGATCACCGCCGTACCGACGAAGTTGCGGACCACCTTGCTGGTCCTGCGCATCAGCAGCGCGAGGCCGAGGCCGAGCGTGTTCTGGCCGATGATCGCGGAGATCAGCGTGAACACCAGCGTCAGCCAGATCGCGTTCGTGAACGCGCCGCTGCCGAAGGCCTTGCGGAAGTTGTCCAGCCCGACGAACTTCACGTTCGCCGCGCCGGTGCCGGTGAGCGCCATGTTCGTGAACGCGGCGTACACGCAGTAGATGATCGGGCCGGCCAGGAAGACCAGCATCAGTCCGATGGCCGGCGACAGCGGCAGCATCCGGACGAGTTTGGCCGCCCGCGGCCGGCCGCTCTTGCGAGCGGACGCGGCCGCGGTCGGCGCGACAGTCGTCGTCACAGGGGAGAATCCTCCGTCGGGCCGGGAATTACTGGCCGGTGCTCTGCGTCGTCGTCTTGTCCTTGCCGCCGACGATGCCCTCGACCGCCTGGTCGTAGTTCTTGGCCGCGTCGTCGGGCTTGGTCTGCCCGGTCATCACCGACTCCATCGCGGTGATGATCTCGTTGGAGACCTTCGGGTACTCCGGCAGCGCCGGCCGGTACACGGTCACCGAGACCAGGTCGGTGAAGAACTTGGTGCTCGCCGAGGACGCCTTGTACGCGGCATCGGAGGCGACGTCCTTCCGTACGGCGATCTGCGCGCCGTTGGTGGCGTACTTGGCCGCGTTCTTCTGCGTCTGCAGGGTCTTGATGAAGTCCCAGGCCGCGTCGGCGTTCTTCGACTTGGCCGGGATCGCCCAGGTCCAGCCGCCGGAGAGGCTGACCTTGCCCTTGCCGCCACCGTCCTGGGTCGGCATCGCGGTCTGGCCGAGCACCTGGCTCCACTGCGGCCACGGCTTGGCGCCGGACTTCAGCCAGTTGCTGTAGATCCAGGAACCGTCGAGGTCGATCGCGAGCTTGCCCTGCGGCAGCAGCTCGGTGCCGACCTTGCTGCCCATGTTCGGGCTGAGCGCGTCCTTCGGCGACGGGGCCAGGCCCTCGGAGAACACGGTCTTGACGAAGTTCAGCGAGTCCTTGAAGCCCTGGCTGCCGACGACCCACTTCTTCTGGTCGTAGTTGTACAGGGTGTCCTTGGTGCCGTAGAGCAGCATCTCGAAGCCCTGCATGGCCGAGGCCTCACCCATCGGCTTGCCGGAGTACATGTTGAACGGGATCACGCCCGGCACCTTCTGCTTGATGGTGCGCGCCGCGCTGAGCACGTCGTCCCAGGTCTTCGGCTGCCAGTCGGCCGGCAGGCCGGCCTTCTTGAAGATGTCCTTGTTGTACCAAAGTGCCCGCGTGTCGGTGCCGTCCGGTACGCCGTAGGTCTTGCCGTCCTGGCCCTTCGCGGCGCCCTTGGCGGTGTCCTCGAACTGACTCCAGTCGGACCAGTTCTTGATGTAGTCGTCGAGCGGCTTCAGGTACCCGGCGGTGATGTCGGAGTTGATCAGGAAGGTGTCCTCGTAGACGATGTCCGGCGCCGTGTTCGGCGAGCGCATCATCAGCTGGATCTTCGTGTAGTAGTCGTTCTCGCTGGCAACGACCGGAACGATCTCGACCTGGGATCCGGGGTGTGCGGCCTCGTACTCGGCCTTCACGCCGGTGAGGAACGTCTTCATCACCACGCCCGGGCCCCACTGCTGGTACGCGATCTTGATGTGCGCGGGACCGGCGCTCTGCGAGCTGCCGGCGTCCGGCTGCTTGGTCGTCGACCCCTGGCTGCAGGCCGTGACCGCCAGCAGCAGCGCACTCGCCACGGCTGCCAGCTTGAAACGTTTCCTAGACATCATTCCGGTCCACCTTCGGGCAATCGTTGTCATCCCGGTACCACGGCCCAAACCCTGCGGGCTTTCCCGTGACCGTAGGAGCCTCCGTCAGCCGAAGTCAATGCTTGACAGACAACGTTGTCGCGGCACTCGTGCGATGACGCGGTGACCGGGACGTAACGATCCGATCACCGCATTGTCATACCCCTACTTTGTCAGGCCGCGACCGCCCTGGCCTCATGCCGGGCGGGTACGGCGCGGCGCCGGCCGCGGAGTGCGCCGAGTCCACAGAGGAGCAGCCCGGCGACCAGCCAGCAGCCCAGTACGGCGAGTGGCCGCGCGGCGCCCGCACCGTCGAAGAAGCTCACCGAACGCAACGCCGTACCGGCTGCTCCGGGTGGCAGCAACTGGCCCAGCGTGCCCCACCCGCTCGGCAGCATCTCGGGCGCGCTCGTCATGCCGGACAGCGGGTTGCCGAGCAGCATCATCACGGCGCCGCCCAGTGCGAGCCCCGCCGTACCGAGCAACCACTCGAGGCCGAGGAGGGTGAGGCTGATGGCGGCGATCGACATCGCGATCACGCCCGCGTTGCCGAGGTAGCTGCCCTCGAACGAGCCGAGCCAGTACTGCAGTACGGCGGCCAGCGCGAGCCCACCGGCGATCGCGAAGGTGATGGCGCCGATCATCCGCTTCGCGCCCGACCGCACCAGTTGCGTGAGCGCACCGGCGGCGATGATCCCGCCGAGCACGAGCGGCAGCGCGCCGGCGGCCAGACCGGCGCCCCGCGGATCGTCCTTCGGCAGCGGCACGATGTCGGTGACCTTCGCCGGGCTGTCCGGCTGGATGCGCGCCGCCAGCTGGGTCAGCGCCTGCGCCACGGCAGGACTGCCCGCGGACGCGGTCAGCACCTCGGGCTGCGCGGAGTCGAGCACGATCGCGCCGTACGCGTCCCGATCCTCGATGCGCTGTACGGCGGCCTGCCGATCCGGTACGGCGGTGACGTCGAAACCTCCCGGGACCGCCCGGTCGAGGCTTGCCTTGACCTGCGCGACGGCGGGCGCCGGGCCGGATACCGCGAGCGGCACGTCGCGTGGTTCGGAGCGCGCGGACGGCCAGGCGAACGCGATCAGGAACACCGTCAGGACCGCGGTCAGCAGCACGACGACGGCGATCAGCGGCGGCCGGCGACGTTCGGCCGCGTGCGCCTCAGTGGTCATGAGACTCTCCTCCAGCATTAAAACCGAATGATCGTTCTTTATGGTTTCGAGCCTGGCAACGGGGCGGCGACTTGTCAAGAACGGACATTCGTTTTATGTTGCGGGCGTGCCCAAGGTCACCGAGGAACACCGGCTCGCCCGCCGCGCGCAGATCGTCGCGGCCGCCCGGACCTGCGTGATCTCCGAGGGCTTCCACAAGACGACGATGGCCGACGTGATCCGCGAGTCCGGGCTGTCCGCGGGCGCCGTCTACGGGTACTTCAAGAGCAAGGAGGAGATCGTCGGCGCGATCGCGGAGGACGCCCTCGGCACGATCGACGAGCTCTTCGAGAAGATCCTGGCCACGGAGCAGCCGCTCACCCCGCTGGCCGCGCTCGAGGCCACGATCGAGCACGTGGTGACGGTCGCGCAGCGGCCCGGCGGAGACGTGACGCGGGTCGCCGTACAGGCCTGGGCCGAGGCGCTGCGCAACGAGTCGATCCGCGAGGTCGCGCAGGACAAGTACCTCAGGCTCCGCGACCACTTCCTCCAGATCGCCCGGCGCGCGCAGGCCGACGGCACCCTCGACCCGGACGTCGCGGCGGAGGACGTCGCCGCGGTGATGTTCGGGATGATCCCGGGCTTCGTCCTGCAGCGGCTGCTGATCGGCGATGTCACGCCGGCGACGTACCAGGCCGGACTGCGCGCGCTGCTGCGCCCGTAGACGTCGGCAGGGGTGGGGTTTTACCCACCTGGCCCGGCGGTCCAGCACCATGGGTCGGTACGTCGTTCCTCCGTAGCGTCGGCAGCATGAGGAAACGGACGCAGGAAGCAGTCGACGGGACCGGGTACTCGGTCGTCCTGCAGGAGGTACGACGGGTCTACGGCCGGGGCGGGAACGCCGTCACCGCGCTGAACGGGATCTCGATGAAGTTCGCTCCCGGGACCTTCACCGCGGTGATGGGTCCGTCCGGGTCGGGCAAGAGCACGTTCCTGCACTGCGCCGCGGGCCTGGACCGGCCGACGTCGGGGAGCGTGCACATCGACGGCCTGCCGCTCGCCGGGCTGAACGAGCGGAAGCTCACCGAGTTGCGGCGGGAGCGGATCGGGTTCGTGTTCCAGTCGTTCAACCTGCTGCCGGCGCTGACGGTCTGGCAGAACGTCTGCCTGCCGCAGGAGCTCGACGGCCGGCGTCCGAACAAGGCCGCAGTACGCCAGGTCCTGGAGCGCGTCGGTCTCGGTGACCGGCACAAGCACCGCCCCGGCGAGTTGTCCGGCGGTCAGCAGCAGCGGGTTGCGATCGCCCGCGCCCTTGTCGCCCGTCCAGCGGTCATCTTCGCGGACGAGCCGACCGGTGCGCTCGACACGCAGACCGCTGCCGACGTACTCGAGCTGCTGCGTGAGCCGGTGCGGACGCAGGGGCAGACGGTTGTGATGGTCACCCACGATCCGGTCGCGGCGTCGTACGCCGACCAGGTCGTTTTCCTGGCCGACGGCGTACTCGCCGGCAGCCTGACCGCTCCGACGGCCGAGCAGGTCGCGGACCGGATGACCCACCTCGGCGCGCGCTCCAGCCTGCAGGTGGTGGCGGGATGATGCACCTCGCCGTCCGCACCTTGCGCTATCGCAAGAGCGGTTTCATCGCCACGTTCGTCGCGGTCGTCTTCGGTACGGCGATCGTGATGGCGTGTGGCGGGCTGCTGGAGACCGGCATCCGCTCGAACGTCGAGCCACAACGCCTCGCCGGGTCGTCGCTGGTCGTCACCGGCAAACAGTCCCACCACCGCCCCGGCGTCGAAGACCCCACTCCCCTGACCGAACGCGTCGGCGTACCCACCAACATCCTCCCCAGAATCCGCACCACCCAAGCAGTCACCACAGCCACCGGCAACTACACCTTCACCGCCATCGGGGCCGCTGGTGGGATGGCTGTGGGTGAGGGGCACAACTGGTCCTCGGCGGCTCTTGCTCCCTATCGCCTCAGTTCTGGGCGTGCGCCGCAGTCCGGTCAGGTAGTGGTTTCGTCGGGCAAAGTAGGCGATCGCCTGACCTTCCTGATCAACGGCGAACCAAAGAAATTCACCGTGAGCGGAGTAGCCGCCGGCCCACCAGGCCACGCGTTCTTCTCCGACCACGACGCCGCCCGCCTCGTCCGTAACCCGTCCCGCTTCGCCGACATCGGCGTACTAGTTGCCCCAGGCACCGACCTCGACGCCGTCAAGAAGCGCCTCGAGGCCCTGGACGGCAACCTGACCGTGAGCACCGGCATCGACCGCGGCCTCGCGGAGCACCCGGACGCCGAGTCGCGCAAGACCGCCCTGATCGCGGTGGCCGGCTCCTTCGGCGGCATCGCGACGATGACCATGATGTTCGTGGTCGCATCCACGCTCGCGCTGTCGGCGCAGCACCGGAACCGCGAGTTCGCGTTGCTCCGCGGGATCGGTACGACGCCCGGCCAGGTACGGCGGATGATCCTCGGCGAGGCGATGCTGGTGGCCCTCCCGGCCGTACTGGTGGGCGCGGTGCCCGGGTTCTTCCTCGGGCGGTTCCTGTTCGATCAGCTCGGCTCGCACGGGGTCGCCTCGCCGGTGATCGAGTTCTCGCAGGGCTGGATCCCGTTCGCGGCCGGCGCCGGTGCGGCGGTGCTCGCTGCCGTCGGAGCAGCCCTGATCGCGGCCCGGAAGTCGGCGAAGATCCGGCCGGTCGAGGCGCTCGTCGAGGCGTCCTTGCAGCGCAAATGGTTCGGCTGGATCCGGCTGCTGTTCGGTCTGATCGCGCTCGGAGGTGGTATGGCGTTGCTGATCGTCACCGCGACCGTGATGAGCGGGCCGCTCGCCGCCTCGACCGCGGGACCGTCCGTACTGTGCTGGGCGATCGGTGTCGCACTGCTCGGTCCGTTCTGGACCAAGCTGGTGCTGGCGATCTGGCGGTGGCCGGTACAGGCCCTGACGCGGGTGAACGGCCGGCTCGCGATCCGCAACCTGTCGGCCCGGTCGGTGGCCCTGTCGGCCGCGGTCGTGCCGGTGATGCTCGCCGTCGGTATCTCGACCGCCAACCTGTACATGCAGACCACTCAGGTGCACGCATCCTCGGAGGCGTTCACCCGCGACCTGCGCGCAGACGCCGTCCTGGTGTCGGACGCCGGCCTGTCGCCCGCCCTCCTCGAACAGGTCCGCGCGGTGCCTGGCGTGGCAAGCGCTTCGGCGTACGTCCGCAGTATGGGAGCGGTCGACGACCCACGGAACGCTCCGTTCGACGAGGACGGCGCGCCGGTGGTCGGCGTCGACGCCCAAGGTGCCGACGGTACGGCACCCGTCCGGCTGACAGACGGGTCGCTGACCGGCCTGAGCGGTATGACGGCTGCGGTGCCGGACTACATGGCGCGCAAGACCGGCCGCGGGGTCGGGTCGGACATCACGATGACGCTGGGCGACGGGACCACCGTCAAGCTGCGGGTGGTCGCAACGTTCGCCGCCGAACGCGGGTACGAGACGATCATGCTGCCCGCATCGCTCGTCACGGCGCACACGACGGACGGGTTGACGAAGCAGATCCTGGTTCGCGCGGCATCCGGTACCGACGTACACCCTGCGCTGGCGAAGCTCGCGGCATCACATCCA
>DASXXB010000087.1:0-14741 GCA_036503355.1 Kribbella sp. | reverse complement strand
CAAGATCGGACTGCCGTTGGCGGTCCAGTTCGCGGCCAAGGGCCATCAGGTCGTCGGCGTCGACATCAACGAGAAGTTCGTCGAGCTGGTGAACGCCGGTCAGGAGCCGTTCCCGGGTGAGGCCCACCTGCAGGAGCTGCTGTCCGAGACCGTGGCCGACGGCCGCCTGCGGGCGACCACGGACTACGCGGACGCCATCCCGAACAGCGACGCCGTGGTGGTCGTCGTGCCGCTGTTCGTGGATGAGAAGACCGGGCAGCCCGAGTTCGGCTGGATGGAGAACGCGACCCGTTCGCTGGCCGAGCACCTCACCCCGGGGACCCTGGTCAGCTACGAGACGACGCTCCCGGTCGGCACCACCCGGAACCGGTGGAAGCCGATGATCGAGGAGATCTCCGGCCTGACCGAGGGCACCGACTTCCACCTGGTGTTCTCGCCGGAGCGGGTGCTCACCGGCCGGGTCTTCGCGGACCTGCGCAAGTACCCGAAGCTGGTCGGCGGCCTGTCCGAGGAGGGCGCCAAGCGCGCGACCGCGTTCTACGAGGCCGTGCTGGACTTCGACGAGCGCCCCGACCTGCAACGCGCGAACGGCGTCTGGGACCTGGGCTCCGCGGAGGCGGCCGAGCTGGCGAAGCTGGCCGAGACCACCTACCGCGACGTCAACATCGGCCTGGCGAACCAGTTCGCCCGGTTCGCCGGCCAGAACGGCATCGACGTACACGCCGTCATCGAGGCCTCGAACTCGCAGCCGTACAGCCACATCCACCGGCCGGGGATCGCGGTCGGCGGGCACTGCATCCCGGTCTACCCGCGGCTGTACCTGTACACCGACCCCGAGGCCACCGTCGTCCGGGCCGCCCGCGAGGCGAACGCCGGGATGCCGGACTACACGATCGGTCTGCTCGAGGGCGCGTTCGGCGACCTCAAGGGAGCGAAGGTCGTGGTGCTCGGGGCGTCGTACCGTGGTGGTGTGAAGGAGACCGCGTTCTCCGGGGTGTTCCCCGCGGTGGAGGCGTTGAAGGCGCGCGGAGCCGAGGTGTCCGTGCACGACCCGATGTACACCGACGAGGAGCTCCAGGGGCTCGGCTTCACGCCGTACGCGCTGGGCACGCCGGTGGACGCGGCGGTCCTGCAGGCCGACCACGCGGAGTACGCGCAGCTCGGCCCGACGGACCTCCCGGGCGTCAAGGTGCTCGTCGACGGTCGTGACCGTACCGACCCGGCCAAGTGGGCGGGCGTGCGGCGGATTGTGATCGGAAGGTCGGTCAGCCAGTGACACATGCCGACCTGCGGGTCGTGATGATGGTCGCCAACGACGTCACCAACGACAGCCGGGTCCGCAAGGAGGCCGCAGCACTGGCCGAGACCGGAGCAGAGGTGACTGTGCTCGGTGTCTCGGCCAGCGGTCTCCCGTCGAGGGAGATGCTCGACGGTGCGCTGATCGTCCGGGTGGCGGTGCCCTTCGCACTGCGTGAGGAACGGAAACGAAGCCGTACGGCGCGCCGCAACTGGCGGCCGCCGTTGGTGGGCTACCGCTACCGCACGACCTACGTGGCGCGCAGCCAGCGGATCGCGGCCGAGCTCAAGGAGCTCAAGGCCGACTCCGGGCACGCGATCGCCCGGGCCAAGGCGGGCCAGGGGAACCCGATCAAGTTCAAGGCCGGCGTGGCGACCCGGCTGCTCCGCCGCGCGCGCTGGAAGGCGGCCGAACGGGCCGCCTGGGTGCGCAAGGGCGTGGGCAACAAGGCCGACATACCGTTCAAGTTCAGCTGGCGGGCGTACGACGGAGTGCTGCACCGGATGCCCTGGCCGGCGCCGTGGCGCAAGCTGCACCCGGAGGCGCTGGACCTGGAGATCGCGTTCGGCGACCTGATCGACCGCCTCGAGCCCGACGTCGTGCACGCCCACGACATGCACGTGATCGGTGTCGCGACCCGCGCCGCCGGCCGGGCGAAGCTGCGCGGCCGGACGCTGAAGGTCGTGTACGACGCGCACGAGTACGTTGCCGGACTGTCGCAGTACGGCGCGCGTACCCGGCGGTCGATCGCGGCCTGGGCGAACCACGAGCGCGAGTACATCGGCGACACGGACCGGGTGATCACGGTCAGCCCGGCGATCGCGACCCGGCTGCAGAGCGAGCACCAGCTCGACCACACGCCGACCGTGGTGATGAACACGCCGAACCCTGCTGACGTGTCGGTCGAGGTGTCCGACATTCGCAGCCGGATCGGTCTGGCGCCCGGCGTACCGCTGCTGGTCTACAGCGGCGGCGTCACCAGGGCTCGTGGCATCCACACGGCCGTCCAGGCGCTGGTGGACCTGCCGGACGCGCACCTGGCCGTCGTCTGTGTGCCCGGTGTGGCGACCGACGCGGTCCGTGAGCTGCAGGCGCAGGCCGTGCAGCTCGAGGTGCAGGACCGCCTGCACTGCCTGGACCCGGTGAAGCCGGACGAGGTGGTCGCGTTCCTGCGCACCGCCGACATCGGCCTGATCCCGATCCTGCGCTACCCCAGCCACGAGATGGCGTTGCCGAACAAGTTGTTCGAGTACGCGTTCGCCGGGCTGCCGGTGGTGGTGAGCGACATGCCGAGCATGAAGGAGTTCGTCGACCGCACCAGGATCGGCGAGGTCTTTCCCGCGGCGGACGCGCACGGCCTGGCCGCCAAGGTCCGTACGGTGCTCGGCGACCTGGACAGCTACCGCGAGCGGGTCGCCGATCCGGCGTACCAGCAGGAGGTGTCCTGGTCCGGGCAGGCGGCGAAGCTGCGCGAGCTGTACGGCGAGCTGACCGGGCGGCAGCTGGAGATCACGCGTCCGGGCGGCAAGATCCGCAAGACCGGCCGCCACCTGCTGCTCGGGCCGGTCAACAGTGCCGGTCAGGCCTGGCTGTGGGCGACCGCGCTGGAGCGCGAGGTGCCGGACGTCAAGGCCGAGTCGCTGACCACAGGCAGCGGCGCGTTCGACTTCCGGGTGCACCGCACGGGCACCTACCGGCAGTACCGGTCGGACCTGCGCTGGCAGCTGGAGCTGACGGCGTACGCGTTGCGCGAGGTCACCCACGTGCTGTTCGAGGCGGGCCGGCCGATGTTCGGCCAGCAGCGCGGGCAGATGTGGACGACCGACGTACCGATGCTCGACCAGGCCGGGATCAAGCACGGGCTGGTGTTCCACGGGTCCGAGATCCGCGACCCCGCGCAGCACCGGGAGCAGTACCGGTTCTCGCCGTTCCGCAACCCCGACGACGAGCTGACGGTGCGTCTGCAGGCCGCGAACAACCTGATGCGCCGGCACCTGGAGGACTACCGGGGCCCGATCTTCGTCACCACGCCGGACCTGCTCGAGTTCGTCGACAACGGCATCTGGTTGCCGCTGGCCGTCGACGTCGACGCGTTCGTGTCGACGCAGCCGGTGCTCGAGCGGGAGGTTCCGGTGGTGCTGCACGCACCGTCGGCCTCGGCGTTGAAGGGATCGGCGTACGTCGACCCGGTGCTGACGGACCTGGATGCACGCGGCCTGATCAAGTACAACCGCGTCCAGGGCGTGCCGCATGCGGAGCTCGCCGAGATGGTGAAGAGCGCCGACATCGTGGTCGACCAGCTGCTGCTCGGCTCGTACGGCGTCTTCGCGTGCGAGGCGATGGCGGCCGGCCGGGTCACCGTCGGGCACATCGCGGACCCGGTCCGGGACCTGCTGCCGGCCGATCTGCCGATCGCCGAGGCGACGCCGGACGACCTGTCGGAGGTGATCGAGCGGCTGGTCGCCGAGCGCGACACGGCCCGCAAGATCGCCGATGCGGGGCCGGGGTTCGTCCGGGACCTGCACGACGGCCGGAAGTCGGTGGCGGAGCTGCTGCCGTTCCTCAACAACGAGCTGTCGTACTCCGACGACTCCGGGGACGAGAGCGAGTAAGTGCGGATTCTGATGATCGCGCAGTCCCCGATCGCCGGGGACTCGCGGATCCTGCGGGAGGCGACGGCGCTCGCCGCGGCCGGTCACACGCTGCACGTGATCGGCCGCGATGTCCCGGATGGTTTCGAGGTCGGCCCGGGTGTCACGGTGGAGTCGGTCTCCCGCTCGTCCGGGCTGCGGGCCGGGAACGGCGGGCTGACCGTCGGGCACGGCCACTCCGGGCCCAAGGTGCTGGCCAAGCGGTTCGGCCGGTGGTTGCTGCTGCCCGAGCACCGGTCCCGCACCGAGAAGCAGTGGCGGGCCGCCGCGGCGCCGCGGGTGGCCGCGGCCGGTCCGTTCGACGTGGTGCACGCGCACGACTTCAACACGCTGGAGCTCGCAGCGGAGTACGCCGGGAAGTGGTCGGCGAAGCTCGTGTACGACAGCCACGAGCTGTGGTTCGACCGGGCGCTACCCGGCCGTCCGACACCGCTGTGGAGGGCGCGCGGCCGGCGCCACGAGGTCTCACTGGCGTCTCGCGCGCGGGTCGTGTTCACCGTCTCGGACGGGATCGCGGCGCGGTTGCGGTCGCGCGGGCTGGCCGACGTGCGCGTCGTACGGAACACGTTCCCGCGCGCTGACGACGTACCGCCGGCGCCTGCACGGCCCGAGGGCCTGCTGTACGCCGGACGGGTCGGCGCCGGGCGGGACCTGCCGACCGTGGTCGCGGCGGCTCGTCAGCTGGCGCCGTTCCGGACCGTGCTGATGGGGTCGGTGGATCCCAACTATCGCTTGGATCTGGGGCCGGTCGAGACGGTTCCGGAGCGCTCGATCGACGAGGTCGACGACACGCTCCGTGCGTACGGCATCTCGCTGGTCACGCTCACCAACACGTGCGAGAACCACCGCCTCGCCCTGCCGAACAAGCTCTTCCACGCGGTGCGCGCCGGCGTACCCGTAGTGGCCGCCGACCTGCCCGAACTCCGGGCCGTGGTCAGCGAGTACAAGCTCGGCGGCCTCTACGAACCGGGCAACCCCGACTCGCTGGCCGGCGCGGTCCGCACGGTGGTCGACAACTACCCCACCTATACCGACGGTGTCCGCGCCGCAGCCGCCGAGCTCAACTGGGAGAAGGACTCAGCCACGCTGGTCTCCGCCTACGCGGAACTCTGAAGCCGCAACTTTCCGTGTCCGCCCCGTATCAAGGTCTGTGGAACGACTCCACGAGGCTTAGGGGACTGGGGACTATGAAGCGAAAGATCATGGCGCTGGCCGGTGGCGCAGCACTGGCCATCAGCGCGCTGGCGCCGGCGGCCGCGGGTGCCGCGACGGTGAAGCCGCCGAAGCCGACGGTGCGGGCCGGTACGACCGCTGCGTGCGAGATGCCGCTCGGATCGGTCGACGCCAACGGGTCGCAGGTGTCGACCGGCGTCACGGCGAACACCCCGCCGACGGCAACCGATCCGTTCAGGACGACCGGCGTGTACGCACCGGGCGCTGTCCGGCTGAGCAGCCGGTTCTCGAGCGTCCCGAACATCGCCGGCGCCGACGAGTACGGCACGGTCGTGATCGGGGACGGCCTCTACCGGAGCAGCTACGCGATCGACGGCACCGGGCAGATCGACCCGACCTTCCCGAAGTCGCTCACCCGGATCGGCGGCGGCTGGACGCCGTTCACCTTTATGGAGGTGTCCGGCTTCAGCACGCTGGACAACAGTTTCTCGCGCTCGACCGCGTACGCACTGCGCAACGACGGCGTGCTGTACCGCTGGAACGTCGGCAAGACGTGGACCAGCACCGGCTCGTACCCGGGCTTCTCGGCGGTCAAGACGATGGCCCTGATCGCGAAGACCAAGACGTACGACACCTTCCTGGCCACGACCAAGGGCGGTGCGCTCTACACGATCCACATCCCGACCACGTCGCCGATGAAGCCGGTCGTCAAGCAGGTCCGCAGCCGCACCTGGCAGGGATTCGAGTACCTCGTCGCCTCGCGCTGCGGGCAGTACGGCACGCTGTTGCTCGGCATCGACAAGGACACGAAGACGAGCTACCTGTACGCCGTTGGGCACGCCAACGGTTCCGCAACCGTGATCAACGGCCTCGGCGCGGTCCCGGGAACCCGGGCGGACAACGTCTACTTCCCGTGGGTCCCGATCGAGTTCTACGACGAGCTCTACGGCGAATGATCACCTCGAGAGGACAATGTCATGCTGGGTAAGTTGATCGGCCTGGCCGGCGCGACCGGACTGGCGTTGACTCTCGGGCCTGCGATCCAGCCCGCACAGGCCGCCGGAACCGCGGCCTGTGCGCTCGGGCTCGGGTCGCTGGACGTCAACACGCGCGGCGTGAGCAGTCGCGTCCTCACCGCGGGCTCCGCCGGCACGCTCGTCAGCACGCCGGGTGTGTACGACACGCCGTACGCCGTGATTCAGCCGACCTCGTTCACCGCTGTGCCGGCCGGGAGCGGGCGGACGACGCGCAGCGGCAAGGTGGTGTGGGGCGCCGGGTATCTGATGCAGAGCACGTACACCGTCGACTCCGACGGCAAGCTCGACGGTACGCCGGTGTTCCGGCGGATCGGGAACGGCTGGGGCGGACGATTCCTCATCCAGTCGCAGTACAAGGCGTCCGCGAGCAGTAGGCCGACGCGGACGATGCTGTACCAGCAGGACCAGTACGGGCTGTTCGGGCGGTGGACCGATGTCGGCAACGGCCTGCGGAACACCGGGTACGTGACCGGGATGAGCACGATGAAGTCGTTCGCGCTGATCGCCACCACGCCGACGTACGACATGTTCCTGGCGAACAACCGGGCCGGGGCGCTGTACACGGTCAAGATCCCAACGAGTGTTCCGCTCAGGCCGATCATCACCCCGGTGCGTGCGTCAACCTGGCAAGGCTTCGAGCAGTTGGTGGCGGCCCCGTGCGGCCAGTACGGCACGCTGCTGCTCGGCATCGACCGGGACACCCACACCGGATACCTGTACGCCGTGGGCCACGCCGCCGGCACCGCCACGGTCATCAAGGGTCTCGGCAGAGTCCCCCTGACGTTCGACGACACCGACTACTTCCGCTTCACCCCCGCCTACGACCCCCTCAACGGCGGCTGACGCGAATGTTCAAGACCACGCCGGTGCCCGTTCATCGGGGTTTCGTAGGGTCGCGGGCATGACGACGACACGGCGTACGGTGCTGAAGTTCGGGGCTCTCGGGGTCGGGCTGGCCGCGACGCCGGGGCTTTCGGTGGCTGCTCGTCCACGGCGTACGAGGGTGCTGCTGGCAACCAATGAGCCGTGGGGGACGTACCACGCGCAGCCGTTGCTGGCCGAGGCTGTGCGGCGTGGATGGGAGTTGGTGCAGGTCGTTCCGGATCTGACGCAGATCAAGCCGGGCGACCCGGTGACGGTCGCGACGCTGAACGACGTACCGCAGGCTGATCTTCTGGTGGTGAACGGTGCTTCGGACTGGCCGGCTGACGTGGCGGCGGCGTTGCGGCGACTGCCGCTGGTGGCGAGTTCGTTGGCGTATCTGAAGCCTCAGGAAGCGCCGCGGGCCAAGGAGTTCCGGTCGCGGTTGGAGCTTGTCACGGCGGCGTCGCCGGCGGAGTCGGAGGTGTTTGCGGCGTATCTCGGGTGGAAGCGCCGGGTGCGGATGGTTGGGTCGGCGCAGACCGACAACCTCCCGGCGTACGCACCGCGGAAGGATCGGGTGCTCGTGCTGACCAGCGTGACGCACCCGGACCAGACCGGGAACGCGGCGCCGGGTACGCAGTTGCTGCTCGACGCGGCCGCGAAGCTCCAGGCCGCGGGCAAGCAGATCGTGGTCGGGCTGCACCCGCGCGAGGATCGGACGCGGTGGGATCAGTACGACATCAGCGCGCTCGGCTCGGTACCGGAGTCGGCGAGCGTGGAGTGCGCGGTCGGCATCCCGGGCACTGTGTTCCCGATCGTGGCGGCAGTCGGCGTACCGCTGGTCGGCTGCGTCGACCCGAAGCTGCAGGTGCCGGACTACATCCTGAACGTGTGCTCCTCGACGATCGACGCACCTGAGGACGCCGTCGCGGCGATCGCGAACGCCGAGCCCGCCAGTCGGGGCGCGGTGTTCGACGCGGTTGGTCCGATCGGCGGTTCGGCGCGGCGGCTGTACTCCGCGTGGCACGCGACGATTCAGACCACCAGGTGCAACTTGACCGCGGCCACGCCGACCTCGACCCGCTGACCCCAGCCGACGCTCAACGTGTCGGACTCCATCCCGTCGCCGAACACGACCAGGTCGGACTCCGCGGTGATGCTCAGCGAGTCCGGTGCCTTGAGCAACCCTTCGGTGTTGTCGGTCCCGGTCGCGGGTGACGGCCACGCTTCACGGACGAACCAGCACAGCATCGGATCGCTCGGACCTGGCAGGGCGAGTGGGCTTCGGCGTTCCTGCCAGGCCGAGCGGCACCAGCCGGTCGCTCCTGTCCCGGTGCCGACCAGGATGCCGGACGACGACTGCCGTTCGGCGATCCCGTCGGGGGAGTGCAATCGGTAGCGCGCGGACTGGTGCGTGCGATGGCCGACGTACACCTCGTTCAACGCAAGGAGTTTCTGGCCGTCATCGGTGCTCGCGGCAACCATCGTGCGTTCGGTGATCTGCTGTGTGGACAGGAGATCCGCGATCGCGGCGGGTTCGTGCGGCACGAGTACGCCGGGGTTGCGGGCCGGCTCGGGGTTGATGCCGATCACCGGCTGACCGTCCAGATACTTCGCGACGTTCGCCACCAGCCCGTCCTGGCCGACCGCGATCACCACGTCCTCCGGACCGAACACGAACCGGTCGAGATCGTTGCGCTCGGCAACCGCGCGTCGCCAGTCCAGCGGGATCGCCGCGGACACGGTCGCCAACGCGTCCTGCTGCGCCTGATGGCGCTCGTCCAGCTCGGCCAGGTCCCGCCCGCGTCCGGCCAGGAAGAACCCAGCCTGCTGCCTGGTGCCGTGCCGGGCAATCAACTCGGTCAACTCCGTAGCCCGATGCACAACCACCGCCCGAGGCGGAAGGCTCATGCGCCCTCACCGCCCACTCGAGCACGAGACGCTTCGGCTCCAGCTGTCAGCTTCGTGAGAAGCGGGGTGATGAGATCCGGGGTCAGGTTCAGGGTGCCGATCTCGGGCAGAGCGCCTTGCTTGATCGCCAGCGCGAGGATCGTGCCCTGGTCGAGTCCGGCGTACGCGTCCAGCAACGCCTTCTCGGCCGTAGCCTCCGCGACACCGATCACGCGCTTCGCGTCCGCCTCGGCCTCGGCTAGGGCGCGCTGCCGGCCGGCGGCTGCCTGCGTTTCGATCTGGCCGGCCGCTGCGGCCTCGGTGGCGCGCATGCGCTCGTTCTGACCGCGCTGGTTGACCAGTTGCTCCTCGCGGCGGGCGAGCTCGATCTGGTTCTGCAGCTCGTTCTCCGCGATCGAACGCTCCCGCTCGACCGCGAGCGCACGCCTTTCGTACGTCGCCTTGTCCGCTGCCTGCTGAACCATCTCGCGGGTGGGAGTCTGCAGCGCCTTCTCCACGTCCCGCTCCGCGCGTACGGCGACCACGCGGACGTCTTCGACGCCGATTCCGAGCCCGGTCAGTCGCTGGTCCTCGCGCAGGCCGGTGCCGACCGCCGTACGTAGACCTGTCATGCCCTCCGACAGCGCCTCCGTCAGCGTCATCCGGGCGAGCAGGTCGAGGGCCGTCTGCTGCGCCAGCTCGGTCAGCAGTCCGCCGAGCTGCTCGAGCGGGGTCGACCGCCACAGTCCGGTATCCGGGTCGATCCCGAAGTCGAGGCGGCTCGCTGCGAGCGCCGGGTCGGTCACGCGGTACGTGACGGTTGCCTGTACGGCGACGTCCTGGAAGTCCTGCGTGCGCCCGTGGAACAGCAGCGGCTGCTCGCGGTCGTCGATCGGGACCTCGCTCAGCGACGAGTTCAGTGCACGGAACCAGAACGCCTGGCCGGCGCCGTCGTGCGCGACCTTGCCGTTGCGCAGGTGGCGCACGTGGGTGGTCGGGTTGGCCCGCAGGTGGCTGATGAAGCCGAACCGGGTGATGTCTGCCATCTCTTGCTCTCCTTGTCGTCAGTATGACGATAAGTGCGTGAGTGGCTTTTCGTCAAGGTGACGTTTAGAGTCGGATCATGGATTTCGTGCCGCTCGGCCTGGCTGCCGACCTGGTCATCCTGACCGTCCGCGAAAGCCGCCTCCAGGTGTTGCTGATCCGCCGCGGCATCCCGCCGTACCAGGGCCGCTTGGCGCTGCCCGGCGGTTTCGTGCGGCCGGACGAGGACCTGGAGACGACGGCCCGCCGCGAGCTCGCCGAGGAGACAGGCCTGTCCGCGGAGCGCATCCACCTCGAGCAGCTCGCGACGTACGGCGCCCCCGACCGCGACCCGCGCGGCCGGGTCGTCAGCGTGGCGTATCTCGCGCTGGTGCCCGACCTACCCGCACCGACCGCCGGCTCGGACGCCGCCTCAGCCAGCTGGATCACCGTCACCGACGTACTGCGTGCCGACCCAACAGGCGATGTACGGCGTGCGAACCCGGCGGACGGCTTACGTGATGCGAGCCCGGCGGACGACGTACGGGGTGCGGACCCGGCGGACGGCGTACGTGATGCGAGCCCGGCCGACGACGTGCGTGATGTGAGCCCGGCGGACGACGTACGGGGTGTGAGCCCGGCGGGCGACGTGCGTGAGGTGAGCCCGGCCGGCGGCCTCGGGCTCGCGTTCGACCATCACCGGATCCTCACCGACGGGGTCGAACGAGCCCGGGCCAAGCTCGAGTACTCACCGCTCGCGACCGCGTTCTGCCCGCCGGAGTTCACCATCTCCGAACTCCGCAGCGTCTACGAGGCGGTCTGGGGCACCCCGCTCGACCCCCGCAACTTCCACCGCAAGGTCACCAAGACCGCCCGCTTCGTCACCCCGCTGGGCACCACCACCACCCGAGACGGCGGCCGCCCCGCCCAACTCTTCCACCGCGGCACAGCCACCACCCTCCACCCCCCAATGACCCGCGCATAACGCCCGCCGACGGTGACTTTGTGCTGTCGGAGCAGGCACTTAGAGTTCATCCATGCCGGAGCACGTGTTCGTCGACGAGAGCAAGGCCAAGGGTCTGCCCATGGCGGCAGTCGTGTGTCCGGCCGAGGCGGTGAATGCACGCCGTCGGATGATGGCTGGTCTTTTGATGCCTCGTGAGCGGCGGATTCATTTCACGAAGGAGTCGCCGGCGTGACGGAGGAAGATCCTGGCAGTCATCGCCGAGTTCGGACTCGCTGCTCGCCTTTATCAGGCGGACAAGGACACGATCGCCGCGCGGCGGGCCTGCCTGGCGAGGATGGTCTGTGACATCGCCGGGTCCGCGGAGCGGATGGTGGTAGAGCGCGACGAGTCCACAGCCGTTGTCGACAAGCAGGTCTTGTTCCGGGCTGCACGCCAGTACGACTGCGCGGAGAGCTTGCGGTACGAACTGCTGGCGGCGCATTCGGATCCGATGTTGTGGATACCTGATGCCGTGGCCTGGTCATGGGCGAAGGGCGGCGAGTGGCGGGACCTCGTTGCGCCGTACTCGACCATGATTCAGGTCTAGACGCGCGAAACCCGGCTCGCCAACCGTCCGGATGACTGCCGGGTCCACTTCCCGAGGGCTAATGCCCTGAGCTGTTCCTCATCATACAGGATCTGGTTTACCCAAGCCCTCGGGTGCGGAGGGCTAGTTCTTCGGCGGTGATGAGGTTGGTGTGGGTGCCTGGGGTGGTGCAGGCCCAGGAGGCGGCGATGGTGGCGGCTCGGGCGGACTCGGGCCAGGGGGCGCCGTCCAGGTAGCGGGCCAGGAAGGCGGCGACATACGCGTCGCCGGCGCCGTTGGTGTCGACGACCGGGCGGTCGGGGAGGTCGATCGCGGGGAAGTGCTGCACCTGTTCGCCGCGGACGTGCAGGTAGCTGCCGTCGGCTCCGGCCATCGCGACCACGACGTCGGCGCGGCCGTTGGCGAGGATCCACTCGACGCCGTCCGGTGGCAGCGCGGTGGTCGAGACGAACACGATGTCCGACGCGGTCGCGAAGTCCTTGTGGTGGTCGTTGCGGCCGTCCCAGTCGTGCAGGTCGGTGGAGATCGACCGGTCCGCGGCGATCGCGTCCCCGAGGGCGTCGCGGGCGAAGTCCATGATCGAGACGTGGACGTGCTGGGCGCGGCGGATCAGCGGGCGCCAGAGGTTCGGGTCGACGCGCAGTCCGTCCGGGTGCCGGCCGTCGTACATCGAGAGGCGGCGACCGTCCGGAGCCACCAGGTTGACCGATCTGCGGGTGCCGCTCGGATGCAGTACGACGCGCAGCGGGATGCCGAGTTCGTCGTACGCACGGCGGATCCGCGCGCCCTCCGGGTCGTCGCCGATCACGTCCACCAGGCCCGCGTTCAGCCCGAGCAGGTGGCACCCGAGCGTGACGCCGTGGCCGGTGTGCGCCAGGTACGACTCGATCGGTTCGACCGGGACTGTGTCCACATCCGCCAACGGCAGGCCCGGCACCCGCACGATCGTGTCGATGCCCACCCCGCCGATGACCAGCACATCCAACTCCACCCGTACCGTGATACCCGACTTTCGTCAGGGATCACAGGTGTCTTTCGCAAGCTGAACGCACAGTTCCTCTTCGTGCACAGTCGGTCCATGCTCAATCGACGCCACATCATCACCTCCACACTTCTCACTCCACTCGCCGGGTTCGCCGGCTCGTCGATCAGAGGAGGGGAAGGGGCCGGCGGCAGCGCAGCGAGGCCGGTCGGTATCCGGCTACCCCGGCCGACCGGCCCGTTTGCGGTCGGTACGACGGAGTTGCATCTTGTCGATCATCGTCGCGACGACCCGTACGTCCCCGGCCGGCCGCGCGAGCTGATGATCAGCATCTGGTATCCGGCGAGCCGCACGACCGCACCGGCGCCGTACCTGCCGCCCCTGACCGCCGAGGTGTTCGGCGAAGGAGCGGCCATCGCCCTCGAGCAACCGGTCGGGACGATCGACTGGGCGGGCGCCAGGAGCCACGCGGGCCTGCTCGCTCCCGTCCTGCCCGGGCGCAGACCGGTCGTGCTGTTCTCGCCCGGTTTCGGCGTGCCGCGGGGCCTCGCGTCGATCAGCGTCGCCGAGCTCGCCAGTCGCGGGTACGTCGTCGTCACCGTCGACCACACGTACGAGGTCGCGGGCGTCGAGTTCCCCGGCCACCGCCTCGAAGTACAGACGCTGCCACCGGCGCCGTACGCGATGCTCGCCCGCAACGCGCGGTACGCCGACCTGCGCTTCGTCCTCGACTCGCTCGAGAGACTCGCCCGCGGCGAGAACCCGGACGCCGAACGGCGCCGACTGCCGAAGGGCCTCGGCAGCCTCCTCGACCTGGACCGGATCGGCTCGTACGGCCACTCGGCCGGCGGCCTCAGCTCGATCGACCTGCTGGTCGCCGACCCGCGGATCCGCGCCGCCATCGACCTGGACGGCGAGCTCGGCTACGGGTACGACGACCCCGCGGACTGCCCGACAGTCGCCAAGGGCACCGACCGCCCGTTCCTGCTGATGGGCTCCGGCGCGATCGGCCCGGGGCCGCACGACCACCGGACTGACCCGTCCTGGGGACTGTTCTGGGAGCACTCGTCAGGCTGGAAGCGCGACCTGAACCTGCCGAACGGCCGCCACTACAGCTTCGTCGACTACCAGGCCCTGATCCCGTGGTTCCAGCAGTTCTTCACGGTCCCACCGGAGCTGGTCGCGAACACCGTCGGTACGGCGGACGCGCGCAACGTCCTGCGCGCCCTCCGCACCTACATCCCGGCGTTCTTCGACCAGCACCTCCGCCACCGACCGCACGACTGGAGTCGCGCGCTGCCGGAAACGGCGTTCATTGCTTGATGGGTGCTCCGGTCTTCTGCTGGAGCTCGTCGAAGGTGACGCCGTCGGCGAGCTCGACCAACTGCAGGCCGTCGTCGGTGACGTCCAGGACCGCGAGGTCGGTGATGATCCGGTTGACCACGCCGCGGCCGGTGTAGGGCAGGTCGCACTCGGCGAGGATCTTGTGCGAGCCGTCCTTGGCGACGTGCTCCATCAGCACGATCACCTTCTTCGCGCCGTGCACCAGGTCCATCGCGCCGCCCATCCCCTTGACCATCTTGCCGGGGATCATCCAGTTCGACAGGTCGCCGGTCGCGGACACCTGCATGGCGCCCAGGATCGCGGCGTCGATCGCGCCGCCGCGGATCATCCCGAAGGACAGCGACGAGTCGAAGAACGATGCCCCCGGCAACGTTGTGACGGTCTCCTTGCCGGCGTTGATCAGGTCCGGGTCCTCTTCGCCCTCGACCGGGTACGGGCCGACGCCGAGGATCCCGTTCTCGCTCTGCAGGACGACGGTGACGCCGTCCGGGATGTAGTTCGGGACCATGGTCGGCAGGCCGATGCCGAGGTTCACGTATGAGCCGTCCTCGAGCTCGGCGGCGGCGCGGGCGGCCATCTGCTCACGGGTGAGGGGCATCTCAGGCCTCCATCTTCTCGCGCTGCGCCTCGTAGGCCTCGCGCGGCTGAACCGTACGCTTCTCGATGCGCTTCTCGATGTCCTTGCCGACGACAACGACACGCTGGACGAACACGCCCGGCAGGTGGATCGAGTCCGGGTCCAGCTCACCAGGCTGGACCAGCTCCTCGACCTGCGCGATCGTCACTCGGCCGGCCATCGCGGCCAGCGGGTTGAAGTTCCGCGCGCTGCGGTCGAACACCAGGTTCCCGTGGGTGTCGCCCTTGAGCGCGTGCACCAGCCCGAAGTCTGTGGTGATCGACTCCTCCAGCACGTACGTCGTACCGCCG
>DASXXB010000086.1:0-3154 GCA_036503355.1 Kribbella sp. | reverse complement strand
GCGCTGCAGACGATGATCACCCGGCAGTTCGACGTGTTCGACCCGGTCGTGCTCACGGTCGGGCGGATCGCCGGCGGCACGAAGGAGAACATCATCCCGGACGACGCGTTCATCGACGCGACCGTCCGGACGTTCTCCGAGGCGACCCGGGCCAAGGTGCAGAGGTCGTCGATCCAGCTGGTCGAGGGGCTCGCGGCGGCGCACGGGTTGCAGGTCGAGGCGGAGTACCAGGTCGGGTATCCGGTGACGGTGAACAACCCGTCCGAGTACGAGTTCGCCCGTTCGGTGATCGAGGACCTGTTCGGAGCCGACCGTTTCCGCGAACGCCCGAACCCGCGGTGCGGCGCCGAGGACATGTCGTACGTGCTGAACGAGGTGCCCGGCGTCTACCTCAACCTCAGCGCCTGCGCCGCCGCCGACCCGGACGCGGCCGCCGACAACCACTCCCCCTTGGCGAACTTCGACGACTCGGTCCTCCCCGACGGCGCCGCCCTCCTCGCCGAACTCGCCGTACGCCGCCTGAACCGGGCCGACTAGCGCCGAGACGCCCACAGGCGCTGGGCGTGTCGAGTGGGCCGTCTGCGGAGCGACAGGAGATGTCCGGGGGTAGGCAGTTCACCCGATCGGTTCGTCAACGGCGTACCAGCGCCTGCTCCAGCCACTGCATGAAGGCCGGGTAGTCGGCCGAGACCGACAGGGCGATCTCGGTCCCGTCCGGTGCCAGGCTCATGCGCGCGAGGTCGTCCAGGACCACCCGCTCGCGCGCGAATCGCACACCCGGCCAGAGCAGGGCGGCGGCGAGCGCCAGCGAGTCGTGCTGCATCGCGACGTACTTCGCCGTCCAGCGGTCGAAGTGCTCCCGTAGTACGCGCTCCCACGGCGTCGCGCCGGGCTCGGTCCACCGCTGGTAGAGCCGCGAGTCCGCGGTGGTCTCCATCGCCGGGTGGAACGTCACGTCCGAGGTCACGAATGTCGGCGGGCCCCACCGTTCCAAGGCGGGCAACAGCTCGACGGCCGCCGCCGGATCCGCGCGGAAGTTGTGCTCGGCCCGCTCCGGATGCCGGTAGTTGATCGCCCCGCCCATCTGCGTGACCGCCATCCGGGCCACCAACTCGGGCCGCTTCCGCTGCAGTGCCGCCAGGTTCGACAACGGACCGATCCCCACCCATCGCACCCGTCCGTCACGCCGCGCCAGAACCTCGCTCACCGCCCCGACGACATCCGTCTCCTGCCGGGGCACGTCCGCCGGACACATCTCCCCGACGACGAAACCGCGACGATTCCCCAGGTCGGCGCCCGCCACCACCCGAACATCCGACCGCCCCACCAGGTCCAGCAACCACCGCACGAACCGGGCCCGCTCCCCGCCGTACTCGTCCCCGGTCACCACCAGCGCCAACTCCGGCACCAACCGGGCCGCCACCACCAACGCCACGCTGTCGTCCGGATCCCCACCCGCATCCGTGTCGATGATCATCGGCGCCCGGGCGATCGCGGGCGGTCCGGGGGTAGGCGGAGGCCCACCCACGAGCCCGGCATCCTCAAAGCTCGCGGCCGCCCCCGCGAGGGCCATCCACTCGTCCACGGGATCCGCGTCGCCACCATCGCCCACCACCCGCACCTCCCCGCGTCGCGTTCAACACATTCTCGGCGAACACCTGCTTGTCGCGCTCACTCCCGCACCGCTCGTACGCCTCCCAGATCGCCGGCCTGTCACGTTCCGGAACTCTTGCCCGGTCCAACGATTTCTGCAGTGCCTCCACCTGCCGGTTGTCGGACCGGTAAACGAACGAATCGAGGAACTCCGCCAGCCGCCGATCGGTCGGACGATCGGTGATCCACGCGCGGACCTCGCGGCGATACCGCCCGGCCCAGTCGTCCAGCCACGGCCGGTACTCGGCTCCCCGATCACGCAGCATGGCAACATGTCGCGCCAGATCGGCGACGGCCCGCAGATTCACCACCTTCACGCCCTCACGGACCCGAGGGTCGCGCAGGCGCGGCGACAACCGCGCCCTGCTCAAGCCCCTCAGCATCTCCGGATCGTGCCGCTGAGCGGACTGCTCGGGTCGGCGTACGCCGATCCGCTCCGGACTCGACATCGGGCCGTTCAGCAACTTCTCCACGCTGTGCAGCGCCATCCGGTGCGCGAACGTTTTCGACTCGTCGGCCGGGAGCACTTCCAAGGCCCTCCCGCGCTGCGTTTCCGACGCGGACAGGTGGACCTCGTAGCCCTTCTTGGTCCCCGGATGCGGGTCGTCCGGGGATTCGGCGTGGAAGGCGTACCGTCCGACGAACTCGGTCTCCGGGTACGCCGCGGCGAGCAACTCCTGCACGGTGCCTTTGAAACTCGTGTCGACGAGCGCGACCCGGCTGCCCGGACGGCCGACCGGCACCTGGTTGTCGTGCAGGTAGTCGGTGAGCAGCCGAAATCCGCCGACAGTGTCGGCGGCGCGCACTCGTGGCGCTGCACCCCGGAAACCGTGCAAGTGCGGAAACGTCAAACCCTGGTGCCGTTCCAGGTCTTGCAGCGCGTTCTCGACGAGAATGCGGGACAGCACCAGGTTCGATCCGTGCCGGCCGAAGAACTCTCCGTCGAGCTTCGACATCGCGAGCGCAAGATGATGTCCGTCGCGTCCCACCGCAACGACGCGGCCGACATTCCGCGTTCCGACATCGTCCCGAAGGTCGGCGAGCATGTCGTCGGCGACCCTGACCATCAACGGCGCAGGGAACTGGTAGGCGACGAGGTACGCGTGCCGCAGCGTCATGACATCCGCGTCGTCCGCGATGCCCAGTTGAGCGGCGACACGATTCGCGGTCCGTGCGCTCGGTTCCAGTACGAAGTCTGCGTTGTCGAACACGCATCAAGTACCGCACAGTTCGTCGTGGCGCCGCGGAAGTTATCCACAGCAGGCAGGCGAGGGCGCCTGGGGCGGCCTCGCCTGCCGGGGGTCAGCGGGCCATGGGGCGGCCGGCTGGGGTTGGGGTGGAGGCCAGGGCTGCGGCCTCTTCGTCGATGTCGACCACCGCGCCGCTGAACTGGGCGTTGTAGAGGCGGGCGTAGGCGCCGTCGAGGGCGAGCAGTTCGGTGTGGTTGCCCTGTTCGACGATTGCGCCGTTCTCCATGACCAGGATCAGGTCGGCGTCGCGG
>DASXXB010000085.1:0-5344 GCA_036503355.1 Kribbella sp. | reverse complement strand
CTACGCGCAGTGCGCGATCGACGCGGGTGTCGCGTTCGTGAACGCGCTGCCGGTGTTCATCGCCGGCACCAAGGAGTGGGCGGACAAGTTCACCGCGGCCGGCCTGCCGATCGTCGGCGACGACATCAAGTCGCAGATCGGTGCGACCATCACGCACCGCGTGCTGACCAAGCTGTTCGAGGACCGCGGCGTGACCGTGGACCGTACGTACCAGCTGAACGTCGGCGGCAACATGGACTTCAAGAACATGCTCGAGCGCGAGCGTCTGGAGTCCAAGAAGATCAGCAAGACCCAGTCCGTCACCTCGCAGCTGCGCGAGGAGATCGAGGACCGCAACGTCCACATCGGGCCGTCGGACTACGTGGCCTGGCTGGACGACCGCAAGTGGGCCTTCATCCGGCTCGAGGGCCGCAACTTCGGCGACGTACCGCTGTCGCTGGAGTACAAGCTCGAGGTGTGGGACTCGCCGAACTCGGCCGGCATCATCATCGACGCGATCCGGGCCGCGAAGATCGCCAAGGACCGCGGCATCGGCGGCCCGATCCTGTCCGCGTCGTCGTACTTCATGAAGTCGCCGCCGGAGCAGTACGCCGACGACGTCTGCCGCGACCTGGTGGAGAAGTTCATCCGCGGCGAGGTCGAGCGCTGACCTGTGCTGTGAACGCCGCCCCGGCGCCCTGGATGGGTGCCGGGGCGGCGTGTCATCATGTCGCCGGATGACCGAGATCCGCGACTACCGTGACACCGATGCCGACAGCTGGCTGCGCTGCCGCCTGCTGAGCTTCTTCGGTACCGAGTACTACGACGACGTCGTGGTGGACCGCCCGGTGTTCAAGAACCCCGCACACCGCCTCGTAGCAGTCGAAGATGACCTGGTCGTCGGGCTGATGGACGTCGAGATCTTCGCGGACCGCGCCACCATCGACGTGCTCGCCGTACATCCCGATCATCAGCGCCGCGGGCTGGCGACGCGGCTGCTCGAAGCGGCCCTTCCCCGGCTCGACGTCGACGTACTGGATGCGTGGACGCGCGGGGATGCGGCGGCGAACGACTGGTATCGGCGTTCGGGGTTCACCGAGAACTACCGTTATCTCCATGTCTACAAAACCTGGCGGGATGCGGCCGACGGGTTCGGCACCCCCGACGGGGTGAACGCCTTGGTGTCCGCCTTCCTGCACGCGCCGATCACGGCCGAGGCCGCGATGCGTGAACGCTTCTCCCGCGTTCACGTCTGCCGTCAGTACGTGCGGCCGGTGTGACCATGCTGTACGTCGGTTGCGCGCAGTGGACGCACGCCGCGTGGCCGCAGTCCGCGCGCGACAAGTTGCGGTCGTACGCCTCGTGGTGCAACGCGGTCGAGAGCAACACCACCTTCTACGGCACACCGTCCCGCGCGGCTGTCGCGAACTGGGCCGCGCAGACGCCGGCCGACTTCCGTTTCGTGGTGAAGCTGCCGCAACTCATCACCCACGAACGCAGACTGACCAACACCGACGCGGAGTTCCGCACGTTCCTCGACGCGATCGAGCCGCTCGGGCCGCGCAACCACGCAGTCTGGATCCAGCTGCCCGCCGCGTTCTCCCCCACCGACCTCGGCACCCTCGCCGCCTTCCTCCACAAGGCCCCCGCCGATCACCGGTACGCCGTCGAGGTCCGGCACCCGTCCTTCTTCGACGATCCACAGGCTGCCTCGAACCTCGAACGCGTACTCGCCCGCGCCCAGGCGGAGTGGATTCCGTTCGACACCGGCACCCTGTTCGCTCAGCGGCCGACCAGCTTCGCCGAGCGGGACGCATGGATGAAGAAGCCACGGGTCGCCCGCCGGACCCGCGCGCTCACCGGTCACCCGATCGTCCGCTACATCGGCCGCGACTCGGTCACCGAGACCGTCGACGGCTGGGGATATCTCGTCGAACTGGTCGTCAACTGGCTCGCCGAAGGCCGCTCCCCGACGATCTTCCTGCACACCCCCGACAACGCCCAGGCCCTCAACCTGGCCCGCCACTTCCACACCACCGTCGCCGCGTCCGCCCCCGACCTCTCCCCACTCCCCGAACCCGTCACGACCGACCCGCCCACACTCTTCTAGGCCTTCATTCGTTTGACTGTTTCTTCGAGGGAGCGGGGCCTTTTCGGGCTTCTACCGCAGTGCTTGACTGAACGCGGGGGGACCGGAAATCCGGTCCACGGCGTCGTGGCGCCGGGCCGCGACGCATCGGTGAAAGGGGGCCCCCGATGTCGGTGACACAGACCGAGTCCACGCTGCGCGAGTACTTGGACGCGTTGCTCAACGGCGGTGACTTCGGCGCGTTCTTCAGTGACGACGTCCTGTGGACGACGATGGAGACCGGGGACGAGGTGCGCGGCCGCGACGCCGTCCGCGACTTCATCGTCGCGCTGCACCGCCAGCTGTTCGACGCGTCGCCCGAACTCAGGAACGTCACGTTCGGCGATGGCATCGCGGCGCTGGAGGCCGTCTTCGTCGGTCGGCACGTGGCGGAGTTCGCCGGCGTACCGCCGACCGGAGCCATGGTCCGGATGCCGTACACCGTCTTCTACGACATCGACGGTGCAAAGATCACGGCCCTTCGCGCGTACTTCCCGATGGCGGCGATGATCCAGGAGCTGCAGACGAGAAGCACAGCTTCCGCGAACTAGGTTCCTTGTCCAGCACGCCGGGGGCGCTGACGTCGGCGTCCCCGGCCCTCTTGTGCCCGGTTATCCACAGTTCCAGAAGTCCCCCGTCGAAACGGCCTCGATCTCCGTATGTTCTCCGCCGACTTCACGACTCGGGAGGACATCTCATGGAACACCCCACCGGTACGACGCCGTACGCCGAAGAGACCCGCGCCGAGCGGCAGGCGCGCGCCGACTGGCTGATCACCGAACTCGGCCGTCTCGCCGCCCACGCAGAGAACCCGGACGACAGAGCCCGGTACCGACGCACCGCCGACTCACTCGTCCGCCTCGCGATCGCGTACCGCTCGTGACCGTGACAGCCGTGGCGCCCCACCCGACGTCGGTTCCCGAACTGCTGGCGGCGAGCGCCGAAACAGCTCGCGTGCTCGCCGGCGCCGACCGCTCCGCATGGAACGGACATATCGTCGAGTCCTCGAGCGCAATGCTCGGCCTCGCCCACTGGGACGGCACCCTCTACCTCGACCGCGAAGCGATCGTCGACCCGCTGCGTCACCTCTACGAACACGCGGGCGAACTCCGTCCGGCGCGGACGCTCGTCGCCTACCGCGAGTCCCTCGCCACCCTTCTCCACGAGCATGCGCACTTCCTGGGCCCGGCCGACGCCACCCAGGAGGCGGCCCGCGAAGCCTTCACCAGACCCGGCAGCCGCCAGTTAGAGGAAGGAGTCACCGAGGCCTGGGCCCAGGATCACCTCGACGACTTCATCCACCAGCTGGGTATCGACAAGGTTGCCCCTGGCATCGATTCGGTGCAGTGCCCGGGGTTCTACGCCGCCTTCGTCCCCGCCATCCGTCAGCTCACCGACGACCTCGACACCCGCAACGGCCTAGCACCCGGTGAGGCCCTCGCGCTCCTCAACCGTCAAACAGCCGCCGGCCAGTTCCCCCTGCTCGTCACCCTCGCCGGCAACTCCGGCACACTCGACATCCCAAGCACCCCAGACCTCTCCGTCGCCACGAACCTCTCCACAACCCTCGACCTGCCCACAACCCTCGACCTGCCCACCACGTCCGACGTCTCCGCCACGTCCGACGTCTCCGCCACCCCCGACCTGTCCACCACCTCCAACCTGTCCACCGTCCCCGGCCTCGAGCCGGCGGACGCCGACACCCGATCTCGCCTCGAGTCGATCCTCCGCTCCGGCCTCGCCCACCTTGAAACGTACGAGCTCGACCCACCCGGCTCCGCACGCAAGCACTCCCTCAGCACAGCCGCCCAGATCCTCACCAACCTCCACGACGAAACCCACGCCACTCGATCCACCCATCCCTTCACGCCCATCCACGATCAAACCCACGCCATCCGCTCCACCGAGGCGTTGCCGCCCGTCCATATCGACCCGTGTGCCCTCCCGACGCCAGCGCCCCCACGACACATCCCGTCGCCGCACCAGACAGCACTCGCCGGCGTAACGCCCCCGGGCCTCGCAGCGCCACCGACAAGCCCTTCATCCCCACCACGCCTCCATCCCACCTACCCCCACCGATCCCCAGCCCTCGCTCACCCACATCAACTCAGCGGATAGACCGATCTGATGCGTTCGCGCAGCGTCGTGCGTGATGACGCGTTCCCGGTAGCGGGGAAGTCTGTTTCACTGGCGTGCATGGGGCTGGAGAGTCGCATCGTCAGCGGGCCGGCAGGTCCGCTGACGCAGATCTGGTCGGCGGAGTGCGACAGTCCGACGGCGTTCAGCTCGCTGGCGTCCACCACCGCAGGCATCGGGTTCGCCCGGATCGCCGGGAGCTGGGCCGTGCACCTTCGTGGTCCGGCGACGAGGGCGACGACGATGGTGTGTTCGGCCGACTCGGAGTACTTCGGCGCTGACTTCCAGCTCGGCGCGTACCTGCCGATGTTCCCGCCAGGGCGGTTGACGAACCTCCGCGACTCGGTGCTGCCGACGCTGCCGGACGGCCGGATCCTGCTGGACGGCCGCGCGTGGGAGATGCCCACTCCGCAGAACCTCGACGTGTTCATCGACAGACTCCGCCGGGAGGGCGTGCTGCTGGTCGACCCCATGATCGACGAACTGCGGCACGGCACCGTGCGTTCGATGCCGGCACGTACCGCGCAGACCCGGTTCCTGCGGGCCGTCGGCCTTCCGCTGCGCACGCTGGAGCTGATCGAGCGCGCGCGGCACGCTGTCCGGATGCTGCACGCCGGCCGGACCATCGCGGAGGTGGCGTTGGCGGCGGGCTATTACGACCAGCCGCACCTGACGCGCTCACTTCGGCGGTTCATCGGCCACACTCCCGCGCAGGTAGCGCGAGGCAGCGTAACCCTGGGTCTGTGAGCCACCGACCCGGCACGCACAGATCGCGTTCAGTCCAGGTCGGACCGCATCGCGGTAGAAGGTTCGCCGCGTACGGCACAATCCGAGCCGAACCGCGGCACAAGGCTTGCTGCGTGCGGTAGAAGCCGCCCGAGTCGCGGCACGAGGCTTGCTGCGTGCGGTGGAAGTCAAGCCGAGTTGCGGTACAAGGTTTTCTGCGTGCGGTAGAAGCCGGCCGAGTTGCGGTACAAGGCGGGCCGAGTTGCGGTACAAGGTTTTCTGCGTGCGGTAGAAGCCGGCCGAGTTGCGGTACAAGGCGGGCCGAGTTGCGGTACAGGACGAGTCGCTTCGGTAGAAGGCCGGCTGCGTTTCGGT
>DASXXB010000084.1:0-1722 GCA_036503355.1 Kribbella sp. | reverse complement strand
TCGCCGCCGACGGGACGATCACGTCGCTCGTCGACACCCGTCACGATCGCGAACTGGTTGCCGAGGGCTCCCGTCTCAACGACCTGGTCCTGCACCACGATCTGCCGAACGCGTTCGACGCCTGGGATCTCGACGCTTCCTACCGGGCGACGGCCGAACCGCTGCGGGCGATCGACTCGCTGCGTGTGACCGAGGGGCCTGACGCCGTCGTCGTCGAGGTACGGCGGTCGCAGGGAGCGTCGACGTACACGCAGACGATCACCGTGCCGGCCGGCGCGGACCGGGTCGAGTTCACGGTCGACGTGGACTGGCACGAGCGCGAGAAGTTGCTCAAAGCAATGTTCGGTGTGGATGTCCGGGCCGACCAGGCGACCGCCGAGATCCAGTTCGGGCACCTGCGCCGGCCGACGCACGACAACACCACCTGGGACGAGGCCAAGTTCGAGGTGTGCGCGCATCGGTGGGTGCACGTCGGCGAACCGGGCTTCGGCGTCGCGATCGCCAACGACTCGACGTACGGTCACGACCTGCGCCGGCTGGCGGGGCGATCAGGTGATCCGCTGGCCGGCCGCACCGGTACCGGGATTGGGCTCTCGTTGCTCAGGGCACCGAGATATCCCGATCCGGAGACCGATCAAGGACGGCACCGGGCGCGGTACACGCTGGTGTCCGGCGCCGGCATCGCGGCTGCGGTCGAAGAAGGCCTCCGGCTGAACCTTCCGGTCCGCGAAGTTCGCGGTACGTCGGCACCCGCGCCGATCGTGACGGTCGACGGCGAGGGCGTGGTGGTCGAGTCGGTGAAACTCGCCGAGGACCGTTCCGGTGACGTGATCGTCCGGATGTACGAGTCCCTCGGCGCGCGCACCACGGCGCGGCTGAGCTGGGACTTCGTTGCCGAGGGCGCCGAGATCGTGGATCTGCTGGAGCGTCCGCTCGAGGCTGTCGACGAGCCACGGTTCGCGTTGCGGCCGTTCCAGATCCTCACCGTCCGGATCCGGCGTCAGGAGGTGACCGCCGATGACTAAGCGCCGCCGGGACACGATCCTGGGGTACCTGTTCATCTCGCCCGCGATCATCGGGCTGCTGCTCTTCGTCGCGTACCCGATGGTCACGTCGCTCTACCACTCCTTCACCGAGTGGAACGGGCTGACCCCGGCCAAGTGGGTGGGCCTGGAGAACTACGAGTTCTTGTTCACCGACGATCCCACGTTCTGGCCGTCGCTGAAGGTGACCGTGCTGTGGGTGGTGATCTCGGTTCCGGCCACGCTGCTCGCCGGTCTGGCGCTCGCCGTCGTGGTGAACCGGACGATCGCGGGCGTGAAGGTGTTCCGGACGATCTTCTATCTGCCGGTCGTGCTGCCCGCGGTCGCCGTACTGACGTTGTGGAAGTACATCTACGACCCGACGTACGGGCTGGCCAACCAGGTGCTGAAGTTCCTGCACCTGCCGACCAGCCTGTGGCTCGGCGATGCGCACGTGGCGCTGCCGGCGATCCTGATCGTCGGGGTCTGGAGTGTCGGCGGCACCATGATGATCTTCCTGGCCGGCCTGCAGGCGGTGCCGGAGGAGATCCAGGAGGCGGCGAAGGTCGACGGCGCGAACGCGTTCCGGCGGTTCACCCGGATCACGCTGCCGATGATCGGGCCGATCATGATGCTCCAGCTGATGCTGGCGCTGAACGGCGCGTTCCAGACCTTCAACCAGGTCGCGATCCTGACCAAG
>DASXXB010000083.1:0-6701 GCA_036503355.1 Kribbella sp. | reverse complement strand
GTCGTCGATGATCCGCCCGCCGTTCTGGTAGACGAAGCTCCACCATTGCGGCCACCAGCCCGAACCGCCGTACCCCCACTGCTTGCCCGGGATGCTCAGTTCCTTGAACGCCGACAGCGTGTCGTCCCAGGTCCAGTCCGCTGTCGGCGCCTTGATGCCCTTCGCCTCGAACAGCGTCTTGTTGTAGTAGACGATCATCGCGCCGGACCGGTCCGGGATCGCGTAGACCTTGTCCTGGTACGAGTACAGCTTCCCGATCGAGCCGAACCGCTTCTCCAGGTCGATCCCGGCCTTGCTCGCCAGCTCGTCGAGCGGCTGGATCTGGTTCTTGCTCGAGTACACGTTGACGCTCTCGGCGACCTCCATGATGTCCGGCCCCTTGCCGCCGGCGATCATCGTCTGCACCTTCTGCGCGTAGCCGTCGTTCGGGATCAGTTGCAGCGTGATCTTCAGCTTCGGGTACTTCGCCGTGAGCAGATCGATCCGCTTCTGGTACGCCGTCTTGTCGGACTCGCCGCCCCACACCGTCATCACCAGGTCGGCGGCTTCCGCATCGCCCGACGCGGTGGCCGTCTTGTTGTCCGCTCCGCAGGCCGTCAGCGTGATGACGCCGGCCGCCAGTCCAAGTCCGAGAAATCCACGACGCCCGAGCCGCGTTCCGTCCATCGTCATCGCCTGACCCTCCGCATGTTGAACCCTGAGGGTTTCTGTTCAGCCCTGAGGATTTGGTGGCGGTTAAACTAACCATTGGGATAACCCCTGGCAAGACCTGGGTCGCCGAAATGCCGAACCGTGACCGGCTGTGAGCCGAATCATTGGCAACTGTGTGTTTTGCACCTGTACAGTGCAGCCGTGACCGAACCTGTGATCCTGGCCGACGTGGTGCGCAGCGACTTCGTCGAAGGCCACCATCGCGGCTCCGTCGTGGTGACCAACCCCGACGGTTCCGTCGACTGGTCCGTGGGCGTCGTGGACCAGCCGATGTTCCCGCGCTCCTCCAACAAGCCCCTGCAGGCGCTCGCGATGGTGCGCAACGGGCTTCCGCTGACCGACGAGCTGCTCGCGCTCGCGGGCGCCTCGCACTCGGGGGAGCAGTTCCACCTGGACGGCGTACGGGCGATCCTCGCCAAGGCCGGCCTCGACGAGTCGGCGCTGCGGACGCCGTCGGCGTACCCGGTGGACGAGACCGAGCGGGATGCCTGGATCCGCGCCGGCCGTACGGCGGAACGCGTCGCGATGAACTGCTCCGGCAAGCACGCCGCGATGATCCTCACCAGCACGCTCAACGGCTGGCCGATCCACGACCCGGCGTCCGAGAACGACCCGCAGGCGCGCTGGGGCCGCGACGACTACCGCTCGCCGGAGCACCCGCTGCAGCAGGCGATCCGGACCGCGATCGAGGACTCGGCGGGCGAGAAGGTGTCGTACGTCGCGGTGGACGGCTGTGGTGCGCCGATCTTCGCGATCAGCCTCGCCGGTCTGGCGCGGTCCTTCGGCCTGTTCGCGGCGTCCGCGCCGGGGACCGACGAGGCCCGGATCGTGAAGGCCTTCCGCGAGTTCCCGCAGTACGCGAGTGGGACCAAGCGGGACGAGGTCGAGCTGATGCGCGGGGTCGACGGCCTGTTCTGCAAGGTCGGTGCGGAGGGCGTGTACGCCGTGGGGCTCGCCGACGGACGCGGGATCGCGGTCAAGATCGAGGACGGCGACGGAGCGAAGCGTGCCCGCCAGGTGGTCATGGCGGCGATGCTGCGCCGGCTCAGCATCGACGAGCCGGTGATCGCCAAGCACATCGAGCTGCCTGTCCTCGGCGGCGGCGTCCCGGTCGGCTCGATCCGCCCGGCCGCGCTGTTCGCCTGAGTTTTCCGGAAAGTTTTCGTCGCGGAGCGCGAACTTCTTTCCGGAAAGGTCGCCCGAGGGCGCAGCCGGAGATACGCCCGCTGTCGTATGCGTACGGCGGCGGCCGTTTCTATGGTGGCCGGGTGGACGAGGCGATCGTGGTGGGTGGCGGGATCGGTGGGCTGGCGGCGGCCGCGGCCTTGGGGCGGGCGGGGTGGCGGGTGCGGGTCCTGGAGAGTGCGCCGGAGCTGGGGGAGGTCGGCGCGGGCCTGGTCGTCACGATCAACGGCCACCGCTCGGCGCAGGTGATCGGTGCCGCGGAGCGGATCCGGCGGAGCGGGTACGACGTTCGCGCGGCCGGCACCCGCCGGTGGGACGGGAAGTGGTTGCTCAGGGCACCTGATGGCGGCGACACGATGATGACGGGCATCCATCGCCAACGACTGCACGCGGCGCTGGCCGACGTACAGAACGCCGAACTCCTGACGGACGCGCGGGTCACGTCGGTCAAGCCGGGTACGCCGGATGGTGAGCGCGCCCGGGTGCATTGGGAGTCGACCGACGGCTCGCACAGTGCGGAGGCCGATCTTGTGGTTGGCGCGGACGGTCTGCGCAGCATCACTCGGGACGGCGTGGCCGCCAGATCGTTGAAATACAGCGGTTTCAGCTGCTGGCGGGCCGTGGCCCGGGACACGACCGTCGACGACACGTTCGCGATGACGTACGGACCGAACGCGGAGTTCGGGGCGCTACGGATCAGCGCGGACGAGGTCTACTGGTACGGGTACGTCGCGATGCCGAGCGGTCGCCCGATCGGTGACGAGGTGCGTGCGGTTCGTCAGTACTTCGCGGCGTGGGCTCCGCACGTCCGCGCCCTGACCGAGACGACGGACGACGTGATCCGGCACGACGTGTGGCTGCTGGATCGGCCGCTGCCGTCGTACACGAGCGGACGGGTGGTGCTGATCGGGGATGCGGCACACCCGATGCTGCCGACGCTCGGGCAGGGCGCGAACTCGGCGCTCGAGGATGCGGTCACCGTCGGGTTGCTGATCCCGGCCGGAGGCGACCTGGCGGCGGGCCTGAAGAAGTACGACGCCGCTCGGTACCGGCGTACGCAGAGGATCGTGAGGCACTCGGCGTGGATGGGGCGCGTGGGTGCGGAGATCGGTCCGCGCGGTCAATGGCTGCGGAACCTGATGCTGCGGCTCACGCCCCCGCGGGCTGCGTTGCGGAACGGCACACGCATCTTCGAGTGGTCGCCGCCGGGGTCATTTGGCGCGGAGGCGGTCGACGACCGGTGACGCGAACGGCAGCGGCGCTTGCGGTGCGGGGAGGTCGTAACCGGCGTACAGCCGGCGGCGGATCGCTTCCAGCGGGAAGGTCTCGCGGTAGATCGCGAGCTTGACGGTCACCCCCTCCAAGGTTGCTCTGAGCAACATCTCCTCGACGGCCGGGTCGGCGGCGCCGCGGGCCGCGAAGACGTCCCGGATGGCGTCCTCGACCAGCGCCAGCCGCGCCGACTTGGCGTCCTCCACGCGGGCGAACACATCGTGTGTGCCGGGCTGCATCATCAGGCTGATCGCCAGCCGCTGGATCGGCAGCGATCCCGCCGCGGCCATCAGGGCGCCGTCGATGATGCCGGCCAGACGTTCATCAGGTGTTCCCTGGATGGTCAGGATGCCGGCGATGCCGTCCAGCCAGCGGTCCAGCAGTTCGGCGGCCAGCTGCTCCTTGGTGGCGAAGTAGTACGCGACCAGGCCGCGGGACACGCCTGCGGCCGCGGTGACGTCAGAGATCGACGCGGCCTCGTAGCCCTTCGCGGCGAACACCTCGAGCGCCGCCGCCAGGATGCGCTCGCGGGAGCGTTCCCGCAGCTCGGCGTTGATGCGCGCGGATCGCGGCACAGCTCCTTCTCCCGGTCAGGGCCCTGAAGCGCCGGGCAACCCCCCATTCGAGTGCCCGGCGGCTCAGGGCTGACCCCCCGTTGTTTCGGCCCCTCCCCAGGCGCCATTTATAGACTGGACGTCCAGTCAACAAATGTCAAAGGCCTCGCCGTTTTCTGGACACGAGCGGTGACGGGTAGGATGTGGATGCTGCGCCCTGTGTCGAGTGGCACGTGAAACGAGCCGTAGCCACCGCCAGATCCCTCTTATTGCTTGGAGCGCTTCCTCATGCCTGTCCGTAACGACCTGCGCAACGTCGCGATCGTGGCCCACGTCGACCACGGGAAGACCACCCTCGTCGACGCGATGCTGTGGCAGTCCGGGGCGTTCGGTGCCCACCAGCACGTCGACGAGCGGGCGATGGACTCCGGCGACCTGGAGCGTGAGAAGGGCATCACGATCCTCGCCAAGAACACCGCCGTACGGCACAAGATGGCCAACGGCGAGCAGGTCACGATCAACATCATCGACACCCCCGGCCACGCCGACTTCGGCGGCGAGGTGGAGCGCGGGCTGTCGATGGTGGACGCGATCGTGCTGCTGGTGGACGCCTCCGAGGGCCCGCTGCCGCAGACCCGCTTCGTGCTCCGTAAGGCGCTGGCGCGCAAGATGCCGGTGATCCTGGTGGTGAACAAGGTCGACCGCCCGGACGCGCGGATCTCCGAGGTCGTCGACGAGACGTACGAGCTGTTCCTGGACCTGCTCGACCACGACGCCGACCAGAGCGCGCTCGACTTCCCGGTGGTGTACGCGTCGGCCCGCGCCGGCCGCGCCTCGCTGAACCAGCCCGAGGACGGCGGACTGCCGGATTCGGAGGATCTCGAGCCGCTGTTCGAGACCATCCTGGCCAACGTGCCCGCTCCGGAGTACGTCGAGGACGCGCCGCTGCAGGCCCACGTGACGAACCTGGACGCCTCGCCGTTCCTCGGCCGGCTCGCCCTGGTGCGGGTGCACGAGGGCACGCTGAAGAAGGGCGCCCAGGTTGCCTGGTGCAAGCACGACGGCACCGTCGAGCGGGTGAAGATCACCGAGCTGCTGGTCACCGAGGCGCTCGAGCGGGTGCCGGGCGAGTCGGCCGGCCCCGGCGACATCGTCGCGATCGCGGGCATCCCGGACATCATGATCGGCGACACCCTCGCCGACGCGGAGAACCCGACGCCGCTGCCGCTGATCACCGTCGACGAGCCGGCCATCTCGATGACGATCGGGACCAACACCTCTCCGCTGGCCGGCCGCCAGAAGGGCACCAAGGTCACCGCCCGCCTGGTGAAGGACCGCCTCGACAAGGAGCTGGTCGGCAACGTGTCGATCAAGGTGCTGCCGACCGAACGGCCGGACGCCTGGGAGGTCCAGGGCCGTGGCGAGCTGGCGCTGGCGATCCTGGTCGAGCAGATGCGCCGCGAGGGCTACGAGCTGACCGTCGGCAAGCCGCAGGTGGTCACCCGCGAGATCGACGGCAAGCGGCACGAGCCGGTCGAGCGGCTGACCATCGACTGCCCGGAGGAGTACCTCGGCACCGTCACGCAGCTGCTCGCGGTCCGCAAGGGCCGGATGGAGCAGATGACCAACCACGGCACCGGCTGGGTCCGGATGGAGTTCCTGGTGCCGGCGCGTGGGCTGATCGGGTTCCGGACCGAGTTCCTCACCGACACCCGCGGTACCGGCATCGCGCACCACGTCTTCGAGGGGTACGAGCCGTGGTTCGGCGAGCTGCGTACGCGGCCGAGCGGTTCGCTGGTCGCGGACCGGGCCGGCGCCGCGACGTCGTACGCGATGATCAACCTGCAGGAGCGCGGCACGCTGTTCGTCGAGCCGACCACCGAGGTGTACGAGGGCATGATCGTCGGCGAGAACTCGCGCTCCGACGACATGGACGTGAACATCACCAAGGAAAAGAAGATGACCAACGTCCGGTCGTCCACCGCCGACGAGTTCGAGAAGCTGGTTCCGGCGCGGAAGTTGTCGCTCGAGCAGTCGCTGGAGTTCTGCCGCGAGGACGAGTGCGTCGAGGTGACGCCGGACGCGATCCGGATGCGCAAGGTCGCCCTGACCCAGATCGAGCGCTCCAAACTGGGCCGCAAGAACAAGTCCTGACCGGCCAGGACACGTTCCGGAAACGGTCGTTCACCGCGCGCGACCCGGGCGCCGCGGGTGTGATACACCATTGCTCGGTCGGTGGCGGGGGAAAGAAAGTTCTGATTCGTTACCAACCGGACGTGAAGTAGCGACGTCTGTCTTGTGGAAGCATTTTTTGGGGGAAGGACAAAGGAATCATGGGCATTCTGCGTAAGCTCGGCGCGACTCTGACGGCCGTCGCGTTCGTGGGCGTCGGAGCACTCACGGCGGCCACCACGGCCGAGGCCGCGCCCCAGGTCGCGGCGTCGGCGCAGAACGCGGCACCGCCGCCCAACCTGCCGCCCCGGGCGCAGGCGGCCGCACCGAAGCAGGCCACCGCGGCCGCGAGCCGTGCGGCGATCATGCGGAAGTACAGGCTGGACAGCCGGTGCATGAGCAAGGGGCGGGTGCTCTGCATCAACAAGAAGACGCGCAAGCTGGTCTACCTGGTGAACGGCAAGCCGGTCCAGGTGATGGACGTCCGGTTCGGCGCGTCGAAGACCCCGACCCGCAACGGCGTCTTCAAGGTCTACCGCAAGTCCAAGAACCACGTCTCGTCGCTGTACCACTCGAAGATGCCGTACGCGATGTTCTTCAGCGGCGGCCAGGCGGTGCACTACTCGTCGGACTTCGCGGCCCGCGGCTACAACGGCGCCTCGCACGGCTGCGTGAACGTGCGGGACAAGAAGAAGGTCGCCTGGGTCTTCGCCCGGGTGCACGTCGGCGACAAGGTCGTCGTCTACAAGAAGTGAGCTGACAGCGCAGTACGCACCGGCGGCCGGGGAGCTACTCCCCGGCCGCTGT
>DASXXB010000082.1:0-6475 GCA_036503355.1 Kribbella sp. | reverse complement strand
TGCTGACGAGTTGGGGTACGCCGTGGCTCGGGAAGGAGCTGTGGGCGGACGGCTCTGGGCCGAAGGTGGTCGCGCATGCGGCCGGGACGGTGAAGAACCTGATCGACCCGTCGATCCTCGACCAGGGTGTCGGCGTGTTCTCGGCCGGTCCGCGGATCGCGTGGTCGGTCGGCGAGTACTGCCTCGGCGCGATGCTGACGCTCGCCCGCCGGCTCCCGCGCTTCGACGGTGCGATCCGCGCCGGTGGCTGGAAGCAGACGCAGTACCGCGGTCACGAGCTGGCCGGCGCGAAGGTCGGAATCATCGGTGCCAGCAGCACCGCCCGCGCACTGATCACGCTCTTGAAGCCGTTCGGCTGCGACCTCGCCGTCTACGACCCATACCTCACCGACGAGCGCGCCCGCGAGCTAGGCGTACGGACGACGTCGCTCGAGGAGGCCGCCGGCGCTGCGTTCCTGAGCATCCACGTCCCGAACGTTCCCGAGACCAAAGGCATGATCAGCCGCGCGCTGATCGAGAATCTTCCCGACGGCGCGGTCGTGGTGAACTCGTCGCGCGGTCCGGCGATCGACCAGCAGGCTCTGCTCGAACATGCACTCGACGGCCGGATCCACGCCGCCCTCGACGTCTACGACCCCGAGCCTCCGACGTTCGAGCCGAACGTCCTCGCGTGCCCGAACCTGCTGCTCACGCCGCACGTCGCCGGCGACACCGCCGAAGGCCATCTCGCGCTCGCCGGCTACGTACTGAAGGACGCGCTGCAGTGGCTCGAGGATGGTACCCGCGGACCGAGCTTCGTCGACGCGGCCGCCTGGTCGATCGCCGCCTGAGAGGACCAACCATGTCGCGGATCACCCAGGTCCAGGTCTTCCCGGTCGCGGTCCCGTTCGCGCGCCGCTTCGTGCTGGGCAGCGGTGCCGTCGGCGCACCGGACGCCGCACCGGACCAGGCCGCAGCCGTCGTGTTCGTGAAGCTCACCACCGAGGACGGCGTGGTCGGGTGGGGCGAGCAGCGGGCCCTGCCCAGCTGGAGCTACGAGACCGCCGAGACAATGGCGGTCGTCATCCGCCGCCACCTCGCGCCGATCCTGCTCGAGCTCACACCGTTCGACGTCGAGCTGTTCCACCAGCGCGCCGCGAAGCGCCTCAGCCCCGCGGTCTCGAACGGCTTCCCGTTCGCGCGCGCCGCGGTCGATGTGGCCATGCACGACGCGGCCGGCAAGCTGGCCGGCGTCCCCGTGCACGCGCTGCTCGGCGGCAAGGTGTACGACGAGATCCCGCTCTGCTCGGCGATCGGAGTCGGCGACCAGCACACCGTCCGCGACCATGCACTGCAGTCGTCGGACTATGCGGCGTACAAGGTGAAGATCGGCGGCGACCTGGACGCCGACACGGCCGCGATCGAGACCGTCGCGGAAGTTGCCGACGGCAAACCGTTGTGGCTGGACGCCAACCAGTCGTACCGGCCGTCCGCACTCAAACGGTTGCTGGATCGCACCAGGGACATCCGTACGATTCATTGCCTCGAGCAACCGGTGCCGAGCACCGACACGCTCGCGATGCACCGGCTGCGCGAGCTGATCGACCTCCCGATCGCGATCGACGAGGGCAGCTTCTCTGCGGCGGACCTGGCCCGCGCGATCCGGCTCGACGCCACCGACCTGGTCGTGATCAAGGTCTGCAAATCCGGCGGACTGCGCAACGCGCTCAAGACCGCCCAGACCGCGCTCGCGGGAGGCGTGGAACTCCTCGCCAGCGGTCTCACCGACTGCGGCATCGCGTTCGCGGCCGCACTGCACGTGTTCAGCCAGCTCGAGCTCGCCCTGCCCGCCGAGCTCAACGGGCCGGAGCTGCTGACCGATCTGTACGTCGAAGGGCTGAGCATCACCAAGGCCGTCGCCACGGTCCCCACCGCCCCTGGACTGGGCGTCGAGGTCGACGAGGAGCGCATCCGCGCGGAGTCGATCGACCTGCTCTACCGATGAGGTCAGTCAGAGAAGAAGGAAGGGTCGTTGATGTCGTACCTGTGGTCCGTCTTCACCAAACCCTGGATCGGGCTGCCCGGTGACGAGGTCGGCCGGTTGATCGCCGGCATCGGGTTCGGTGGCGCCGAGGTGCCGGTGCGCGAGACGGCGTACGTCACGCCCGCGAACGCCGAGGCCGAGCTGCCGAAGTTCACCGTGCAGTTGCGGGCCGAGGGCATCGAACCGATCAGCGTCGCGAGCGACCTGTCCGAGCCGGTCTTCGCCGCGTGTGCGGAGTCCGGCGTACCGATGATCCGGATCATGGCCGAACTCGGTCCCGACGGGTACGCCGCTTCGGTACGGCGGAACCGCGAGCTGCTCGAGCGGGCCGTCGTACTGACCGAGCGCTACGACGTCGAGGTCGGGGTACAGCCGCATCACGGGCGGTACGTGTCGTCGACGCTCGGCGTACTGCAGTTGCTCGACGGGCTGCCCGAGCGGTTCAAGCTGGTGTGGGACGCCGCGCACGACGCGCTCGCCGGCGATCATCCCGCGGTCACGTTGCAGCTCGGCGCGGACCGGCTCGGTATCGTGAACCTGAAGAACGTGCACTACCAGCGCGAGGCCGGCGGCTGGAAGCCGAACTTCGTCGAGGCCGAGGACGGGTTGTCCGACTGGCCGGCCGTGTTCGCGGCGCTGCAGCAGATCGGGTACGACGGCCCGGTCTGCCTGACCGGTCAGTACTCCGATCCCGGCATACCGGTCGAAACCCGGATCGCAAGAGATCTCCGATTCGCTGTCACATCCGCTGCGCAGCATCCGTCAAGGGGGTGAAAGCAACCAAGACCTGATGGAGACAACGACGATGCAAGCACGGATGACCAATCCCGCGATGATCCTGCCGGACGCCACCAAGGGCATCCAGAACATCTACAAGGCGATCGGGCAGGCAGGCGCGGACGGCAAGACGCTCGAGCTCGTGCACCTGCGGGCCAGCCAGATCAACGGCTGCTCACCGTGCGTCTTCGGCGGGATCAAGTCGGCGCTGAAAAACGGCGAGACCGACGAGCGGCTGCACCAGGTCGCGGCCTGGCGCGACTCCGACCTGTTCACCGACGCCGAGCGGGCCGCACTCGAGATGACCGAGGCCGCGACCCGGCTGGCCGACAACCCGACCGCGGTCACCGACGAGATGTGGGACGCGGCCACCGACCACTTTGACGAGAAGCAGCTGTCCGCGATCATCTTGATGATCGCGCTCACCAACCTGTTCAACCGGCTGAACACCACCGTGCGCCAGCCCGCGGGTGCCACCTGGTAGTCGCTACCGTGAGCCCCGGATGTCGAGAAGATGTCCGGGGCTCCGACGTACCCCGGTCAATGGAGGCGAGCGATGAAATACATGCTGCTGATCTACGGGAACGAACAGACCTGGGACACGCTGCACGCGCAGGGCATCGAGCAGGTGATGGAACAGCACGGCAAGCTCATCGACGAACTGAAGGCGCGCGGTGAGCACGTCGACGACAGGCCGCTGACCGTCGCGAACGCGCGGGTGGTCCGGGTGCGCGACGGCGTCCCGACGGTGACGGACGGGCCGTTCACCGAGGCCAAGGAAGTGCTGGCCGGGTACTACGTCGTCGACTGCGCGAGCCTGGACCGCGCGACCGAGATCGCCGGGCGGCTGCCCGAGGCGCCGTACTCGCCGATCGAGATCCGCGAGTACACCGATCCGGCAGAGAACTAGATCCAGGGACTTGCCGGCCTCAGCTGGGCGTTGGACACCTGAGACCGGCGAGTCACTGCCTCAGACCGTTGACGTCCGGTCGGCCGACGCGAGGATGACCCCACCTGAGGCGGGCGAATCACCCATGCCCCGGCCACCTTGGACGTAGACAGTGGTCCCAGGCGCCGGTGAGCGGTCACCGGGCCTGAGTCGGAGCGTGGTCGTCATGCCGTTGCTCAACCTGAGCACTGCCACGCTGCGCGGTTGCACCGACGGGATCGACGAGGTCACCTCGTGGATGCCGGTACACACCGCCGGTTGGATCGCAGCTCGGCCGAGCCCTGCGTTGCCGTGACTCCTCACACCACGGCACTGCTCGGCGAGCCTGTTCATCGCTGACACACTTCCCCCTTCTTCCTCTGTACTGCCCCCGAGTGATGGCGGTAGCCGTCAACAATTGCTGAGAGTGACGATGATTTCAAGGGATCGTGACCGGAATCCCGCGTACCGGAATCGGAGTCTCGTTATCGGGCGGTGCTGGCGCGTTCGACGACGCGGTGCGGGATCATCACCCGGCGTGCCGGTGCGGCCTTGTCGGCCATCCGCTCGCCGAGCAGGTCCAGCGCGGCCGCGACGAAGGCCCGCCGGTCGAAGTCGACGGTGGTCAGCGGCGGGATCATGAACTGGCTCTCGCCGATGTTGTCGAACCCGGCCACCAGCGTCTGCCGCGGTACGTCGATACCCGCGCTCCACAGTGCGCCGAGCGCGCCCGAGGCGATCGAGTCGGTGAAGCAGAAGAACGCATCCGGGAGCTCGTGCTCGGTGAGGTACTTCCCGACCACGATTGCCGCGCCTTCCGGACTCCACCGGTCCAGGCTGATCTCGAGCGCCGGGTCGATCGGTACGCCGGCTTGCTCCAGTGCCTGGTGATAGCCGACGGTACGCAACCGCGAAGCCGCCGTACCCGGAGACTCCGCTGATCCGCCGAGGACTCCGGCCCCACTGGAACCGCGCGGGACCTCCGGGGTGCCGACGGTGGCGATCCGGCGGCAGCCCTTGGCCAGCAGGTGGTTGGTCATGTCCCGGGCGGCGGTGACATTGTCGATCGCGACCTGGCTGACGAGATCCTGGTCGACATCGCCGATCAGGACGACGGGCGGCAGCGGACCGGCCGACATCACGGCGCTGTCGTCGAGGTTCACCGGGTTCAGGATCAGGCCGTCGACCAGGTACGCACGGGCCTTGGACAGCAGCTCGAACTCACGCTTCGGCTCGGCCGCGGTCTGCTCGATCTGGACGCCCCAACCGCGCTCGTGGGCGAGTTCGACGACCAGGTGGACGATCTCCGCCGAGTACGGCCGGAGCAGGTCGGGCAGCGCCAGCGCGATCATGCCGGAGCGGCCGTTGCGCAGCCCGCGGGCGCTCATGTTCGGCACGTAGTCGAGCTCGGCGAGCGCGCTCTCCACCCGGGCGCGGGTCTCGGGGCGCACGAACACGACACCGTTGATCACGTTCGACACCGTCTTCGGCGACACCCCGGCGAGCTTGGCGACATCTTTGACGGTGGGACGCATGTCGCCCATTGTCACACCTGGCCAACGTTGTCAGCTGTCAGCGTGTGACGAACGCACCGCCGTTCACGTGCAGCACCTGCCCGGTGAGATGCCGCGCGGCGGGCGAGGCCAGGAAGTGGATCGTGCCGGCGATGTCGTCGACCTGCCCCTCGCGTTTGGTCAAGGTTGCCTGGAGCAACGTACTGCGGCGCTCCGCGGTCAGACGTCCCTGGAAGAACTCGGTGTCGGCGGTGAATCCCGGCGCGACGACGTTCGAGGTCACGCCCTGCGGTCCGAGTTCGGCTGCGACATCGGCGTTCCACAGACCGAGCGCCGCCTTCGAGGCGCCGTACGATCCAGGTCCCCGGGCGCCGGCGATCGATCCGAGATGCACGACGGCGGTGGTCAGCCGGGGCGCGAGGGCTGTGGTCATCAGCACGGCGCTGATCAGGTTGGCTTCGAGGTTCGCCAGCCAGTTCGCCTTCAGCTGGGCGAGATCACCGTCCGGACGGCCGAAATCGGTGTTGCCGCCGGCGTTGTTGACCAGCACATCGACCTTCTCGGGCAGCTCGCCCAGCAGCAGCTCGACCTGGGCGGGATCGGTCGCGTCACAGACCACTCCCCTGGCTCCGAGCTCCGCCGCAGCCTTCTCCAGTACGTCGGCACGCCGGCCGGTGATCACCACCTCGTCCCCGTCCGCCCGGAAGCGCGCGGCAGTAGCCCGCCCGATGCCTGTCGCTCCCCCGGTCACCACAATCGTTCGCATCTCGACCTCACGTTTAGACCTAAATGTTTAGGTCTAAACGTACCATGCAGGTGTGAGCGACAACTATCCGCTGGATGCACCGAATGCGTATCCGGCCGCGGAGATCGCGCGGGCCTGGCAGCGGGAGCGGCCCGGTACGCCGACCGACTCGATCGAGATCGTCACTCCGCTGTGGCGGCTGGCGAAGCTGTTCGCCGACGACCGCCGCCGCGTGCTGGCCGACGCCGGCGTCGATCCGGCCACGCTCGACCTGCTCAGTGTGCTGCGGCGCGCGGGTTCGCCGTACGAACTGAGCACCCGCGAACTGTCCCGCCGTACGCTCGTCACCGCCGGGGCCATCTCGCAGCGGGTCGCCCGCGCCGAAGACAGCGGCCTCGTGACGCGCCGGTCCGCCGGCGACGGGAGCCGCGCGGTGGTCGTCGCGCTGACCCAGGCCGGCCACGACCTGATCGAGCGAACCGTCGACC